>JBDUDX010000240.1:0-13096 GCA_040002735.1 Frankiaceae bacterium | reverse complement strand
AGGCAGAGACGGTGGTGGCTCGCCCCACCTGCGATGCCGCCAACGCCGGTGCGGCTGTTGCGGTCGCGGCCACCGCGGCGGCTGCTCCCACGGCCATCCGTTGGAGTAGCCAAGGAGTCGGCCCAACGTGGGCGACAGGAAGTTTCGGACGTCGCATGTGAGAGCTCCCCGAGCCGCCGCCGATGCCACCGCCGCGGTTCGCGGGGCGAGGAGCCGGCCGAGAGCCGCACTCGCTACTCCGGTTCTAGCTGTCCGGCGGAGTCCGGCGGTGTCGCTTGGCGAACAACCACCACCGTTGTCGGTAGCCGTCTGGTTCCGATGGGGGTTATCCGGGATCTGCACCCTCCGAATGCGCACGCTCACCATGAGTAGCCGCTGCTCCGGTATCCGAGTCATGGCATCCCGGCCGGGTGTCACGCCTGGCTTTGGGACCGCCACATGTCGATGCCGCCCTCGACCGCGTACTCGTCAATCTGCGCCAGTTCCTCGGCGGTGAACTCCAGCCGATCCAGCGCGGCCACGTTCTGCTCCAATTGCGCGACGCTGCTCGCGCCGGTGACCAAGGAGGACATCCGCGGATCCCGCAGCGCCCAGGCCAACGCCATCTGGGCCAGCGACTGACCGCGTCGCTCGGCCACGGCGGCGAGGCCGCGAAGCCGGGCCAGGTTGTCCTCCGAGAGCGCCTCCTCGGTGAGCGAGAAGTAGCGGTTCATCCGGGAGTCGGCCGGAACCCCGCCGAGGTACTTGTCGGTGAGCAGGCCCTGCGCCAGCGCGGTGAAGCCGATGCAGCCGACTCCCGCACGCTCCAGCACGTCGAGTAAGCCCTCCTCGATCCAGCGGTTGAGCATCGAGTACGACGGCTGGTGGATCAGGAGTGGCGTGCCCAACTCGCGCAAGATCCGTACCGCCTCCGCCGTCCGCGACGGGCCGTAGGAAGAGATGCCCACGTACCGGGCCTTGCCGGAGCGCACGGCGGTATCGAGCGCCCCCATCGTCTCCTCCAGCGGAGTGTCCGGGTCCGGACGATGGGAGTAGAAGATGTCGACATAGTCCAGCCCGAGCCGCCCGAGGCTGTCATCCAGGCTGGCCAGCAGGTACTTCCTCGACCCGAGATCCCCGTACGGCCCCGGCCACATGTCCCAGCCGGCCTTGGTCGAGATCACCAGCTCGTTGCGGTACGGCCGGAAGTCCCCGCGCAGGATCGTGCCTGCGTTGCGTTCTGCGCTGCCGTACGGGGGGCCGTAGTTGTTCGCCAAGTCGAAGTGGGTGATGCCCAGGTCGAAGGCGCGGCGCATGATCGCCCGCGAGGTCTCCAACTGCCGATCATCGCCGAAATTCCACCAGAAGCCCAGGGACAACAACGGCAGCTTCAGCCCACTGCGCCCGCAACGTCGATAGGTCATGGCGTCGTAGCGGTCGTCTGCGGCGGTGTAGGTCATGGCAGGACGGTACGCGAGCGGCCGCTCCTGGGCGCGGTCGATCGGTCGGCGGATACTTCCCGGCGCGCGCCCGATGAGCGACCGGCGGCCCGTTCTGGCAGGATGCCGGCATGGGCGCGGCGGACACCATGGTGATCGAAGTGCAGCACCACTTTCCCGTCGATATCGAACGCGTCTGGATGCTGCTCACCGACATCGAGCGGATGGCTGGCCTCGGACCCGAGAACGTCGAATCACGCTGGACCACCCCCGGCCGAACACTCGGCGCGCAGTTCACCGGCCGCAACGTGCGGAACGGGCGGGAGTGGACAATGCCGTGCACGGTCGACGTCTACCAGCCCCCGACCGCCTTCGGCTGGGCGGCCGGCGACCCGGCGCAGCCGACCGCCTGGTGGCGGTACGACCTGGTACCGGGTCACCACGGCGGTACCGACGTGGCCCAGCGGTTCACGCACGGCCCGGGATTTTCTTATCTCCGTCGAGCAATGGAGAAGTATCCGAATCGTGAGGCCGAATTCGTCCAGGAGCGCGCCGATGAACTTGCGGCCGGAATGCGGGCGACATTGTCGGCCGCCGTAGCGTTGCTCGAAGCCCGCCAAGAGAGCGATTAGCGCCGCCTCCACTTCCGCTGACCACCTCGTCTGCGGGCGACCGCGTTATGTTGCCCTTTGATGGAAACAGCGAATGCCCTCTCCGAACTACTTCGACGGTCGCAGCTGGCGAGTCCGGACCAACTGGCAGACATCGTCGTCGACGCCGCAACGCATCTGGGCGCCCGGCTGGCCGGCGTCTTCCTCATTGATTGCGGCCAACGCCAGCTGCAGCACCTAGCACCGGCCAACAGTGCGACCGTCCTGCCACTGGACGTGGAGGCTCGCTGTGCGGGCGCGCCTTCCGGCGCGTGGAAGTGCTCAGCACCGCCTATGAAACCGGATGGCGGTTACTGCTACCGATTCTCGACGGAGTGGATCGCCTCGGCGTCCTGCGGCTGACGTTCCCGCCCACGGTCAGTGCACCTGGATTGCGGCAGCGGTGCGTCGAGTTCGCGGCCTTATTGGGTGAGCTTCTCATCGGTAAAGGCCAGTACGGTGACGCGCTGCAGCGGGTGGCGCGGACGGAAACGATGGCCATTGCTGCCGAGATGCAGTGGCAGCTACTGCCGCCGCTCACGTTCGGCACCGACCGGGTGGTGATCACCGGCCGGGTCGAGCCGTGTTACAGCGTCGGTGGGGACATCTTCGACTACGCCGTCGACGGCGACTCCGCGCGCTTCGCCATCTTCGATGCGATGGGGCACGGACTGGGCGCCGGTGTGCTCGCTGCGGTGACGATCGCGGCGTACCGCAACGCCCGCCGGTCGGGGCGGGGCCTCACGGCGGCCGTGCTCGACATCGATGCGGTGATGGCGGAGGAGTTCGGCCCGGACAAGTTCGTCACCGGTGTCCTCGCTGAACTCGACCTGTCCTCGGGTCGTTTCCGGTGGGTCAACTGCGGACATCCCCATCCGCTGCTGGTCCGGGGTCGGCGCACGCTTGTCCCGTTGGCCTGCCCACCGTCTTCAGGACGACGCGACGAACGTGCTGGTGGAGTGGAAGACGCATCGGGAGTCCCGGCTGGTGCCCTGACCGTCGACTAGCCCGATCTTTGTCGGCGAAGGGCTGTTCAGCCGGAGCGCCGATGGGGCAGAATGACATCGCTGTTGCTTACGGGTATTCGATGAGGCCGCAGGGGAAGGCGATCCTCGTCGTACAACCGTCCGGAGGTAATGGTGACCGCTCGCGGGGTTCTGCACGTGCATTCGTGCCCACCTGCGCTGTGCCCGCACGTCACCTGGGCGGTGGCGCGCGTACTCGGCGCACCGATCGATTTGGCATGGTCGCAGGCGGCCACGCCCGGCTTGTTGCGTGCGGAGTGCGAGTGGGATGGCGCGGTGGGAACGGCGTCCCGACTCGCGTCGGCGCTGAAGGGTTGGCAGCCGCTGCGCTTCGAAACCGTCGAACTCGCCTCCCCCGGCTGTGACGGTTGGCGGTACAGCTACACCGGCTCCCTGGGGCTCTTCGCGACGGCGATCAGCGCGAACGGTGACGTCATGATCGGTGAGGATCACATCCGGGCGCTCCTTGACGCCGGCGGCGACCTTCGGTCCCGGTTGGCGGACCTTCTCGGTGCGCCGTGGGACGCCGAACTGGAGGGCTACCGTAAGGCCGGATACCTTGCCCCGGTGAATCGCGTCGCTCAGGTGGTCTAGGGTCCTGCCTTGTGCGCGTGGCCCTGTTTCTGACCTGTTTCAACGACACCCTCTTCCCAAACGTAGGCAAGGCGGTGGTAACCGTGCTGGAACGCCTCGGATGCGAGGTCGACTTCCCGATGGAACAGACCTGTTGCGGCCAGATGCACCTCAATACGGGTTATCGGCCGGAGGCGGAGAAGCTGGCGAGGCGGTTCAACGAGGTGTTCGCCGGCTATGACGCCATCGTCACGCCGTCCGGCTCCTGCGCCGGCACCGTGCGTGAGGGGTACCCGATGCTGCTGGGCTTCGACGGGCCCCCGGTGCACGAGTTCACCGAGTTCCTCATCGACGTACTCGGCGTCACCGACGTGGGTGCCTCCTATCCGCACCGGGTGACCTACCACTCCACCTGCCACTCGTTGCGGGCGCTCAAGGTGGGGGACCGGCCGTACCGGCTCCTCAAGGAAGTTCGCGGCCTGGACCTGGTCGAGCTCCCCTCGTCAGAGGAGTGCTGCGGATTCGGCGGTACCTTCTCGGTGAAGAACCCGGACGTCTCCGCGGCCATGCTCGCCGACAAGATGCGGCACGTCCTGGACACCGGCGCTGAGGTGGTGACCGCAGTGGACACCTCCTGCCTGATGCACATCGGCGGCGGTCTGACGCATTCCCGAGCCGGCGTACGCACCACCCACATCGCCGAGATTCTGGCGTCTCCATGATGGCCAACACGATGAGGGCCAACACGATGATCGCCGACATGGCGAAGGCCGAGAAGGTGAGGAAGACGCCATGACCGACATCCTGGCTTCCCCCGGTACGCCCGACGGCAAGCCGGTCACCTCGCACGGGGCCTCTGGTGACGATGTGGTGTCCGGCGAGTTCGAGACCCGCACCGTGCCGATGCCGTGGCCCCGGCGCCGCCTCACCCCATTTCCGGCGGCTGCCAAGATTAAACTGGCCGATACCCAGCTCCGGCGCAATCTGCGTAAGGCCACCACCACGATCCGGGACAAGCGACAGCGGGTGGTCGACGAACTCCCCGACTGGGAGGAACTCCGCGAGGCGGGCCGGGCGATCAAGTCGGCCACCCTGCGGGACCTCGACAAGCACCTGGAGCAGCTCGAAGCGTCCGTGACCGCCGCCGGCGGCATCGTGCACTGGGCCCGGGACGGCGCCGAGGCGAACGCGATCGTCGCCTCGATCGCTCGCCAGCACAACGTCGACTCGGTGGTGAAGATCAAGTCGCTGCTCACCGACGAGATCGACCTCAACGTGGCGCTCGCCGAGCAGGGCATCAGCGCCTGGGAGACCGACCTCGCCGAGCTCATCGTTCAGCTGGGGCACGACGAGTCATCGCACATCCTGGTGCCGGCGATCCACAAGAACCGCAACGAGATCCAGGCGATTTTCCAAGCGTCCGGACTCGAGCCCACGTCCAGCGAACCACGCGACCTCGCTATGGCAGCCCGCCAGCACCTGCGGAAGAAGTTCCTCAGCGCCAAGGTCGGGGTGTCCGGAGCGAACTTCGGGATCGCCGATACCGGGTCCATCGTCATCGTGGAGTCCGAGGGCAACGGGCGGATGTGCCTCACCCTGCCCGAGGTCCTCATCTCGGTGATGGGCATCGAGAAGGTGCTGCCGACCTGGCAGGACCTGGAGGTCTTCCTGCAACTGCTGCCGCGCAGTTCCACCGGCGAGCGGATGAACCCGTACACGTCGATCTGGTCCGGCGTGACGCCGGGGGACGGGCCGCAGGAGTTCCACCTCGTCCTGATGGACAACGGGCGGACGAACGCGCTCGCCGATGAGATCGGCCGGCAGGTGCTGCAGTGCATCCGGTGCTCGGCCTGCCTCAACGTCTGCCCGGTGTACGAGCGGACCGGCGGCCATGCGTACGGCTCGGTGTATCCGGGGCCGATCGGCGCGATCCTCACCCCGCTCCTGCAGGGGATGAAGGGCAGCGAGTCCCTGCCGTACGCGTCCTCGCTGTGCGGCCGGTGTTACGAAGTCTGCCCGGTCAAGATCGACATACCGACCGTGCTCGTCCACCTGCGCTCGAAGTCGGTGGAGTCCCACGACCACTTCTCGATCAACGACACGGCGTTTCGCACGTTGGCGTGGATCTTCGGCGACAAGCGTCGGTACGAGACCGCGCAGAAGCTCGGCAAGCTCGGTGGCCCGTTCGGCAGTGTGTTCCGGCCGTGGTCCTCGGTCCGCGGCCCTCTTGCCGTGGCGCCGCAGTCGTTCCGCAGCTGGTGGAAGGAGGGCCACTCGTGACTGCCCGGGAGGACGTACTCACGCGGATCCGGTCCGCGGTGTCGAATGCCGCGCCAGCGGAGACGGTGGTCCGCAACTACCGCGTCGAATACGACAGCGGTGACGTGATCGAGCGGTTCGCGGATCGGGTCGCGGACTACAAGGCGAAGGTACGCCGGGTCGGGCGTGCGGAGCTGGCCGGTGCGATAGCCGAGGAAGTGGGTGACCGGCGGGTCGGCATCCCGGCGGGGCTGCCGCCGGAGTGGGTCGCCGGGCTCAACACCGTCGTCGACGCACCGGCGCTGTCCATCGACGAGCTCGACGCGCTCGACGGCGCGGTGACCGGTGCCAAGCTCGGCATCGCGGAAACCGGCACGATCGTGCTGGACAGCAACGAGGTCTGCGGTCGCCGCGCCCTGAGCCTGGTGCCGGACTGGCACCTGTGTGTGGTCGACGTGGACTCGGTGGTGAATTCGGTACCGCAGGCGGTGGCCGGTCTGGCTCCGGAGATGCCCATCACGTTCATCTCCGGCCCGTCGGCGACCAGTGACATCGAGCTCAACCGGGTCGAAGGGGTCCACGGGCCGCGCACGCTGATCATGCTTCTGGTCGGCTGAGCAACCTCAGCCCGGAGTACAGCGCCGGACCCGCTCAGCCGCGCCGCCGCCGGCTCAGCGTGGCTCCGGCGCTGGCCAGGCAGACCAGCACGATGCCGGCGAGTTGGCGCGGGGCGAGCCGCTCGCCGAGGATGACGAACGCAGCCAGGGCGGCCATCGCCGGTTCGACGCTCATGAGGACGCCGAACACCGCGGTCGGCATCCGGCGCAGCGCGGCGATCTCCAGGGAGTACGGCACCGCGCTGGACAGCACCGCGACCCCGAGGCCGGCCGCCAGGACCTCCGGTCGCAGGAGCGCCGTGCCGCCGTCGATGATGCCGTAGGGCGCCACTGCCACGGCGCCGACCGCGCAGCCGAGCGCCAGCCCGACGTTGCCGGGGAACGCCGCGCCGAGCCGGGAACCCAGCAAGATGTATCCGGCCCAGCAGACTCCGGCGACCGCAGCCAGTACCACGCCTGCCGGGGCCAGTCGGCCCGACCCGCCTTCGGTGAGGGCCACCACGCCAGCGCCCGCCAGGACGACCCACAGGGCGTCGAGCAGGCGTCGGGACCCGAAAACGGCGACGGTGAGCGGCCCGAGGAACTCCACCGTCACCGCGGCGCCGAGCGGGATCCGGTCGACGGCTTCGTAGAAGGCGAAGTTCATCCCGCCGAGGACCAGGCCGAAGAGGATCGTCAGCCGGCGGTGGTCCGGGCTAATTCCGGCCAGCGAAGGCCGGGCCAGAGCGAGGAGCAGAGCAGCAGCCAGCGTGAGGCGCAGCAGCACGGTGCCCCCCGGACCCGCGGTGGCGAACAGCTGTTTCGCCAGCGCGGCCCCGATCTGTACGGAGGCGATGGCGGCCAGTACCAGCGCCGGTGCCGGTACCACCGGGCGTGTCTGCTCCGCCCCGGATCGCCGGGCTGCTATCCGCAGGTTCAGAGCGGGATGTTTCCGTGCGCCCCGCGGGTCGCCGGTGCCGCCGCCAGCGCAACGATGATCGCGCCCCGGGTACGGCTGGGCTCCACGATCTCGTCGACCACGGCGATGTCCATCGCCCGCTGCAAACCCCCGGTGAACGCGTCGTGCTCGGCGGCGAGTTCGTTCTCCAGTGCCGGCCGCTGCGCGTCGGTGACCTCGTTGAGCTTTCGCCGGTGCAGGATGCGTACCGCGGCCACCGCCCCCATCACGGCGACCTCCGCGGTCGGCCAGGCGAAGACCCGGGTGGCTCCCAGCGCGCGCGAGTTCATCGCGATGTACGCCCCGCCGTACGCCTTGCGGGTCACCAGCGTCACCCGCGGGACGGTGCACTCGGCGAAGGCGTGCAGCAGTTTGGCGCCGCGTCGGACCACGCCTTCCCACTCCTGCCCGACACCGGGCAGGTACCCCGGTACGTCGACGACCACGACCAGCGGTACGCCGAACGCGTCGCACATCCGGACGAAGCGCGCGGCCTTCTCCGCCGACGTGGAGTCCAGGCAGCCGCCGAGGCGCAGCGGGTTGTTCGCCACCACGCCGACCGTCCGGCCGCCGAGGCGGCCCAGGGTGGTAACGATGTTCGGCGCCCACTTGGCGTGCAGTTCCACGCCGGGACCGTCGAGCAGCCCGTTGATCAGCGGATGGACGTCGTACGCCCGCTTCGCGTTCTCCGGTAGCAGGTCGCCCAGATCCACTTCCGCGGCCGGTTTGGCGCCGAAGTGCGACTGTTCCGCCAGCAGTACGGCCAGTTCCCGAGCGGAGGAGATCGCGTGGGCGTCGGTCTCGGCGACGATGTGGACCACGCCGCTCCGGCGACCGTGCGGCTCCGGTCCGCCGAGACGCAACGCGTCCACGTCTTCACCGGTAACCGAACGGACGACATCAGGACCGGTGACGAAGACCCGGCCGGCGGGTCCCAGGATGACCAGATCGGTGAGCGCCGGTCCGTACGCCGCGCCACCGGCCGCCGGACCGAGCACGACGGAGATCTGCGGCACCTTGCCGGACGCCTGGGTCATGGCGTAGAACACCCGACCGACGGCGTGCAGGGACACCACGCCCTCGCGCAGCCGGGCGCCGCCGGAGTGCCACAACCCGATGATCGGCACGCCGGCGTCGACCGCAGCCGCATAGGCGGTGACGATGTGGGCGCAGCCGGCCGAGCCCATGGCGCCGCCCTGCACGGTGGCGTCGCTGGCGAACGCGACGACGTCCGCGCCGGAGATCCGGCCGCCGGCGGCGAGCACTCCGGAGTCATCAGCCGGGGCGAGCAGGTTCAGCGAGCCCTCGTCGAAGAGCCCGCTGAGTCGGGCCAGTGCGCCGCGGGCGTCGGGCGGCAGCGCGGGCTTGGTCTCGGCGTCGAGCGCCGCGTTGACGGCGGCATCCAGAAGTGTCACGAAACGCTCCGGAAGGCCAACGCCACGTTGTGGCCGCCGAAGCCGAACGAGTTCGACAACGCCGCGCCACCGGCGGGAAGTGGCCGGTGGTCGACGCGGACGACGTCGAGGTCGATCTGGTCATCCGGATCATCGAGGTTGCGGGTCAGCGGTGCCAACCGGTGGTGCAGTGCCAGGACAGTGAAGATCGCTTCCACCGCCCCAGCCGCGCCGAGCAGGTGCCCGGTCATCGACTTCGTCGCGCTCACCGGTACGCCGTCCGCCGCCGCGCCCATTGCGGTCCGGATGGCACCGCTCTCCGCCAGGTCACCCACCGGGGTGGAGGTGGCATGCGGATTGATATGGATGATGTCGGCAGGAGTGAGTCCGGCGTCGGTGAGGGCCATCGCCATCGCCCGGGCCGCGCCGGCTCCGACCGGGTCCGGGGCGGCGACGTGGAAGGCGTCGGAGGTGATCCCGGCGCCGGCCACCTCGGCGTACCGCTTGGCACCCCGCGCGGTCGCCGCTGCGCCGCGTTCCAGCACGAGTACGCCGGCGCCCTCGCCGAGGACGAAGCCGTCGCGGCCCTTGTCGTAGGGGCGGGAGGCGAACTCGGGGAAGTCCTCCCGGCTGGACAGGGCGCGCATGGACGCAAAGCCGGCGAGCGGCAGCGGGTGGATCGACGCCTCGGTTCCGCCGACGACCACCACGTCCGCCCGGTCCAGCCGGAGTAGATCCAGGCCCAGCGCCACCGCTTCCGCACCCGAGGCGCAGGCGCTGACCGGGGTGTGCACCCCACCGCGGGCGGAGAGTTCCAACCCCACCGTGGCGGCCGGCCCGTTGGGCATCAGCATCGGCACGGTATGCGGCGACACCCGCCGGGCACCGCGCTCCTTCAGTACGTCGTACGCGGCCAGCAAGGTCAGCACGCCGCCGATGCCGGAAGCGATCACCACTGCAAGCCGCTCCGGCGGCACGTCCGGAGACCCGGCGTCTCGCCAGGCCTCCCGGGCCGCCACCAGGGCGAACTGCTGGGAGCGGTCGAGGGTACGGGCCTCCACCCGCTCCAGCACGGTGGTGGGTTCCACGGCCACCGGTGCTGCAATCCGTACCGGCAGCGACTCCGCCCACTCCTCGGTCAGCCGGCGGGCGCCGGACTTTCCGCTGAGCAGTCCTTCCCAGGTGCTCGGTACGTCACCACCGAGCGGCGTGGTCGCACCGATGCCGGTGACGACCACGACGTCGTCGTGCACCTGGGTCACGCGGCGACACCGGCCGACTTGATGTAGGACACGGCGTCGCCGACGGTCCGCAGGTTCTTCACGTCGTCATCCGGAATGCGTACCTCGAACTTCTCCTCCGCCGCGACGACGACTTCCACCATGGACAGCGAGTCGACGTCGAGGTCGTCGATGAAGCTCTTCTCCGGGGTGACCTGCTCGACGTCGACACCGGCGACCTCGTTGAGGATCTCGGCGAGGCCCTGCAGGATGTCGCTCTCTGAGGCGGGCATGTGCTTCCTTTCGTGACGGTGGTGTCGGACGGGTTCGTCGACACGCGGTTACGGAATCCGGACGACCTGCCCGGCGTAGGTGAGACCGGCGCCGAAGGCCAGCAGCAGCGCCAGATCCCCGCTGGCGATCTCCCCGCTGTTGCGCATCCGGGTCATGGCCATCGGGATCGATGCGGCGGAGGTGTTGCCGGCCTCGACGATGTCTCTGGCCAGAACTTTGTCACGGACGCCGAGCGAGCGAGCGAGCGAGTCCATGATCCGCAGGTTCGCCTGATGCAGAACGAGCGCGTCGAGGTCGCGGGTGGTGATCCCGGCGAGCTCGCAGGCGCGACGACCCACCGCGGTGAGCGATGTGGTCGCCCAGCGGAACACCGCCGGGCCTTCCATCCGCAGGTAGGGGTCGTCGGCCAGGCAGGTGATCGTGTCGCTGCGCGCTCCGTCGCTGCCCCAGGCCACCGGGCCGATCCCCGGCGAGTCACTCGCCTCGACGACGGCTGCGCCGGCACCGTCGGCGAAAATGATGCAGGTACTCCGGTCGTCCCAGTCGGTGATGTCGGAGAGCTTCTCCACGCCGATGACGAGCACTCGTCGGGCGTTCCCGGCGCGGATGGCGTCCGCGGCATTCGCCAGGGCGTAGCAGAACCCGGCACAAGCGGCGTTGAGGTCGTACGCGCCCGGCGCCGGCATTCCTAGTCGACCGGCAACCACCGCAGCGATGCCGGGCAGTCGGTTCTCGGCCGAACAGGTCGCGGCCACAATCAGATCGATCTCACCCGCCGCCAGCCCACTGTCCGCCAACGCCTTCGCCGCCGCCTCGGTGGCCATGTCCGCCACGGTCTCGGACTCGGCGATGCGCCGTTCCGCGATCCCGGTACGCTCCCGGATCCACTGGTCGTCGGTATCCACCCGGCGGGACAGTTCCTCGTTCGTCACCACTCGGGTGGGGCGGTAGTCACCGAGCCCGACGATGCGCGCTCCAGCGGCGCCCGGTGGGTGGGTGAGCTGCAGTGCCGGCGGGGACGACGACGGAGCCGGCTGAGCGGACGCGGCCACTAGTGCGCCGCCTCGGGATGCAGCCGGGCCAACGGTTGACCGGCAGTGATGGGGTCACCATCTTCGGCGAGCCACTCCACCAGGGTGCCGCCGTGCGTCGCCTCGACCCGCTGCTCGGTGCGGTTGTTGCCGATCACTCCGAGCGCCGCACCGGTGCGCAGAACATCCCCGGCGGCTACCGGCTCCCGACGAAACGTCCCGCCGAGCGGGGCGACGACGAGGCGCCAGGCGGGTGCATGTTCGGTCACCGACGGGGCCGGGTGGGTGGCGATCAGCGAGCGGGCAGCCGGCAGGTCCGCCGGCGAGTTCAGCGCTAGCGTCTCCACGCCGGGCAGGGCACGCTTGACCAGGCCGGTGAGCGTCCCGGCCGGGGGCAACTCGATCACCGCGTTGACGCCGAGGTCGCCGAGAGTCTGCATGCACAGGTCCCACCGGACCGGCGCGGCGACCTGCGCTACCAGCCGCTCCACGAGTTGCGGTCCGGAACTCACCACCGAGCCGTCCGCGTTGGACACCATGGTCATCCGCGGGTCGCGCGCCGGGATGCCCGGCGCCAGCGCAGCCAGCGCATCCCGGGCGGGGGCCATGTACGAGGTGTGAAAGGCACCCGCGACCGACAGCGGCCGTACCCTCGCTCTGGCCGGCGGATCCTCCGCGAGCCGTGCCAGGGCATCCAGCGGGCCGGCGGCGACCACCTGGCCGGCACCGTTCTGGTTCGCCGCACAGAGGTCCAGAGCTGCCAGCGCGGCCGCGACCTCGGCCGGGTCCCCACCGAGTACGGCGGACATGCCGGTCGGGGCGAGCGCCGAGGCAGCGGCCATCGCCCGGCCACGTTCCCGCACCAGCACAAGCGCGGCCTCGGGCGCCAGCGACCCGGCGATGGCCGCGGCGACGAACTCACCGACGCTGTGGCCGGCGGTGACGGCGCCGCGTACCGGCCCATCGAGCAGCTCAGCGGCTACTGCCAGGCCGGCCGCCACCAACAGCGGTTGGGCCACCGCTGTGTCCCGGATGGTCTCCGCATCGGCGGTGGTGCCGAGCTGGATCAGGTCCAGTTCGGTGACCGCGGACCACCAGCGCAGCCGGTTCGCCACGGTGGGCAACTCCAGCCACGGCGTCAGAAAACCCGGCTTTTGGGCGCCCTGACCCGGGGCAAGAAGTGCGAACATCCTCTAACAGTGCCCGGGCGGGTCACCTCGCGTCGCGGTGACCGTGCACCAAGTCGCTGCCTGGTCGTTGTAGGAACCCTACAAAGTCGTGGGTGTGGTCGACAGTCGACCCAGCACCAGCGCGACCCGCAGGACGAAGGCATCCCGAGGGTTCGCCGGTAGGCAGCCGCAGATGTCGGTGACGCGTCGTAGACGGTATCGAACCGTATTGGGATGGACGAAGAGGGCTCGGGCCGCGCCCTCAATGGATCCCGCGGTCTCCACGTACATGCCGACGGTCTCCAGCAGCGCCCCGCCGGCGCGGGCCAGCGGCATGTAGATCTCCTCCAGCAGCAGTCGCCGGGCTTCCGGGTCCCCGTCGATCGTCCGCTCCGGTAGCAGATCCGCGGCGAGCACCGGACGCGGCGCGCCGGGCGAGGCCGCGGCGGCGCGGAGCCCGGCGAGTGCCGACTCCGCTGCGACATCAGGGTCCTTCCCGGCCACCAACG
>JBDUDX010000239.1:0-14278 GCA_040002735.1 Frankiaceae bacterium | reverse complement strand
GGTCATGTCCGCCGGCGACTCGCCCTGCATCAGCGCCTCGACCCGGGGGTCGGCGAGCACGTTGCCCATGACCTCATCGCGGTGCGCTCGGGAGGAGAATTCCGCGACCGCGGCGGTCAACGCCGTCCCCTCCTCCGCGGTCATCCCTTCTCCAGGGTCATCGCTCACGAACTCGCGGTAGCTCAGCGCCCCGTACTCCTTGGCGACCTGCCCGAAGGTCGTGGCCTGCTCCCGGTAGGCGTCGAGGTTCGCCAGCGGGACCGGCAGGAGGTAGATGTCGACGTAGTTGCCTTCGGCGTTGTTGGGCATGGCGGCGCTCCTCTGATGTGGCCGCACCCGGTGTGCGGCCGGCAACACTTCAGACCGCTCGTATCCGCGGAAATCATCGCCCCGATCCTCGACTGGACAATCCGTGGTCCATTCGGTATCCTTCGAACATGTGTTCGAGTGATAGGGACGCCGAGGCGCCGACCGTCGTGCTGTCGGATGTTCTCGACGCTCTGGCCGCCGTTGATCTCGACACGACGGGTACGGCCGCGCTGGGAGCAGAGCTGCTGGACCTCGGCCGGCAGCTGGCCCGACTGGAAGCTCAATGGCTTCGTCGGCTGGAACGCTTCGACCGCCAAGGCGGCGCGGACGCCCAAGGCAGCGCGTCCACCGCGGCCTGGCTGCAGCACCACGCTCACCTGACCCCGGCGGAAGCGAGCGAACGGGTCGGCTGCGCACGGCGGCTGGTGGATACGCTGCCGGCCACGGCCGCGGCGCTCGCGGCGGGCGATATCTCCTACCGGCATGTCGCCGTACTGTCGAGAGCCACCGCCGACGTAGACCCGAATCTGGTCGCGGAAGCCGAGGCCACCCTCGTCGAGGCCGCCACGCATCTGCATCCCCAGCACCTACGCCGCCTCGCGGTGCACTGGCGGCACGTGGTCGACGCCGAGACGTCCCTGCACGATGCCGAGGCGATCCACGAGCGTCGCTACCTGTCCGTGAGCACCACCCTGGCCGGCACCGTGGCCCTCGACGGGCTTCTGGCCCCGGACGACGGCGCCGTGGTACTCGCCGCCCTGCATGCGTTATCCGCCCCGCACCGCGACGATTCCCGGACACCGGGCCAACGCCGGGCTGATGCGCTCGTGGAGTTGGCCCGACGGGCCCTGGACGGCGGCGAGTTGCCGGAGACAGGTGGGGAACGCCCGCACATCACCGTGACCGTCGACCTGGCCACCCTGGAGGCGCGAGCACCGGCTCCGGCAGCCGACGTGGACTGGACTGGGCCGATCTGCGGCGAGGCTGCCCGCCGGTTGGCGTGCGACGCGGCGGTCAGCCGCATCATCACCGAAGGACCCAGCGAGGTCCTGGACGTCGGCCGGCGTACCCGTACCGTCCCGCCTGCCTTACGCAAGGCGGTGGTCGTGCGTGATGGCGGCTGCACTTTCGCCGGGTGTGACCGTCCGCCACCGTGGTGTGATGCCCACCACATCAAGCACTGGGCGGACGGCGGAGCCACGTCGCTGGAGAACCTGACCCTGCTGTGTCGTCATCACCATCGGCTGCTCCACGAAGGACGATGGCGGCTGCCCACGTCAGCCCCCCGACGCCAACCCCGAGCCCGGTCGGCTCCTTGCCGGGGCGCCATCCGGCGGGCCGTCGTGACTGCGGAGGTCAGCCGCCATGCAGCAGCTCGGTGAAATCGCCGCCGCTCATCGGCTTGGAGAACATCGGGTAGTCGAAACGGATGGCGTTGTCATGCTCCTCGACGCTGGTTGCCGCGACGCAGTCGGTGAGCGTGACGACGTCGTAGCCCCGTTCGTACGCGGTACGCATGGTGGACTCGACACAGCAGTTGGTGAGAAAGCCGCCCAGCGCCACCGTGTCGATGCCCTTGCTCCGCAGGATGAAGTCCAGATTCGTGCTCGCAAAGGTGTCCAACCCGCGCTTGCCCTCGACCACGATGTCGCCCTTCCCGGGCGCCAGCTCGTCGGTGATGGCGGCGCCCCAGGAGTCCTTGCGGAACGCGCTGCTATCCACGACACCCTTGAGGATGCCGTACGGATGATCACTGATCTCGTGGTAACCCTCCGCAAACGTGATCGGCGCGTGGATCACCGTCGCGCCGGCCGCTCGCGCCGCCTCGGCCACCGCCTTGGCGTTGGCCAGCATGCCGGTGGACTCCATCGTGGGCGCCACCGCGTCGTGCAACGCCCCACCCGCTGAGGTGAAGTCATTCTGGAACTCGATGAGCACGACAGCGGTCTTCTTCGGATCCATGACGGCCTCCCCGGTAGGTAGCAGGAAGAGTAGCGCCGTCCTGGGTAAGTTTGGTCGTGCCCTCCGTCAGCGAAAATCCCATGGTGCTGCATCTGATGACGGTGCCGGAGGAGCTTCGGCGGCGCAACCTGCGCCGGATGAAGGCCGTCGCTACCGGACTGCTGGTGCTGGCCGCGGTGATCTACGTGGTGACCTGGCGGGTGGAGCGTGGCGGCGGCCCCGGGTGGGTGAGTTACCTGCGGGCCGCAGCCGAGGCGGGCGTGATCGGCGGGCTTGCGGACTGGTTCGCTGTGACCGCGCTGTTCCGCCGGCCACTCGGGCTGCCCATCCCGCACACCGCGATCATCCCTACCCGCAAGGACGCGCTGGGCCGCAACCTCGGCGACTTCGTCGGGACGAACTTCCTCTCCGAGGAGGTGGTACGGGACCGGCTGCACCGAGCTGATGTCGCTGGCCGGCTGGGGTCCTGGCTGGCCGAGCCGGCCCACGCCGAACGGGTCACCGCCGAAGTTTCGGTCGCGGTGCGCAGTGCGATGGACGTACTCCGCGACGAGGACGTGCATGCCGTGCTGGAACGGGCTGTCCTCAAGCGCCTCGCCGGGGTCTCGCTCGGGCCGCCTCTCGGCCACGTACTGGAGCGCATCGTCGCCGACGGCGCCCACCATCGGCTGGTCGACGTGGGGATCGACCGGCTGCACAACTGGCTGGCCGCGAACCGCGAGACCATGATGAAACTGATCATTGCCCAGGCCCCGCTGTGGTCTCCGGACTTCCTCGACCAGCGCGTCGCCACCCGGGTCTACGCCGAGCTGGTACGGGTCTCCGGCGAGGTGGTCGATGACCCGAACCACGCCTGGCGGCAGGGAATCGACCGTTTCCTGGCAACGTTTGCCGATGATCTACGGACCGACCCGGCGACGATCGCCCACCTGGAAGACCTCACGACCAGCCTGCTTGAGCATCCGGAGATCCGCCGGGCCTTCGGTGACCTGGTAGCCGCCGGCCGGTCGCTCCTGCTGGAACTGATCGATGACCCGACGAGCGAGTTGCGGCTGCGGGCGACGGACGCGCTGGTCTCCTTCGGCGGACGCCTGGCCGCCGACCCGGTGCTCGCCGCCAAGGCGAACCGCTGGCTCCAGGACGCCGCCGGCTACGTCGTCACGCACTACCGAGACGAGCTGACCCGAACCATCACCGACACGGTGGAGCGCTGGGATGCCGACGAGACCTCACGCAAGGTCGAGCTGCAGGTGGGCGGCGACCTGCAGTACATCCGGATCAACGGAACGTTAGTCGGCTCGCTCGCTGGGCTCGCCATTCACGCGGTCACCCGACTCGTGCTCTGAGCGCCGCCTCACCCGCCCGGCGCATCTCCTCAACGGGCGGCTGGCGGCCAGTCATCAGCCGTACCTGCTCCGCCGCCTGAGCGACCAGCATCGGCAGGCCACCGATGACGCGCGCGCCGGCCGCTTCCGCCAGCTCCGCCAGCGGGGTGGGCCACGGCGCGTACACCAGATCGAGCAGCGCGGCGCCCGCCGGCCACACCCACTCGGCCGGGACAGCTACCTGGGGCGCCGCCGAGATCACCAGCGCCTGCCCGGCAAGCGCCTCGAGGCTCCATCCCCGCACCGTGATGGACACCCCGAGGGTTCCGGCCAACGCGCGCAACCCGTCGGCGCGGGCCGGTTCGCGAACCACCACAGCGACCGGGCCAACGTCGCGGGCGGCCAGCGCGGCGAGTACCGCCCGAGCGGCGCCGCCGGCTCCCAGCAACGCCACCCGCTGCCCCGCCGGATCGGCGCCCAACTCGTCGAGCGCGGCCAGGACGCCCACCACGTCGGTGTTGGCGCCCAACCGCCGACCGTCGTCAAACAGCACGGTGTTCACCGCGCCGAGGGTCCGGGCGTCCGGCGCAAGATCGTCCAGCAGCGGCAACACAGCTTCCTTGAGCGGCATGGTGAGGGACAGCACCCGATGGGTCTCGGCCAGCCGGTCCAACGTCGAAGGCAGCGCTGGCGCATCGCACTCGATCGCCTCGTACGTCCAGTCCAGCCCGAGCTCGGCGTACGCGGCGGCATGCAGCACCGGAGAAAGCGAGTGCGCGATCGGCGAACCGAGTACCGCGGCCCGCCCGCGGGTCACAGCACGCCGCTGCGCCGCGCGGTCGCCTTCAACTTCAGGAACTCCGGGTATGTGGCGACGAACGCGCTGCGGCCGGTCTTGTCCACGGTGAGAAAGTAGATCCACTTGCCGGCGGCCGGGTGCAGCGCCGCCCGTAACGCCAGCTCTCCGGGAGAGTTGATCGGGGTCGGCGGCAGCCCCTTGTGCAGGTAGGTGTTGTAGGGCGACGGCGTCCGCGTATCGACCCGGGAGACCCGTCCGGTGCGATTGTGCGTGACGTAGACGATGGTCGAGTCGAACTCCAGCGGCTTGCCCTGGGCGAGCCGGTTGTAGACCACCCGCGCCACCCTCGGATAGTCGGCGGGCAGCTTCACCTCCTTCTCCAGCAGGGACGCCACGGTCACCACCTGGTACGGACTCATCCGCAACGACCGCGCGCCCGGCACCAGGCCGACCTCCCCCGCGGCCTCGCTGAACCGTCCGGTCATCTGGCGGAGCGCGTCGACCGCCGAGGTGCCCGGCGAGAAGTCGTACGTGGCCGGGAACAGGCAGCCCTCCACCCGACCGCGACACACCGCCGGCAGGCCGATCGACGTCGGCTTCCGTACGGCGGCTTTCAGATCGGCGAGCCGGAGGTGGGCGTTGCGAGCCATCGTCAGCAGCGCCGAGTCGAGGGTCATACCTTCCGGGATGACGACCCGGGTGGAGACCCGGGAGCTCGGCGTCAACAGCAGCGCAAGCGCCGCGGACGCGCTCATCTCCGAGCGCAGCCGATAGAAGCCGGGCTGGATCTTCGCTGACCGTTCGTCCTTGCTGGCCGCGCGGCGGAAGGCCTCCGCCGACTTCACCACGTGCTGGTCCGCCAGCGTGGCCGCCATGTCGGTGGCCGCGTCCCCGGTACGTACCCGGATGGTGACCGCACCTGTCCCTTGCCCGGTGTAGTCCCCAGGCGTCAGCATCCGCGACACGGTACGGATGCCCAGGATCACCACACCGGCCACCGCAAGCAACGCCAGCACGATCAGCGCCAGAATCAGGCCCCGGCCGACCTGCGTGCCGACCGAGCGCCGGGATTCTCGCCCGGGCACCTCATCCTCGTGGCGCAGCCCCAGGTCCAGATCGGTCGTCATCCGGCAGTCGTCCCGAAAGCGGTCATTCGAACGCCTCTCCGGCGGGCGAGCCGGTCGCCCGCTCGCTGTCCAGAGCCGCTTGCAGGATGCCTGCCGCGGCAGCTTGGTCGATGACAGTACGCCTGTGGCGTTCGCCACCGGCGGCGCCACTCCGACGGAGCAGTTGGGCAGCCTGCGCGGTACTCAGCCGTTCATCGACCAACCGAACCGAAACCTGCAGCGCTGAACCTTCTAGTTCTGCTCGCAGTTCAGCGGCGTACTGCCGGGCGGCAGCGGCTGCCGGACCCTCCCGCCCGGAGAGCGACAGCGGCAGGCCGAGGACGACTTCGAACGCGTCTCGTTCCTCCGCGAGCCGGACCAGGGCCCGCAGATCCGGACGGTTTCGCCCGGAGGAATCACGCTGCAGCGTTGCGTGCGGCGTGGCGAGCAGCCCGTCCGGATCGCTGAGCGCCACCCCGACCCGCACCGAGCCGACGTCGACACCGATCCGGACCCCGCGCCTCAGGTCGGCACCCGGATCCTGCCGTACCCCGGTGCCCGCACGGCCGGCGTCACCCGCCGGTCACCCGCCGACCGACGAGGTCGCGGGCCGCGTCCAGGGCGGCGCCGAGCGCCTCCGGCTTCGTGCCACCCCCCTGCGCCACGTCGTCCTTGCCACCGCCACCACCACCGAGCACCGGCGCAATGCCCCGGATCAAGGCGCCGGCCGCGAGGCCCCACTGCCGACCCGTGTCGTTCACCGCTACCACGACCACCGGCCGGCCCTTCGTGACCGATCCGACCACCACGGCGGCCGGACGAGCCGGGTCGATCCGCCCCCGAACGTCGAGGGCGAGGCGGCGCAGATCCTCGGCACTCGTCTCCGGCGGCGCTTCGGAGGTCACCACCGCAACGCCGAAGACGTCCGTGGGGTTCGCCGCCAGACCGGCAGCAGCACCGAGTACGGCCGCTGCGCGCATGCGTTCCAGTTCCTTCTCCGCCTCCCGCAACCGGGCGACGGTGGCGGCGATCCGCTCGGGCAGCTCCTCCGGCCGCGCCTTGAGTTGATCGGCAAGCTGATTGACCAGGACGTGTTCGCGCGCCAGAAAGCGGAACGCGTCGATGCCCACCAGCCCGTCGACGCGCCGGGTGCCCGCCGCGATCGAAGACTCGCCGAGCAGCTTGACGACACCGAGTTGCCCGGAGCGCTGGGCGTGCGTGCCGCCGCACAGCTCGCGGGCGTAGTCGCCCACCTCCACCACCCTTACCGCGTCGCCGTACTTCTCCCCGAACAACGCGATCGCGCCCAACTTGCGGGCCTCGGCCTGGGTGGTGACGAACGCCCGAACCGGCAGGTCGGCGACCAGGATCTCGTTGACCTGCTGCTCGACATCGGCGAGCACGCTCGCCGGCACGGCTCCGGGCGCGGAGAAATCGAATCGCAGCCGCCCCGGCGCGTTCAGCGACCCGGCTTGCGCGGCCGTCTCGCCCAGCGCGGACCTGATCGCCTGGTGGACAAGATGGGTAGCAGTATGCGATCGGGAGATCGAGCGTCGACGCTCAACGTCAACCTCAGCTACCGCTTCAGCCCCCACCAACGGCTCGCCGTGCCGTACCCGGGCCCGGTGAACGATCAGATCGCCGACCGGCCTCTGAACGTCGTACACCTCCAGTTCCGTACCATCGGCGAGCCGGATGAGCCCGGCGTCGGCGAGCTGACCGCCGGATTCGGCGTAGAACGGGGTGCGGTCCAGCACCACCTCGACCTCACCGTCAGAGTCGCCGACGGCAAGGACCCCGCGAACCGTCCCCTCAGAGACCACTTCGTCGTACCCGGTAAACGCTGACGGACCGGCGTCGTCGAGCAGCGCCCGATAGGCCGAGACGTCGGCGTTGCCCCGGGTCTTGAGCCGGTCTTCTCGCGCCCGGCGGCGCTGCTCCTCCATCAGCCGGGTGAAGCCGTCCTCATCCACGCTGAGACCGGCTTCGGCCGCCATCTCCAGGGTGATCTCGACCGGAAACCCGTACGTGTCGTGCAACGTGAACGCGTCCGCGCCGGAGATGCGCTGGGGGCGCTCGGCAACCATCCGCGCGAAGTGCCTCTCACCCGACACCAGAGTTGTCCGAAAGGACTCTTCCTCGGCAACGACCGCGGCCTCGATCCGGCCGAAGTCAGTGACCAGCTCCGGGTACGACGGCCCCATGGTGTCCCGCACCACGCCGGCGAGCGCGCCCATCACCGGGTCGCCGTACCCCAACAGCCGCATGCTGCGGACCACCCGGCGCAGCAGCCGGCGCAGCACGTACCCGCGACCCTCATTGCCGGGGATCACACCGTCGGCGAGCAGCATGGTCGCCGTGCGCGTGTGGTCGGCGATGATCCGTAACCGGACGTCGGCGGACTGTTCCGCGCCGTACTTGACCCCGGCCAGCTCGCCGGCCAGGTCGAGAATCGGGCGGAGAAGGTCCGTCTCGTAGATATTGTCCACGCCTTGCAGGACCGTCGCCATCCGGTCGATGCCGAGCCCGGTGTCGATGTTCTTCGCCGGCAGATCGCCCAGGATCGGGTAGTCGTAGCCCTCCCCCGGGCCGCGTTCGTACTGCATGAAGACGAGGTTCCACACCTCGAGGTACCGGTCCTCGTCGGCGACCGGACCGCCCTCCCGGCCGTATGCCGGTCCCCGGTCGTAGTAGATCTCACTACACGGTCCGCACGGTCCGGGGCCGCCCATCGACCAGTAGTTGTCCTCCTTGCCGCGACGCTGCACCCGCTCGGCCGGTACGCCGACCGTCTTGGTCCAGATATCAGCGGCCTCATCGTCGTCGTGATAGACCGTCGCCCAGAGCCGGTCCTCGGGGAAGCCGAAGCCGCCGTCGGACACGGGACCGGTGAGCAGTTCCCAGGCGTACGGGATTGCCTGGGACTTGAAGTAGTCCCCAAAGGAGAAGTTGCCGGCCATCTGGAAGAAGGTGACGTGTCGGGCTGTCGTTCCCACCACGTCGATGTCCTGGGTCCGGACACACTTCTGCACGCTCGTCGCCCGTGCGTACGGCGCAGGCTCCTGCCCGAGGAAGTACGGCTTGAACGGCGCCATCCCGGCGATGATGAACAGCGTCGTCGGGTCGGCGGAGAGCAAACTCGCCGAGGGGACGACGGTGTGGCCGTTCGCCTCGAAAAAGCGCAGGAAACGCTGTCGGATCTCCTCGGACTGCATCTAGTGATTCTCCCCGACGATGCCGGCATCGGCCGAACGGTTATCCACCGTGTGGATATCGACGACATCGACCACGTCGTGCCGCCCGTCGAGCCCGAGCGCAGCGCGCAACTCGGCCTCCCGCTCCGCCGCGGTTTGCCGCACCTGGGCGAGGAACTCGCCGAACTCCTCGCCGTTAAGTTGCCGCACCGCCTGGCGGACGGCGAGCACGGTGACGGTGGCACCCAGGGCCACCCACAAGACGCGACCCATCAGGCTTGCACGCTTCCCGATCCGCCGCGGTTCCGCTTGGCCGCCTTACGCTCCGCCTTCTCCGCCCGCAGCTGGTCCCGTACCCGGGCCTCCACCTCACCGCGCTGCCGCTCCGTCACCGTCTTACGTACGCCGTAGGAAAACGCGGCCACCTTGATGACCGGGCTGCCGAGCGTGGCCGCGAACAGTGAGGTGAGCGCGGAGACGTTTCCCGAGATGGACTGCACGTTGGCGGTGATGGCGTCCACCCGGACCAGTTCGGTGTTCAGCTGCTTCACCGACCCGGTCACTTCGGTGAGCAACGGTACGGTCTGCCGATCCACATCGGCGACGAGCCGCTGGGCCTCGGTCAGTACCCCACCCAACTTCAGCAGCGGGATGGCGAGGGTGCCGACGAGCAATACGAAGGCACAGGCGACGATCAGCCCGGCAACCTCTCCGGCGGACATGCGGCTCCTTCGACGGACGCTCTGGGTGGCGCTCTTGTTGGCTTGGCACCCGGGCGGCGAGGCACCTGGGCTGGCGGTCCGCCGAAAGCGTAGTCGGTGGTGCCGACAGAACCCGGTTCCGCCGGCGCGATGGGCTGGTGCTCCGACGGGCAGCGACCCGGGGGGCCAAGGAGATCTTTTCCGGGCGTACGACGCTCGATGATCTCCTTGGCGACCGAAGTGGTACCCGGAACCGCCAAAACAGCCCTCGCGGCAACAACACAGCTCGCCAAGGAGATCATCCGGTCCTCGCGCACACTATGGTTCACCCCTCGCGCAAACAGAAGCCCGCGCCAACAAGCGTCCGGCCCTCGCCGATCAGCGCCCCGAAGCCGACCAGGTCAGCGCTCCGGGCCGTACGCCGCCCGCTCGGCGTCGCTGGGCGGCTCCGGAGTACACCGTGGCCGAAACTCTCCCGCACCGCCCGTGATCGATCGGTCGCCGCGGACGATTTCCCGAAGCCGCGCGAGTCGTTCGTCGAGGCCACGCTCTGCCCCGTACGGGGACGGCGTGTAATAGTCCCGGCCGTCGACCGAGTCCGGCGCGTACTGCTGGGCCACGACGCCGCCCGGAAAGTCGTGGGCGTACCGGTAACCCTTGCCGTGGTCAAGCGTTTTCGCCCCGCCGTAGTGCGCGTCCCGCAGGTGCGCGGGTACCCGACCGGCCAGCCCGCGCCGTACGTCGGCTGACGCCGCGTCGATGCCGGCGATCACGGAGTTGCTTTTCGGTGCAATCGCGAGGTGGATCACGGCCTGGGCGAGCGGTAGTCGGCCCTCCGGCAGACCGAGGTGCTCCACGGCCGATGCCGCCGCCATCGCCACCGGCAACCCGGTCGGATCGGCCATACCGACATCTTCCGAGGCCAGGATGACGATGCGGCGGGCGATGAATCGCGGGTCCTCCCCGGCCTCGATCATCCGGGCCAGATAGTGCAGCGCGGCATCGACGTCGGAGCCGCGGACGCTCTTGATGAACGCCGAGATCACGTCGTAGTGCTGGTCGCCGTCCCGGTCGTACCGCACCGCCGCCCGGTCCACCGCCTGTTCCAGTGCGGGCAGGTCGATCGTCTCGCTGACCGCGGCCGCCTCCAGCGCGGTGAGCGCCCGTCGAGCATCGCCGCCGGCCAGCCGTACCAGGTGCTCCTGCGCCTCATCAGTAAGGCGAACTCGCCCACCGTAGCCCCGCGGGTCCGCCAACGCCCGGGTCGCCACGGTAAGCACATCGTCGTCGGTCAACGTCTCCAGTGTGAGCAGCAGCGACCGGGACAGCAGCGGCGAGACGATGGAGAAGAACGGGTTCTCCGTCGTGGCGGCGATCAGGGTGACCCAGCGGTTCTCCACCGCGGGCAACAGCGCGTCCTGTTGCGTCTTGGAGAATCGATGCACCTCATCGACGAAGAGCACCGTCTGCCGGCCGGTCATCGCGAGATCCCGGCGGGCGGCCTCGATCACCGCCCGGACGTCCTTGACGCCGGCGCTCACCGCGGACAGTTCGACGAAATGCCGTTCGGTCGCCGTGGCCACGACGTAAGCCAGGGTGGTCTTGCCCGTACCCGGCGGACCCCAGAGGATCAGGGACAGGGCAGTCCCGCCCTCGACGAGCCGGCGCAGCGGCGTGCCAGGACCCAACAGGTGTTGTTGCCCGACCACCTCGTCGAGGGTGCGGGGTCGCATCCGGACAGCCAGCGGCGCGACCGCGGCCTCGGCTTCATCACCGGCGGCGGTGAACAGGTCGTCGTCCGGCACGGTTGCGACCCTATGCCCGCCGACGCACCGGAACCGAGACCTCGACTGCGGCAGACTGGCCCGGTGTTCGCTGCGCTGGGCCGGTTCTGCTACCGCCATCGCCGCCTGGTTGCAATTGCCTGGCTGGCGCTGCTGGTGGCCGGCCTGGGTATCGGCAGTTCCGTATTCGGCCGCCTCAATGACCCGGGCGCCGCCCGCTCGACCGAATCCGTGCGCGGTTTCAACGTGCTCGACGACCACGCCACCACGGGTACCCGGATCCTCGCCGTCGTGGACCGGGTGTCGGTCGACTCGCCGACCGTCCGGACGGCGGTGACGAGGGTCGCCGCCGACCTGCGGGCAATGCCCGACGTGATGGCGGTGCAGAACACGTACCAGGAGCCGGTGCCGTTTTTCCGCGCCCGCGACGGTTTGGCCAGCATCGTCGCCGTCGATCTGAAACGCGACCTCCCGCAACAGCGCTACGACCGCGCCCTGGACAGCGTGTCGCAGCGGCTCCATGCGGTCTCGCGGGAAGCACCGGGGGCGAAGGTGCTCGTCGGGGGCGACGCGCTGCTGTTCCGCGAGATCAACAAGTCTGTGCAGAATGACCTCACCCACGGTGAGCGGCTCAGTTTGCCGGTGGTTCTGGTCGCGATGGTAGTCATCTTCGGTGGCCTGCTCGCTGCCGCGATCCCGCTGCTCGGAGCGGTGGTGTCTATCGCGGGAGCGTTGTTGCTACTGCTCGGCGCGAGCTACCTTATCGACGTCTCACCGAACGTGATCAGCATCGTGACCGTACTGGCGCTCGGACTCGCCATCGACTACAGCCTGCTGCTGGTGAGCCGGTTCCGAGAGGAACGCGCTGGCGGCTCCGACGTCGCAGCTGCCGTGGAGCGCACCTGCGCGACCGCGGGTCGCACCATCGCATTCTCGGCGCTGACCGTGGCGGTGAGTCTCTCCGGGCTGTTTGTCTTCGATGACCCGCTGTACCGATCCATGGGTGCCGCCGGAGTAGGTGTCGTACTCGTCGCGCTGGCTGCCGGCCTCACGCTCATTCCGGCGTTGCTCTCGATGTGGGGGCGGCGGATCAAGGTTCCGACACAACCACCACCTGCGGAGGGCTTCTTCTCCCGGCTGACCCGGGCGGTCCAGCGGCGGCCGCTGCCGGTGGTTCTCGGGGTGGCGCTCCTGCTGGCGGCGGCCGCGCTGCCTTTCCTCGGCGCAACGTTCCGCAACGCCGGCCCCGGCTTGCTGCCGCGTTCATTCCAGACCCGAGAGGTGGCCGACACGGTGGCGACCCGGTTCCCGGGTCGTTCGGCGGACCCGATCGTCGTGGTCGCAGAGTTACCAGCGTCTGACCCGCGGGTGGCCGCCTACGCTCAATTGTTGCGACGGCACCCCGCCGTGGCCGAAGCCTCCGTGTCGCGCGACGTCACCGGCCCGATCAGCGCGATAGATGTGGTTCCGGTCGGGGACAGCCAGGGCGCCGGCGCACAGCGACTCGTTCATTCCCTGCGTACCGACCGCCCCGACTTCCCGACGCTGGTGACCGGAAATGCCGCGTATCTGGTCGACTTTCTTCGGTCAGTCACTATCGGCCTGCCCTGGGCGCTCGCACTGATCATGGTGGCGACCCTTGTATTGCTGTTCCTGATGACCGGGTCCCTTTTGGTGCCCATCAAGGCACTAATCATGAACGTACTGTCACTCGGCGCCTCGTTCGGTGCTTTGAAATTGATTTTCCAGGACGGACATCTTGCCGGATTACTTGGCTTCGACTCCACCGGCGCAATCGAGACTTGGGTACCGGTCATTGTATTTGTTTTTGCTTTCGGACTGTCGATGGACTACGAAGTATTTCTACTGGCTCGGGTCAAGGAATTGTACGACGCCGGCGTACCGAATGCCGACGCGGTGGCCCTCGGATTGCAACGCAGCGGTCGCATTATTACCTCAGCCGCCCTGGTGCTGGTGGTCGTATTCGCCGGATTCAGTACGGGCCAGATGCTCGGTATCAAGGAAATGGGACTGACTCTCGGACTCGCCGTCCTGGTCGACGCGACTCTCGTACGGTGCCTGCTGGTACCGGCGACCATGTCGCTGCTCGGGGATGCGAACTGGTGGGCACCCGGCCCACTGCGCCGGCTGTACGGCCGATTCGGCGTACGTGAAGGCGGCGTGGCTGTCGGGTCGAGCGCCAGCGGTGCGTCTCCGGCGTCGTCCGAGCCGGTGCTTCGCGCGCGCTGAGGTCGTGGGTTATCGCGGCGAAGCGTGGGTTGGGTTGTGGATAGCGGATTCGCGGCTGAGCCGCTTGACCCATAGACTGCCCAACCATGCATCTTCGTCCGATTCGCCCGTTCCTGGCTGCGCTCGTGACTGCCGCGCTGGCAGCCGGCTGCAGCTCCGGGGGAACAGGCCAAGCGAAGCCTCTCGCAGCGCCTTCCCGTAACGCGACGACCCCTACCCCTGCTCCAACGTCAACGCCAATTTCAGCCGTCAAGCCAAGGCTTCCCACAGCCCCCACGTCGAGGAGCGCAGCAGCCTTCGTCCGCGCTTACTACGAGACGGTGAACGAGAGTTCCAGGAAGGGCCGCGACGACGGAACAACGACGTACTTTGATAGCTCTTGCAGTATTTGCGGTGAAACGGTTAGGTACCTTGAGTATCTTCGGCGCCACGGCCTTCGTAACACGTCGGCGCCCTTGGCTGTCCATTCGATATCTGCCCAGTCTCCGGCCAACGGTTACTCACTTGTCGCTGTATCCATCCAGTCGCTCCCGGGGTCTGAAGTCGATAAGGGCGGACATATCGTCCGCCGATTCCGCCAACACAAGCCCGCTTTTGATGAGAATGTTTCCCTTAAATGGCGCAAAGCAGGATGGCACATCATCGACATCACCGAGTTTCGTTGATGCGCTGGCTCCGTCTCGTATTGCCGTCACTTCTGATCATCGCTAATGTGGCGCTGGCAAGCCACCCAGCTATGGCTACGAGCCCACTGCCTTGTCGGCCGCAAGAGTGCGTGTCTAGAGTCTCCGACGGCTACCAGTACACGTACTCCCACGGCGAGTTTCATGGCTCGGAGATGGCGAGTA
>JBDUDX010000238.1:0-18633 GCA_040002735.1 Frankiaceae bacterium | reverse complement strand
CGGCTGTGCGCCCACCGGGTAGACCGGCATCGACACAAGGTCCAGCGGGCTTAAGTGGCAGCGCTCGTACCGAGCTGTGGAGCCCTGCCGGACCTCTGGCTCGCGCGATCCTCCACAGCACCGTGGCTGCGACCGGGATTGGCCGGCGGGTCGTCGTACTGTGGGCTGGCTCCTGGCCCGACCGTGAGCCCCTTGTCGGCGTAAGGAGTGGAGCTCCCGACCGGCCCTGACCGGTCGGGGACTCCACTGTCGCCGGCTCACCACCTCGTCTCGACCGTTGGGGGCACCATGCAGACCCGCCCAACCCGGCGCCGCCTGCTGGGCGACCTGCCGCGTGAGGTGGGCGTACTGTCCGCGGTCGCGTTCTCGGTGGCGCTCGGGTTCGGCTTCGTGGCCCCGGCCCTGCCGGTCTTCGCCCGGCAGTTCGGCGTCGGGCGGACCGCGGCCGGTGCCGTGCTGAGCGTCTTCGCGCTGATGCGGCTCACCTCCGCCCTGGCCGGCGGGCGGCTGGTGAACCGGTTCGGCGAGCGGCTGATCCTGGCCACCGGCATCGGCATCGTCGCGATCTCCAGCGCGCTGGCCGGGCTCTCCCAGACGTACGCCCAGCTGCTGGTGCTGCGCGGAATCGGCGGCGTCGGGTCGGCGATGTTCAGCATCAGCGCGAGCAGCCTGCTGATCCGGCTGGTACGGCCCGAGCAACGCGGCCGGGCTACCGGGCTCTGGTCCGGCGGCTTCCTGCTCGGCGGCATCGCCGGGCCGGCGTTCGGCGGCCTGGTCACCAGCGAATCCATCCGGGCGCCGTTCTTCCTCTACGCCGGCACGCTGGCGATAGCCGGCAGCATCGGGCTGTACCAGCTCCGCGACACGCCACTCGCCGACCGGCTCGCGCCGGGCGCCCCGCCACCACTGCAGCTCGCCGACGCGGTACGGATGCCGGCGTACCGGGCCGCGCTGGGCGCCCAGTTCGCGGACTGGATGGCGAACGGCGTGCGCAGCGCGCTGGTACCGCTGTTCGTCGCGGACTCGCTGCACCGCAGCCCAATCTGGACCGGGATCGGCTTCCTCACCGTGGCCGGGATGAACGGCGCCATCCTGTTCCCGGCTGGGAGACTGGCCGACCGTACCGGCCGCCGGCCGGTCCTGCTCGCCGGTTGCACGATCTCCGCGGTGGGCGTCGGGTTGCTGGCCCTGCCGGCGACGGCGGTGGGGTACGTGCTCGCGCTGGGCGTCTTCGGTCTCGGCTCCGGGCTGCTGCACGTGGCGCCGGCGTCGATGCTCGGTGACCTCGTCGTCGGCCGCAGCGGCACGGTGGTGGCCACGTTCACCATGGCCGGTGACGCGGGCGCGGTGACCGGTCCGTTGATCGCCGGCCGGCTGGCGGACTCGGTGTCCTACGGCGCGGCGTTCGGCGTCACCGCCGGGGTGCTCGCCGCCGCGGGCCTGCTGGGGATCGCTGCCCCGGAGACGCTGCGCCGGGCGGTCAGCCCAGCGCGCGTGCCAGATCGTTGACCAGGTCGGCGGCGGTCTCGATGCCGACCGACAGCCGGACCAGCGCAGGGTCCACCTCCAACGGCGACCCGGCTACGGACAGGTGGGTCATCCGCCCCGGGTGTTCGATCAGCGATTCGACGCCGCCGAGCGATTCGGCGAGGGTGAACAGCCTGGTCCGGGCGCAGACCTCCAGCGCGGCCGGTTCGCCGCCGGTCAGGGTGAACGCCACCATGCCGCCGAAGCCGCTCATCTGCTGCGCGGCCACCTCGTGCCCCGGGTCGCTGGGCAACCCCGGATAGCGCACCGAAGCGACTGCGGGATGTCCGGTGAGCAGGTCGACGATCTGCTCCGCGTTGGCGCAGTGCCGATCCATCCGTACGCCCAGCGTCTTCAGTCCGCGCAACGTGAGCCAGGCGTCGAACGGGCCGGCCACCCCGCCGATCGCGTTCTGGGCGTACGCCAACTGCTCCCCCAGTTCCGGGTCGGCGACCACCAGCGCGCCGCCGACCACGTCGCTGTGCCCGCCGATGTACTTCGTGGTGGAGTGCACGACGACGTCGGCGCCGAGCGCGAGCGGGTTCTGCAGGTACGGCGAGGCGAACGTGTTGTCCACCACCAGCAGCGCGCCCGCGTTGTGCGCCACCGCGGCCAGCGCGGCGATGTCGCCGATGCCGAGCAGCGGGTTGGTCGGGGTCTCCAGCCACACCACCGACGTCTGCGGCTGGATCGCGTTCCGAACCGCATCGACGTTCCCGATCGGGGCGGGGCTGTAGGTCAGCCCCCACGGCTCGTGGATCCGGGCGAAGAGCCGGTACGTGCCGCCGTACGCGTCGTGCGGGATCACCGCGTGATCCCCCGGCCGGCAGATGGTGCGGAGCAGGGTGTCCTCGGCGGCCAGGCCGGAGGCGAAGGCGAGCCCGCGGGTGCCGCCCTCCACCGCGGCCAGCGCCGTCTCCAGCGCCGTGCGGGTCGGGTTCGCCGACCGCGAGTACTCGTACCCCCGATGCTCCCCCACCCCATGCTGGGCGTACGTCGACGTGGCGTAGATCGGCGGTACGACCGCACCCGTCGCCGGGTCCGGATCCTGCCCGGCGTGGATCGCCTTGGTGTTGAACCCGACAGTGTCGAACCCGACAGCGTCGAAGCCGCTGGTGCCGGACCGTCGCGATGGGCTCACCGCTCCGACCCTAGCCGCGCCGACGCCGCCACCCCGCTGGTGATCGTTGGCGAGTTTCGCTCGGATATCCGAACACAATCCGCCATGGATCACCCACCGAGGAGCCTGCACGACCCCGGCCGTCCTCGAAGGGCCCGCTACCCTTCCGCAGCGGGCCCGGCGACGACCCCGGCGTCGTGCAGCTTCCCCACCTCGGCGCCGGAGAGGCCGAGTACGGTCGCCAGGATCTCGTCGGTGTGCTGCCCGAGCAGCGGGGCCGGCCCCGGGGGCACCCGCCCGACCGCGCTGGAGTCGATCGGCGTACCGGGTACCCGGTACGTTCCCACGCCCGGCTGGTCGAGGTCGATCCACATCGGGTTGTCCGTGGAGCAGCGCGGATCCGTCTCCACCAGCTCGCGGAAGGTCTGGTACGGACCCCAGGACACCCCCCGCTCATCGAAGCAGGCCCGGACCTCGGCCAGCGTCCGCCGCTGCACCCACGGCTTGAGCAGCGCGCCGATCAGCTCGCGGGCGATGAAGCGGTCACCCTCCCGCTCGAGGTCCAGTCCCAGCAGGTGCTCGATCGCGGTGAAGCCCTCGTCCAGTCCGGTCGCCGCCCGCAGGCTGTGCCACTGGCTCCCGGTGAGCGCCACGATCATGATTCGCTTGCCGTCCTGGGTGGCGAAGTCCCGGCCGAAGGCGCCGTAGAGGTAGTTGCCGTACTTCGGCCGCTCGGAGGCGTTGATCTGCACCTCGGCCACCTTGCCGAGGTGCCCCACCATGGCGAAGGCAACGTCGGAGAGCGCGATTTTGGCGAGCTGGCCGCGACCCGTACGCGAACGGTAGCGCTCGGCAGCGAGCAGCGCCGTGGTGGAGAGCGTGCCACTGATCGCGTCCCAGGCCGGTAGCAGGTGGTTGAACGGCACCGAGAGGTTCTCCGGACCGGTCGCCCACGGGAAGCCGGTGGCCGGGTTGACCGTGTAGTCGACGGCCGAGGAGCCGTCCGGATTTCCCGCGATCACGACCATGATCAGGTCGGGGCGTCGCGCCTTGAGGGCGTCGAAGGCCAGCCAACCCCGCGGCGGGAAGTTGGTGAGGAAGCAGCCGGCGTCCGCGCCGGGCGCGGTGATCAGGTCGGTGACCAGCTCCCGGCCTTCCGGCGATCGGATGTCCACCGCGATCGACCGCTTGCCCTTGTTCAGCCCGGCCCAGAACAGGCTCACACCGTCGGAGGTCACCGGCCACCGGCGGGCGTCCAGGCCCCCGCCGATCGGGTCGAAGCGAATCACGTCCGCGCCGAGCTGGGCCAACGTCATCCCACCCAGCGGGGCGGCCACGAACGCCGACCCCTCCACCACCCGCAAGCCGCTCAGCAAGCCATCCATCTGGCACCTTTCAGATCAGCGCGACGCAGTGCCAGTCCAGCACCGGCCGCTCGGCGTCCGCGTCGGCACGCGCTGTCGTGGTCAGCTGCAGGTCGGCCAGCGCCACCCCGTCCCGTACCGGGTGCAGCGCCTCGACCTGCACCTGAGTCCGCAGTACGTCCCCTTCGAAGACCGGCCCGGTATGGTCACAACTCCGCCAGGACGCCACGGTGAGCACGTTGGGCAGGGCCCGGGTGAGCGCCGCGGCCGCCAGCGCGATGGTGTGCCCGCCGTACACCAGCCGCCGACCGTACGCGCTGACCGCCGGGTCGTAGTGGGCGCTGGCCAGGTTGAGCGTCATCCGGGCGAGCTCCGGCGCCGAGGTCACCACATCGCCGCCGGGCACCTCGAAGGACTCCCCAACCGTAAGGTCCTCCCCGTGCCGACCGGGCGTCTCCAGGCACCACACGTCCAGCCGCCACTGCGCCGGCACCACGGCGGCCAGGTCCTCGGCCGGCTCCCCGGTCACGGTGACGTCGTCGGTACGGTCCCCAGCCGCCGCCGGATCGGCCAGCGGCAGCATCGGGCAGCGCCAGAAATCCAGTACCGGCTCGTCCCGCTGGTTGACCGTGGTGATCCGCAGCACCGCAAGCCCGGTGGCCGGCTTGCCGGGCCGTACGGTGTTCTTCCGCAGCGCGGTGACCTCGGTCACGGTGGAGAGCGTGTCGCCGACATGCACCGGCCGCAGCTGGGTGAGCCGCCGGTAGAACAGGTTCGCCCGGACCCGCTGGGACATCTCGGTGGACTGGCCGATCGCCACGCTGGCCACCAGCAGCGGGCTCACCATCGGCTCGGTCGATCCGGTCACCGCGGCGCACAGCCCGGCGTCCAGGGCGAGCCGGAACCGCTCGCCGACGATCGCCTGGTGCAGCGCGACGTGCGCCGGGGTGAGCGTGAGCGCCGGGGCGTCGAGCACGCGCTGCCCGACTTCCAGGTCTTCGAAGTACGGGCCACCGGGGCGGTATCGCGTCTGCACGTCAGTTCCTCGATAGTCGCTCCGCTGATCTCGGAGCGCTGATCCGGACTGTACCGAGCCTGCTGCGCGACGTCGGAACCGGGCGGAACCCTAGCGGCTGCTGAGGAATCCCAGCAGGTCCTGGCGGGTGACGATTCCACGCGGCTTGCCGTCGTCGAGGACCACCGCGGCGTCCGCCTGCTCCAGCGCCTTCAGGGCCGCGGAAACCGGCTCGCCGGCGCCGATCATCGGCAGCGGCGCCGACATGTGCTTCTCCAGCGGATCGCTCAGCGCCGCCCGGCCGGTGAACAGGGCATCGAGCAGGTCGCGTTCCACCACGGACCCGACCACCTCCGCGGCCATCACCGGCGGCTCCTCCTTGACGACCGGCATCTGGGAGACCCCGTACTCCCGCAGAACGTCGATCGCCTGGCGGATCGCCTCGGTAGGATGGACGTGCACGAACGTCGGCAGCTGCGCCCCCTTGCGGTTGAGCACGTCGCCGACCGTCGACTCCCCCGCGGTGGCGAGGAAGCCGTAGTCGGCCATCCAGTCATCGTTGAAAATCTTCGACAGGTAGCCTCGGCCGCCGTCGGGCAGCAGGACGACCACCACGTCGTCCGGTCCGGCCTCGGCGGCCACCTGCAGGGCGGCCGCGGTGGCCATCCCGCAGGAGCCGCCGACCAGTAGCGCCTCCTCCCGGGCGAGCCGCCGGGTCATCCCGAAGGAGTCCCGGTCGCTGACCGCGATCACCCGGTCCGCGATCGTCGGGTCGTACGTGGAAGGCCAGAAGTCCTCCCCGACCCCCTCGACGAGGTACGGCCGGCCGGTGCCGCCGGAGTACACCGACCCCTCCGGATCGGCGCCGATCACCTGCACCCTGCCGCCACTGACCTCCTTGAGGTACCGGCCGGCGCCGGTGATCGTCCCGCCGGTACCCATGCCGGCGACGAAGTGGGTGATCCGGCCATCCGTCTGGCGCCACAGCTCCGGCCCGGTGGTCTCGTAGTGCGACTCGGGGTTGTTGACGTTGGCGTACTGGTTCGGCTTCCACCCGCCCGGGCTGTCCCGAGCCAGCCGGTCCGAGACGCTGTAGTAGGACTCCGGATGCTCCGGTGCCACCGCGGTCGGGCAGACGACGACCTCGGCGCCGTACGCCCGCATGACGTTGATCTTGTCGGCCGACACCTTGTCCGGGCAGACGAAGATGCAACGGTAACCCCGAGACTGGGCGACGATCGCCAGCCCCACGCCGGTGTTGCCCGAGGTCGGCTCCACGATCGTGCCGCCCGGCTTCAGCTCACCGAACGCCTCGGCCGCGGTGATCATGCGCAGCGCGATCCGATCCTTCACCGACCCGCCGGGGTTGAAGTACTCCACCTTGGCCAGCACCTGCGCCGGCAACCCCGCGCCCAGGCGCGCCAGACGCACCAACGGCGTGTTGCCGACGAGATCGACGAGAGAGTCGGACACCTGCACGCTACAGAGCGTACGTGCGGAGTCGAGAATGGAAGCAGCGCCGGAAACGAGAGTCTGGAGTACCCCATGTTGTCCTGGTCACCCCCCCGGGCCGTCACGCGAGGTGCCGCGTACGGCGGCGGCGGCCTCGGCATGGTCGGCACCTTGGGGGCAGCCGGGTACGCGCTGCTCAAGCTGGAAGCAAAACTCGCCCGGCGCGCGGTACCACCGCTCACCGCGGCACCGATGGCGGACGGCGAGTACGGCGATCCGGCCGGCATACCGCTGCGCCTGGTGATGCTGGGTGACTCCGGCGGTGCCGGCTTCGGCGCCGACGTCCCGGCCGAGACGCCGGGCGCCATCCTGGCCAACGAACTCGCCGACGCCGGCCGGCGCGTCACGCTGGAGACGCTCGCGTACAAGGGCGCACGCTGCGCCGACCTCGACGTTCAGGTCACGCTGGCGCTCGCTGACCGGGTATGGGAGAGCACGGAGCCATCCGTCAACACCATCGCCGTGATCAACATCGGCGCGAACGACGTGACGCACTGGAACCCCCCGAAGCGCGCGGTCGCGCACCTGGTCGCGGCGGTCACCCGGCTCCGCTCCGCGGGCGTACGGGTCGTCGTCGGCACCTGCCCGGACCTCGGTGCGCTGGCACTGCTGCCGCAGCCGCTGCGTACCCTCGCCCGGGTCAAGTCCGCGCAGATGGCCGCGGCGCAGGCCATCGGCGTGGTCACTGCGGGCGGCGTCCCGGTGGCCCTGGGCTCGCACCTCGGCAAGCAGTTCAGCGCCGATCCGGCGATGGTGTGCTTCGACCGCTTCCACCCCTCCGGCAAGGGGTACCAGGCCATCGCCGGCGCCATGGCACCGGCCGTCCGGGCGGCCGCCGGCATAATCGACCCGGCCGAACAGCCCGCCGGGTGACCGCCACGACCGTCCGGAGCCGTCGACGGACCCGCCGGCGGGTGGTCGGCGCCGGCGCGGCGGTGCTGACGCTCTCGGCCGCGGTACTCGCCGGTGAAGCCGCGTACGTCGCCACCCGTCCGTACCTGCCGGCCGAATCCGCGCCGCCGGTCGTTGGTTCCTTCGGCAGCGGTAACGGCACCGCCGGCCGGGCGCCGTTGCAGTTGCTGATGGTCGGCGACTCCACCGCCGCGGGCGTCGGTGCCAGCAGCACCACCGCGACCGTCGGCGCCCAGCTGGCCGCCGGCCTCGCCGCCACCGGCCGTACCGTGACCCTCAGCTCGGTGGCGGTCTCCGGCGCCCGCGCCAAGGATCTTGCCGGGGAGGTTTCGGCCGTCGGCAGGCAGCCGGGGCGGGCCGACGTCGCGGTCGTGTTGATCGGCGCGAACGACGCCACTCACCTCACGTCCCTCAAGACCGTACGGACCCGGCTGACGGCGGCGGTACGCGAGTTGCGGGCCACCGGCGCTGCCGTCGTGGTCGCGGGTTGCCCGGATCTCGGGGCGGTACGCGCCTTTCCGCAACCCCTGCGCCTCATTGCAGCGGCCCGCGGCCGGGCCGTCGCGTCCGCCGAGCACCGCGCCGCATCAGCCGCCGGGGCCTCGTTCGTGGACCTGGCGCACGAGACCGGACCGACGTTCCGGGCGGACGCCAGCATGCTCTCCGCCGACGGCTTCCACCCCTCCGACCGCGGGTACGCCCGGTGGTCCCGCGCGCTGCTGCCCGCCGTCCGCGCCGCGGTCCGGTAGCGGTTTCCGGCAGGGGTTTCCGGGAGGGGTTTCCGGGAGGGGTTTCCGGGAGGGGTCCGGGAGCGTCCTGCAGGGGCTGCAAGCGTCGGTGGTCGTCCTGGCAACCGGCGACGCTTACAGCCCCGGTGGACCCGTCGGCGGTACCCGCTGGGTTAGCGTGGCGGAACCCGGCAGCGTCGCCGAGACGCTTGCCGCGTTCAGTGGGCGCGCGGGCCGCAGTAAGGAGGCGCAGCGATGCCCGAAGCCGTGATCGTCGCCACCGCCCGGTCCCCGATCGGCCGGGCGCGCAAGGGCTCGCTGCGCGATCTTCGGCCGGACGACCTCGCGGCAGCCGTCGTTCGAGCGGCGCTGGACAAGGTACCGGCCCTGGACGGAACCGAGATTGAGGACCTGCTGCTCGGCTGCGGGCTGCCCGGCGGTGAGCAGGGCTTCAACCTGGCCCGGATCGTGGCCGTCCTGCTGGGGTACGACACCCTGCCGGGGACCACGGTCAGCCGGTACTGCGGCTCCTCGCTGCAGACCACCCGGATGGCCTTTCACGCGATCAAGGCCGGCGAGGGGCATGCGTATCTCTCCGCGGGCGTGGAGATGGTCAGCCGGTTCGCCAAAGGCACCAGCGACAGCCACCCGGACACCCGCAACCCCCGATTCGACGCCGCCCGGGAGGAAACCGCGAAGCGGGCCGCCGGGCGCGCGCAGGGCTGGCGCGACCCGCGGGGCGACGGCCGGCTGCCGGATGCGTATATCGCGATGGGTCAGACCGCGGAGAACATCGCCACGCTGAAGGGGATTACTCGGGCCGAGCAGGACGAGTTCGCGGTCCGCTCCCAGAACCTCGCCCAAGAGGCCCACGCCAACGGCTTCTGGGCACGCGAAATCACGCCGGTGTCGCTGCCGGACGGCACCGTCGCGGCCACGGACGACGGCCCGCGCGCCGGTGTCACGGTGGGATCCGTCGCCAAGCTGCCGCCGGTATTCCGCCCGGACGGTACGGTCACCGCGGCGAATTGCTGCCCGCTCAACGACGGTGCCGCCGCCTTGGTGGTGATGAGCGACATCCGCGCCCGGGAACTCGGCATCACGCCCCTTGCCCGGATCGTGGCCACCGGAATGACCGGCCTGTCGCCGGAGATCATGGGCCTCGGCCCGATCGACGCCACCCGTCAAGCGCTGTCCCGCGCCGGCATGACGGTCGCTGACATCGACCTCTTCGAGATCAACGAAGCCTTCGCCGCCCAGGTGATCCCGTCCTACCGTGAGCTGGGCATCGACCTGGACAAGCTCAACGTGCACGGCGGCGCCATCGCGGTCGGCCACCCGTTCGGCATGACCGGCGCGCGAATCACCACGACCCTGATCAACGGGCTCGCGTTCCACGACAAGCAGTTCGGATTACAGACGCTCTGCGTCGGCGGTGGGATGGGGATGGCCATGATCCTCGAACGGCTGTCCTAGCGGTACGCGGAGCAGCGCAACCGCGCGACCCGAAGCAGCTGGCCGGGGCCGGCCACGCCTCTCGGATCCAGCGCGGCGGGCTCCAGCACGGCGAGCGCAGCGGCCGACGCCCGGCGACCGGGCATGGCCCCGTCGATCCCGTACCGGTGCAGCAGCACCTCGGCGAGTGCCCCCGCGGTTGCCAGTCGCTGCGCTGGTTCGGGCGCGAAAGCCAGCGCGACGCACAGGTCATGCCCGGTGACCGCGACCACGTCGGCCACGGCCATGTCGGGCAGTACCGGCAGCCGCCGATCGACGCCGGCCGCCGCGACCAGATATTCGGCGAGATGCCACAGCGCGCCGGCCCGGCTCGCGAACGGGGTGGCCGGGGCGGCGTACCGGGCCGGGCTGAAGTCCCGCAGCCGGGCCACCAGCAGGTCCAGCTCCCGGGCCAGGAACTCCGGGATCGTTGTCGGGGGCGTCGGGGGCACGGCGTACGGTAGCCCCATCGATTCCGATCGCTGCGGGCTCCTTGCCCGGGCGGCGGAACGTCGGGCAGGCTGACAGCAGACACCTACTCCTGCGGAGGCGCTCATGTCGCTCCATCACTCGGCGGAGACCCACCAGAGTTTGGTGGCTCGGATTCCCGACGTGACGGGGCACGCGCTCGACCACTGGTACCGCTGTCTGGACGACGGCCCGGGCCTGATCCGCTCCGAGGAGCGGGTGAACTGGCTGCGCGCCGAACACGACTTACCCCACGGGTACGCGGTCGCGATCGTGCGGGAGCACGACCGGCGGCGCTCCGCCCGTGGGGAGTCGCGGAACTGGCCAGACGGTTAGCGGCGCAGCTTGGAGAGCAGCCGCAGCAGCTCCAGGTACACCCAGATGAACCCGACGAGCAGGCCGTACGACGCGCGCCAGGCTTCGCTGCGCGGCGCTCCGGCGGCGATCGCCCGCTCGATGTAGTCGAAGTCGAGCACGAACTGCAGCGAGGCGACCACCAAGATCCCGACGCTGAGCAGGACGCCGAGCGGGGTGGCGTCGTTGAGGATCGGCAGGTTCGTGCCGAACGCGCGCAGCCCGAGGTCGACCAGGCTGAGCCCGACCACACCCATCAGGGTACCGAACACGATCTTGCGCATCCGCGGGGTGGCCCGGAGCCGACCGCTGCGATAGGCCAGCAACATCGACGCGAAGATCACGCCAGTACCGATCAACGCCTGGGTCACGATGCCCGAGTACTGGGTCTCGTACACCCGGCTGATCGCGCCGATGAACAGGCCCTCCAGAACCGCGAAGACGATCATCAGCGGGGGGCGGATCACCCGGCTGAACCCGATCACAAAGGACAGCGCGAGCGCGGTGAGGCCGGCGGCGAAGCCGAGACCGGCATTGTTCGGCGACAGTTGCCAGCCGCCGACGGCGGCGGCGAAGAGCAGGGCCATCAGCCCTGCGGTGTGCATGATGACGTCGTCGATGGTCATGCGCGGCTGGGTGCCGTACATCGCGTCCAGCTCACTGGCGCTCGGGGTGTTGAACCCGGTGCCGGAGGTGAACGCGGGGTTACTGCTGCGGAGAGATGCCATCGGGGTGGTGGACTCCTTTCGCTCCTGACCTACACATTAGAGCCAGCCCTCCGTCATCGGCACCACATCGAGGCGTGCCGGATTGATCGCCGGCCGGCCGTACTCTAGGGGTGTGACAATCCGCACCCTTCCGGAGGCCGCAGGGCGCTGGCGGAGCTGGGCAATCGGGCAACGCGTGGGTTCACTGCATGTGGTCGACGCCGCTGTCACAGCGGATGAAGATGTCAACGGGGCGACCGCCATCTTCCTGGACCTCACCTTGTCCGCCGTATCGGACGGTCACAGCTGGCCGGTTGACGATCTGCTGGCCCTTCATGACCTGTTCGACAACAGGGCCCGAGAATTGGAACTGTCCGCCCCCTGGCACGTTCGACTCTTCCCTGCAGACGCTGACCTCTCAGCGGACGCGGAAGACGAGTGACACAACCCACTCCGATCCGGCCGGAACGATGGGTTGCCCACGCTCGGGAAGTCGCGAACCACCAATCGGGTGCAGGGCGGCCACTGCTCACCTGGCTCCGCCGATCAACTTCTACTTCGTACTACGCGCTTTTTCATGGCATCAGCTTGGCGGTCGTGGCACGACTCGGAGTAGCCCTTGACGCGAACGACCGCTATCGGCTGGCGCGCTCTATTGACCACGGACGCGTGGCGGAAGTCTGCAAGTGGATCACTGGTCGTCCAGGCGCCGGTCGTGAGCACGTGCAGCCGATGGTCACTGAGCTGCAGGCTAACGTCGAGCTGGTACGCCTCGCCGGAATCTTCCTTCGCCTACAGCAAGCGCGTCAAGAAACCGACTACGATCACCTCGCGGTTGTCCGGAAGCTCAGTGTTCTGGCCTACGCTGACCAGGCCGATCACGGACTCGCACTGATATCAGCGTTGACCCCCACCCGCGATGGTCAACGCTTTCTGACACTTGTCGCACTTCGCACCCAACTTCGATAGCGCTCGTACCCGACCGCGCGGGTGCCCCCGGTCGGAGTCGAACCGACACTGGGACGGATTTTAAGTCCGACGCCTCTGCCAGTTGGGCTACGGGGGCTCGCCGTACCGCCACGATAGGCGGCGCTCAGCCGGTGAGCCAGCCTGCCCGGGTCATCGGCATTCCGCTGAGTCCCGTCGAGCTCTGCTTGACGGCCAATACCTGATGGACCGAGATCCGCCCGGCCTCGAAGGTGAGCGCGGAGCCGGCGAGGTACAGCAGCCATACCCGCGCCCGCCCGGCCGAACTGGCGACGGTGGCCGCATCCCAAGATTCCTGCAGGTTGCTCACCCACTGCCGCAACGTCAGGGCGTAGTGCTCGCGCAGCGACTCCACGTCGCGGACCTCGAACCCGGCCACCTCCAACGCCCGGACCACCCCGCCGAGCGGCAGCAGTTCCCCGTCGGGGAAGACGTACCGGCTGAGGAACGAGGTACGCGTCGAGCCGCCGACCGGTCGCGGCTGCGTGATCTGGTGGTTGAGCAGTCGGCCACCGGGGCGCAGCAGGCTATACAGCCGAGCGGCGTACTCGCCGAACCGCAGCGCGCCGACGTGCTCGGCCATCCCGATACTGGAGATCGCGTCGTACGGGCCGTCCGCCACGTCGCGGTAGTCCTGCAGCCGGATCTCGATCCGGTGGGCCAGACCCGCATCGGCGATGCGCTTGCGGGCCAGTTCGGCCTGCGCCTGGCTCACCGTCACGCCGACCCCGGAGACGCCGTACTCCCGCGCCGCGTGCATCAGCAGAGATCCCCAGCCGCAACCCACGTCGAGCAGCCGCATTCCCGGGCGCAGCCCGAGCTTGCGCGCCACCAGGTCGCACTTCGCGGCCTGCGCCTGCGCCAAGGAAGCGGTCGGTGTCGGCCAGTACGCGCAGGAGTAGACCATGGACTCGCCGAGCAGCAGCCGGTAGAAGTCGTTGCCCACGTCGTAGTGGGAGCTCACCGCGTGGCGGTCCCGGCCGGGTGAGTGCAGCCGGCCGCGTACCCGGATCTCCTCCGCCGGAGGTGCCGGCGGTGGGCCGACCGCGCCGAGGGCGAGCAGGGTGCCGGCGAGCGTACGGCGGTCGATGCTCAGGCTGGGCCGATCCGTCCCGGCGTTGGCCAGGTCGAGTACGGCGAACACGTCGCCTTCGATGTCCAGGTCGCCGGAGACGTACGCCCGGGCGAGGCCGAGTTCGTTCGGCGCCCACAGCAGCCGGCGCAGCGCCCGGCGGGAACGCACCACGAGGGTGGCCGGCGCGTCGGGCGGCCCGGCGCTGCTCCCGTCCCAGGCCCGCAACCCGAGCGGCAGCTCCCGCCCCAGCAGGGCGGATACCACCGGCTCCAGCCGGCTTGCGGCCGGGGTCTTGCTCACCGGCGGTCGGCCGCGGCCGGACGCGGTGCCTCCTCCGCGGCCATTTCGAACTCCCGGCGGGGGTTGCTGAACGTTCCCAGGGACACGATCTCCCGCTTGAAGAACAGCGCGAGCGTCCAGTCCGAAAGCACCCGTACCTTGCGGTTGAACGTGGGCATCCGCGTCATGTGGTAGCTGCGGTGCAGAAACCAGGCCGGCAATCCGCGCATCTTCACGCCGTAGATCTGCGCCACGCCCTTGTACAGCCCGAGGCTCGCGACCGATCCCGCGTAGGAGTGCACGTACGGCTCCAGCGGCTTCCCGCGCAGCGACGCGAGCACGTTGTCTGCCAGCAGCCGGGCCTGGCGTACGGCGTGTTGCGCGCTGGGGCTGGTGAAGGCGTCCTTCGTGGTGAGGTCCGGCACTCGGGCGCAGTCCCCCGCGGTCCAGACGTTGGTGGTGCCCTCCACGTTGAGGTACGCGTTCGCCTTCAGCCGGCCCTTGTCATCCAGTGGCAGGTCGGTCGCGGCGAGCATCGGGTTCGGCTTGACGCCCGCGGTCCAGACGATGGTTTCGGCCTCGAATGTCGTACCGTCGTCGAGTTCCACCAGGCCGCCGGCCATCGAGTTGACCCGGGTATTGAGCCGCACCTCGATCCGCCGCTTCGCCAGCTGCTCGATGGTGTAAACCCCGAGGTCGGGGCCCACCTCCGGCAGGATGCGGCCGGCCGCCTCGATGAGTACCCAGCGCATGTCCTTGGGTTGCAGGGTGCGATATGAGGACAGCGCCGACTGGGCCATGTCCTCCAGCTCGGCGAGCGCCTCGACGCCGGCGTATCCCCCGCCGATGAAGCAGAACGTCAGCGCCCGCTGGCGAACAGCCGGATCGGTGGTCGACGCGGCGATGTCCAGCTTGGCGAGGACGTGGTTGCGCAGGTAAATCGCCTCGGCGACGGTCTTGAAGCCGACGCCCTGCTCGCGCAGCCCGGGGATCGGCAGGGTCCGGGACACCGAGCCGGGCGCCACCACGATGACGTCGTACGGCAATTCGACCGGCGGGCCTTCGTGCGGCTGGAAGCGGGCCACCTTCCGGGCGTGCTCGACCCCGGTGATGTACCCGGAGAGCACCTCGCACCGCTTCAGCACGCGGCGCAGCGGCACCACCACGTGCCGCGGCTCGAGGTTGCCGGCACCGGCTTCCGGCAGGAACGGCTGGTACGTCATGTACGACAACGGATCGACCACCGTAACCGTCGCCTCACCGGCGCGCAGCCGGCGCTGCAGTCGCAGGGCGGCGTACATGCCGACGTAGCCGCCGCCGACGAGCAGGATGCGCGGGGGTGCTCCGGAGTTGGGCATAGCGCCAGGCTATCCAGTACGACCGGCATGTCCGGTATGGCCGGTCGGCGACCGGACCACTCGTCCCGCGTCGGCGAACACATCGTCGAGCATCGCCGCGGTGAGCCGGCCGGTGAAGGTGTTCTGCTGGCTGGGGTGGTAGCAGCCCAGCAGAGTGACCGGGGTACCGCCGTCGGGCCCGGTGGCCGGGAGATGGGTGCGGACCCGATGGCCGAAGGCCGGCCGCCGCAGCGGGATCTCGTACCCGGCCGCGCCGAGCGCCGGCCAGAGCGCGGACCAGGCGTATCCGCCCAGCACGACGACGGCCCGCAAGGTGGGTCGCAGCGCGGTGAGTTCCGCGGTGAGCCACGGCCGGCAGGTGTCCCGCTCCGCGGGCGTGGGCTTGTTCGCCGGCGGGGCGCAGCGTACGACCGCCAGCACGCGGGTGCCGAGCAGCTGCTGCCCGTCGTCCGCGTGCACCGAGGTGGGCTGGCGGGCGAGGCCGGCTCGGTGCATCGCCGCGCAGAGCCAGTCGCCGCTGCGGTCGCCGGTGAAGATCCGCCCGGTCCGGTTGCCGCCGTGCGCCGCGGGAGCCAGGCCCACCACGGCGATCGACGCGTCGGTCGGTCCCCAGCCGCCGATCGGGCGGCCCCAGTACGGTTCGGTACGGAACGCCGCCCGCCGTTCCCGAGCCACCGCCTCGCGCCAGTCGACCAGTCGCGGGCAGGCCCGGCAGGCCGTCACCCGGGCGGTGAGCTCGTCCAACGTCGGGGCATCCGCCGCCAACTGCCGGACCTCCGCAGCGTCCCCCGCCACCGGCGTCGCAGCGGTGGCCAGGTCGCCGGGCCAGCCGCTTCCCGGCGGTACCGGCCCGACCTGCTCGCTCACGTCACGTCGAGTCACGTCACGTCACGTCGTTGCAGGAACACGGCGGCGCAGCCCGCCGCCACTATGGCGAGCGCCACCAGGTACATGCCGGCCCGGCCGCCGGAGAGCCGGAAGAGCTGTTGCGGTCCGGATCCGGGTGCGCTTCCCACCGGCTCCAGGTCGAGCCGGCCACTGATCAGCGCGATCAGGTTCGGACCGAGTTGCCATCGGGTCCAGTGCGGCCGCCACGCCCGTACAACGTTCTCCACCACGATCGCGTAGATCGCCACGACTCCCAGCGCGCCGGCGGTCGAGCGGACGACGACGGCGAGCGAGCCGACGACGATCGCCAGCAGCGCGGCCACCAGCACCCCGCGAGCGCCGTGCAGGACAGCGATGTGCGTGGCCGCGCCGATCCGGCCGGCCATCGAGCCGCGGGTGGCCGCGATCGCGGCGGCCACAGCGGTGAACGCGGCCGCCATCGCCGCCGTCACCGCGGCCCCGGTGAGGCTGACGGCGGCGAGCTTCGCGACCAGTACCCGGCGGCGCCGCGGCTCCCACAACAGCAGGGCGGCGAACGTCCCCGCCGCCCACTCGGCACCGATGACCCCGATCGCCACGATGCCGGTGAAGGCGAGCCCCAACCCCACCCCGCCGTTGGCGAACAGCGGCGCGTTGGTGGCGTACACCAGGCGCGGATCGTGGTAGAAATCCGCGGCGACCGGTCGGCAGCGCAGCGCTTCGGGCGGCACGTGTTGCGCCTTGGCCTCGGTCTCACATTGCGCGATGGCGTCCGGGGGAATGCTGATACCGGCTGCGGCCTGCTCGGCCTTGGCCCGCGCCCCGGCGACGTCCCGGTTCGATTGCCACCCCTGCACCGCGGCGGTCGACACCAAGGCGACCAGCAGCAGCACCAGCAGGAGCTTCACGAGGCGCCGGGCAGCCAACCGCTGCAGCTCCACCCGTACCAGCCGGATCACGTCTGCCCCTCCGCGGCCGGATCATCGGTCGCCGGGTCCCCGGTCAGCGCCAGGAAGACGTCCTCCAACAGAGCTGTCTCCTCCCGTAACTCCGAGAGCCACAGGCCGCGCTCACCGAGTACCCGGTTCACCGCGGCGGCCGGCACGTCCCCGCGCAGGACCAGCCGCTCGGCTTCCACCTCCGCCGTGATACCCGCCTCATCGAGCGCCCGGGCCCCGGCGGTCAGGTCCGGCACCCGGACGATCAGTCGCCGCTCTCCGGCCCCACGTGCCAGTACGTCCTGCACCGCGCCGGCTGTCACAGTCCGGCCATGCGCCACGATCGTCACCGCATCGCAGACCTGCGCCACCTCGGCCAGCAGGTGCGAGGAGAGCAGCACCGACACTCCGCTGTCGCCGAGGCGGCGCAGCAGTTGACGTACCTCGCGCATGCCCGCCGGATCCAGGCCGTTGGTCGGCTCGTCGAGGATCAGCAGCCGAGGTGCCTTGAGCAGGGCCGCCGCAATACCGAGGCGCTGACGCATGCCGAGCGAGTACCCCTTCACCCGCTCCTTGGCCCGATCCCGCAGCTCGACCTGCTCCAGAACCTCGGTGATCCGCTGCCCGGGCAGGCCGGCAACGTCGGCGAGCAGCCGCAGGTTGCGGTAGCCGCTGAACTGCGGGAAGAACTGCGGGCCTTCGATCAGCGCGCCGACGGCCGGAGCGGCGGCCGGCAATCCGGCGGGTACCGGGTGGCCGAGTAGCCGCACCTCCCCGGCGTCGCGGTGGACCAGGCCGAGCAGCACCCGCAGCGTGGTGGTCTTCCCGGAACCGTTGGGGCCGAGGAAGCCGTGCACCGTGCCGCCACCGGCGGTCGGTTCCACCAGCAGATCCAGCCCGTCCAGCGCCGGTCGGAGATGCCCGCGCAGCGAGGACCGGCTCCGGTGCCGGTAGGACTTCCGCAGGCCCCGCGTCTCGACGACCGCGGCTGAGGTCACGATGTCACTGAGGTCACTGAGGTCACTGAGGTCACGCTGTCAACCGCTGGCTGAAGAAGTCCAAAGTGCGCTGCCACGCCTCGGCGGCGGCCTGTGGGTGGTACACCTCAGGACGATCGTCATTGAAGAAGGCGTGCTCGGTGCCGGGGTAGTCGGCAAGTTCCACCTCGCCGCCGGCAGCCCGAATCGCCTCCGCGGCCTGCTGGATCCCGGCGGCGGCCGACCCGCCCTCATGCTCATCCGCGTGGATCAGCGCGGCCTTCCCCTCGTACCGCTGCCAGGTGGGGCTCATCCGCTCCCACGGCATCCCCGGATAGAACGCCACCGCGGCCCGTACGTCGTCGGACAGCGTGGCCGCCCACAGGGCCAGACTCCCGCCCATGCAGAACCCCACGACACCGACCCCGGCGCCAGTGACGTCGCTGCGGCCGGTCAGGTATGCCGCCGCGCCAGCGATGTCCTTCGCGGCCTGGTCCATGGCGAGACCCATCAGCAGCTTCCCGGCCTCGTCGGGCCCCCGGGTGCTCACCCCGTGAAACAGGTCGGGGGCGAGCGCGACGTACCCCTGCGCGGCGAACCGGTCGCACACCGACTCGATGTGCGGCACCAACCCCCACCACTCCTGAATGACCACGATCCCGGTACCCGAACCGCCGGGCGGCGTCGCCAGGTACCCCTGCGCCGAACTCCCGTTGCTGGCGAACTGCACCATCTCGCCCATGCCGCTTCCTTTCCGCTTCGCCGACAGATCCCTACGACACTGAACTCCACGCGATGCCATCGAGGATGTCGTGCTCGCTCACGACCACCTCGGCGTACCCGAACCGCTGCACCACGAGATCCAGAATCAGCGCACCGGCGGCGATGATGTCCGTACGGCCGGGGTGCATCACCGGGATGCGCGCCCGCTGTTCGTGCCCGGCCGCCAAC
>JBDUDX010000237.1:0-5031 GCA_040002735.1 Frankiaceae bacterium | reverse complement strand
GCGCCCCGGCGACTCGAACTCGGATAACGGCCCGTCGTCCAGCGGCACCTCGTCCGGTGGCACCGACTGGTTCGACGGTGGGTCGGCAGCCGCCGATGGCGGGCAGCCCGCCTAGCTAGCTAGAGAGAGTCCCCGGTGTGTCGGGGATTCCCCTCGTCGCTTCGGCGGGGTGTGCTTCAGACGCCGCGCCCCCGGAGGTCCACCGCTGATCTTGCTCATTGCAATGGCCGTTGGAGTGTTCGCCAATGGGGTCTGGGTTCGGTCAGAGCCGGCGGGTGGTGTTGGTGTTGCCGCCCGGTGGGTGCGGTCCAGGTGAAGTATCCGGGCCGGTCTTGTTGCAACGTGAAACCGGCTTGTTTCGCGCGGTGATGCCGGCGGCATAGCGCGCCGAGGTTCCCGACCGCTGACGCCCCGGCCGGATACGCCACGGTGTGATCGAGATCGGCGCCGGCGGCGGGGGCGGTGCAGGTCGGCGCGACGCAGCAGCGGTCCCGCGCCCGGACGTGCCCGGCGAGCACCGGCCCCGGATCGTGGGTCTGCGGCGAGTAGTCCACCAGCCTCCCGGTGACCGGGTCGGTGAGGATCCGCCGCCACGTCCCCTCCTGGGCGATCTCCCGCGCCATCGACGCCGGGATCGGCCCGTATCCACCCAGCCAGCCCGGCTCGTCGGTGACGCCGAGGAGGGTGTCCGCGCCGACCGTGACGTGCACCGTGGCCCGGCCGCGACCGGCACTGCGCCGGGCCGGGAGCCGCAGCCCGTCCACCCGCCGCCCTGCACGATCGCCCGGGCGATCTCGACCAGCACATCCGCCCGGAGCTGGTCCAGGGTGCGGCTCTCCGCCGGGGAGCGGCGGGCCGCCCGGGCCAGCCCGTCCAACGCCGAATACACCAGGGCCGCGTCGTCTGCCGGTGCGGTCACGTTCAGCCACGCCATCCCGTCCGCCGCCGGCCGGAACTCCACCCGCCGCTCCCGCCGGGCCGCGGCATGCCGCCGCTCCGCACCGGCCGGGTCCATGGCCAGCACCGCTCGCCGCAGCGCCGCCTTCAACTGGGTAGCCGTCCGCTCAGTCGCGTTCGGCAGCACCCGGGCCTGCACCGCGGCCGCGGTGTCATCATCCAAACCGGCCACCGCGTCCACCACGCACCGCGCCCGGTAGTAGTCCAACCCCCCAGCCGCCAGCAGCCGAAGCGTCTCCCGCAGCCGGCCGGCGAGTTCACCGGCCACGTGCAGCCGGTCCTGAGCCGCGTTCGGCGACAACCGCAACACGAAGCCCAACTCCACCGGCACGAACTCGGCCAACGGCGAACCAGCCCGCGCCGCCGCCGACGCCGCCACCGCCGCCACCTGCCGAGCCTGCAGCGCCGCCACCCGCCGCCCACACCCCTCAATCACCGTCAGCAGACCATCCGGACCGAGCGCATCAAGCCCATCAAGCGCCGTTGAGCCGCTGAACTCATCGCCATTGTCATCGAACATGTGTTCGAGTATAGTCATGGCATGCGCCAAAAAGCCAACTCGTCGATCGCCCACCGGAGCCGCCTTCTTACAGCTGTGTTCACAGCTGTCGTCCAGGAAACGCTCAGCAGGGCCCCACCGTCGGCGCGCATGCTGGCACCATGACGCAGGCATCACCGGCTCAGTTCGCGGCGTATCCCCGGAGGCATAGATGAGCAGCGCTGCCACCGCGGTAGGTTCCGCTGAGGCCCGACTTCTCCTGGTCGATGATGAGCCCAACATTGTTGAGCTTCTCTCGGCGAGCCTGCGCTACGCCGGGTTCGACGTTGCCATTGCCCGGGACGGGACCGAGGCGCTCAAGGTCGCCCGGAGCTTTCGCCCGGACTTGCTCGTCCTGGACGTGATGATGCCGGGCCTCGATGGGTTGGACGTCCTCCGGCGCCTTCGTAGCTCCGGCGACCGACTGCCGGTGCTTTTCCTCACCGCCCGGGACGCGACGGAGGACAAGGTGACGGGGCTGACTCTCGGCGGCGATGACTACGTCACCAAGCCGTTCAGCCTGGAGGAGGTGTTGGCCCGCATCCGAGCCATCCTTCGCCGTAACGGCGTAGCGGCCGGCCACGACTCCGCCCGGCTCACATTCGCCGACATCGAACTTGACGACGATACGCACGAGGTCTGGAAAGCGGGCGAGATCGTGCCGCTCTCGCCGACGGAGTTCAAGCTGCTCCGGTATTTCTTGCAAAACGCCGGTCGGGTACTCAGCAAGGCCCAGATTCTCGATCACGTCTGGCATTACGACTTCGGCGGTGACGCAAACGTGGTCGAGTCCTATGTCTCCTACCTGCGGCGGAAGATCGACACCACCGAGCCGCGGCTACTGCACACGTTGCGGGGGGTCGGCTACACGCTGCGGCTCCCCCGCGAGTGATCGCGACATGACCACCTCGCCGACGGCGGAGCCCACTGGCGCATGGGCCGGCGCCAAGCCGCTTCGGCGACTCCGCGGGCTGCCCGCGCGCACCCCGCTACGGGTGAAGCTGGTGGCCATTCTGCTCTGCCTGGTGGCGGTTGCACTGTTGGTAGCCGGCTTCGCCGCCACCACGGCGTTGCGCGGATATCTCGTCAACCAACTCGACGGGCAACTGGCCCAAGCGGCTCAAGTGATCGGTCGGGACGGTGATCACCGCAATGGTCCGCCGGTGGGGCGCGGCCCGAGTTCGTACTCCGTCACCTACCTCGACGCCCGCGGCGGTCAGCTGCAAGCACCCGTCGACGTTCTTGACGACGGCGGGTCGACCCCGGCGCTGCCGCGGATGACACCGGTCCAGGCGGTGGCCCGGAATGGTCACCCCTTTACGGTCGGGTCGAAGACCGGGAAGGGCGAGTGGCGGGTGATCGCGGTGCCGGCCGCCGATCGGTCCGCCAGCCTGCTGGTCGCGCGGAGCCTCTCCGGCGTGTCCCATACCGTGCGTCAACTGGCGCTGCTTCAGCTCGGCATCGGCGCGGCGGTCATCACCCTGCTGGCCGGCGTGGGTCCACTTGTGGTGCGCCGGAGCCTGCGTCCCCTTACCGCGGTCGAGCACACCGCGGCAGCGATCGCTGCCGGGGATCTCTCGCAGCGGGTGCCGGACAGCAGCCCACGTACCGAGGTGGGACGGCTCTCCGCAGCTCTCAACGGCATGCTCAGCCAGATTGAGCGCGCTTTTCACGTGCAGCGGGAATCGGAGGCAGCGGCCCGCAAGTCGGAACAGCAGATGCGGCAATTCGTGGCGGACGCCAGCCATGAGTTGCGTACGCCGCTCACCTCTATTCGGGGGTTTGCCGAATTGCATCGGCAGGGTGCCGCCGGGGAGCCCCAGGACGTAGCCCGGCTGATGCGCCGGATCGAGGACGAGGCGGCGCGAATGGGGCTGTTGGTGGAGGATCTGCTACTGCTGGCCCGTCTTGATCAGCAGCGGCCGTTAGAGCGCAAGCTGGTTGACTTGCTCACTCTCGCCGCGGACGCGGTGCACGACGCTCGCGCCGTGGTGCCGAGCCGTCCCATTACGCTGCAGGTCGCGGAGTCCGACGAGCCGCCGGTGGTGCTTGGTGACGAGGCCCGGCTGCGCCAGGTGGTCGGCAACCTGATGAGTAACGCGTTGAGCCACACTCCGCCGAAGGCCGCGGTGACCGTACGGGTGGGCACGCGACTCGCTCCGTCGGAGGCCAACGGTCACGCCGGTCAACCCGAGGCCGTGCTGGAGGTGGCTGACGCCGGCCCGGGACTGGCGCCGGCCGAAGCGGAGCGCGTCTTCGAGCGGTTCTACCGGGCTGAGAAGTCCCGGACCCGAGCCGCCGGCGGTACCGGTCTCGGCTTGTCCATCGTGGCGGGGCTCATCGCCGCGCACGGTGGTCGGGTCGAGGTGGACACCGGCGTGGGCCGAGGCGCGACGTTCCGGATTCTGTTGCCGCTCGCTGTGCGGGAGCCGAGCCAGACGTCCAGCTGACGTCCAGGTAACCGACAGGCGGGTCCCACCTACGGCCCGCAGGCTGCAGTCATGAGCCCACCACCGCCGTGTGCGCCGTCCGGCCTCGCACCGGACGTCGAGTTCGTCGTACCGGTGTACAACGAGGACCGAGAGCTCGTCGGGAACATCCGGCGCCTGCACACTTTCCTCTCGGCGACTTTTCCGTGGACGTTCCTGATCACGATCGCGGACAACGCCAGTACCGACCGCACCTGGCCCATCGGGCAGCAATTGGCGATCGACCTCCCGGGCGTGCGAGCCGTACGGCTGCCGAGCAAGGGCCGTGGGGGAGCGCTGCATGCGGTGTGGTCCGGCAGTGATGCCACTGTGCTGGCGTACCTGGACGTCGACCTGTCCACCGGGCTGCCGGCGCTGCTGCCGTTGGTCGCTCCGCTGATGTCCGGGCACAGCGACCTGGCGATCGGTACCCGGCTCTCGGCGAGCGCCCGGGTGGTGCGTGGTCCGAAGCGGGAGCTTATTTCCCGCGGATACAACACCCTGCTCCACGCCACGTTGCGTACTGGCTTCTCCGACGCGCAGTGTGGTTTCAAGGCTATCCGGGCGGATCGGGCGCACGTCTTGCTGCCACTGGTCGCGGACACGGCATGGTTCTTCGACACCGAGCTGCTGGTGCTCGCCGAGCGGGCCGGACTCCGGATCTACGAGGTACCGGTGGACTGGGTCGACGACGCGGACAGCCGCGTCGATCTGTGGCCGACCGCGATGGCGGATCTGCGCGGCATCGCCCGGTTGACCATCGGGCTGGCCACGGGTCGAATACCGGTTCCCGCCGTCGGACCAGGGCTTCACCACCGCCCACCTTCGTCCAGCCTGGCGATGCAGGTCCTACGGTTCGCTGCTGTCGGCGTTCTCAGTACGGCGGCGTACGTGCTGCTCTACCTCCTGCTCCGCACGACAATCGGAGCCCAGGCCGCGAACGCCGTAGCGCTGCTGGTCACCGCGGTCGGTAACACCGCCGCCAACCGGCGATACACCTTCCAACAGCGGCAGCCGGCAGGCGCGTTGCGGCACCACCTGCAGAGCCTCGCGGTTTTTCTCGTGGCG
>JBDUDX010000236.1:0-5303 GCA_040002735.1 Frankiaceae bacterium | reverse complement strand
CCTGGTCGGCGAGGCGGTGGCCGACTTCAAGGGCGAGCACGCCGAGGAGGTCGCTGAGGTCAAGGTCGACCTGCCGGTCGACGCGCACATCCCGCATGACTACATCGACGGGGAGCGGCTGCGGCTGGAGGCGTACCGGCGGATCGCCTCCGCCGGCGACGACGCGGCCATCGAGGAGGCGCGGGCGGAGCTCACCGACCGGTACGGCGCCCCGCCGACCCCGGTGGAGAACCTGCTCGCGGTCGCCTCGTTCCGCGCGTACGCCCGCCAGCACGGCATCCGGGAGATCAGCTCGCAGGGCACGTCGGTGCGACTCGCGCCGGTCGAGTTGCCGGAGTCCGCGCAGCTGCGGCTGCAGCGGCTCTACCCTCGAAGTGTCATCAAGGCCGCGGTACGCACCATTCTGGTACCCAAGCCGACCACCGCCCGGATCGGTGGCACGCCGCTCCGGGACACTGCGCTGCTGGCCTGGGCGCGCGAATTGATGGACGCCGTCCTCGGCGCTCCCCGGAAGGAAAGCCTGTGAGTCGCAGTACCCACTGGACCGCGCCGGTCGCCACCGCCGCGCTCGCCCTCGCGCTCACCGCCTGCGGGGACTCCAACGCCGGCACCGCGGTCTCGGTGGGCTCGGATCGGATTCGCACCGACGACCTCACCGCCCGGGTCGACTCGGCGCTGAAGGTGTCCGGCGTCAAGGAGCAGGTGGGTACCGACCGGCCGAAGTTCGAACGGCAGATCCTCACTCTGATGATCGACCACCAGCTCATCTCCGACGCCGCCAAGAAGTCGGGGGCGAGCGTCACCGACGGCGAGATCAACGCCCGGTACCAGGCGTTCATCAAGCAGGCCGGGTCGGAGGCGGAGTTGGTCAAGCAGGGTGCGGCGGCGGGCATCCCGAAGGAGGAGCTGAAGCCGTGGTTCGGGGACCTGGCCCTTATGGACAAGATCGCGGAGAAGCTCACCGCGTCGGCCAAGGTGGACCAGGTGGCGCTGCAGAAGGCGTACGAGCAGAACTTCGTCCAGGTGCACGCCGCACACATCCTGGTCAAGGACAAGAAGCTCGCCGACCGGCTGCTGGCGCAGGTGAAGGCGGACCCGTCGAAGTTCGCCGCGCTGGCGAAGAAGTACTCCACCGACACCGGCAGCAAGAACTCCGGCGGTGACCTCGGCACCCAGCCGCCGTCGAAGTTCGTGACCCCGTTCGCCGCGGCGGTCTCCTCGGCGAAGGTCGGCTCGTACGTGCTGGCGAAGACGGAGTTCGGCTACCACGTCATTCACCTGATCTCGCGCAAGGTGACCAAGACGCTGGCCCAGGCCACGCCCGAGTTGCGGAACCAGCTGCTGGCGAACCAGCGGCAGGCCGCGATCGGCAGCTTGTTGGCGTCGGAGTCCAAGAAGCAGAAGGTGTCGGTGAACCCGCGGTTCGGGGAGTGGGACGCCACCAAGGTCTCGGTCGAGCCGGTGAAGACCGGGCTCTCCTCGCCGGGCAAGGGTTCGGACTCGTCGGCGCCGGCCAGCCCGGCCTCCGGCGGGTGAGCGATCGGCTCCTGCTGCTCGCCACCACGCACCGGGTAGCGCCGGGGCTGCTGTCCTGGCCGGCGTGGCAGGCGCTGCACGCCGGTCCGGTGCTCACCGCGGAACCCGATCACCCGCAGCTCCCCGCCTTGCGGGATGTGGGCATCACGGTGGACGTGGTTCCCGGTACGCCGACCGAGGTGGCCGCGGCCTTCCGGGCCCGGGCCGCTGGCGGCAGCGCGGTCTGGCTGGCCGGCGAAGGGGGCGACGAGGCGATCGTCCGGGCGATCGGCGACCTGGCCGCCCGCGACGGGGACGCCGAGGTCGAGCTGATCTACGGCTCCACCGACCTCCCCGGCGCCCGGCTGCTCGACGTGGTGTCCGTGATGGACCGGCTGCGCTCACCCGGCGGCTGCCCGTGGGACGCCGAGCAGACCCACCTCACCCTGGCGCCATACCTGCTGGAGGAAAGCTACGAGGCGTACGCGGCGATCGAGGAGGGCGATCCGGAGGGGCTGCGGGAGGAGCTGGGCGACGTGCTGCTGCAGGTCGCGTTCCACGCCCGGCTCGCCGAGGAGCTGCCAGCCGACGAGCGGTGGTCGCTCGATGACGTCGCCGCCGGCCTGGTGGCGAAGCTGATCCGCCGGCACCCGCACGTCTTCGCCACCGTGGAGGCGCCGACCGCGGCGCACGTCGCGGAGAACTGGGAGCAGATCAAGGCGGTCGAGAAGGGTCGCAGCTCGGTGACGGAGGGCGTCCCGTTCGGCCAGCCGGCACTCGCCCTGGCCGCGAAGCTGCAGCGGCGGGCGGAGCGGGTCGGCATTCCGGCGGCCTTCGCGGACAGTGAGATCGCGGCGGCCGACACCCCGGGGCAGGCGGTGGCGGCCGCGGCGGCCCTGGTCGCCGAGACCGAGAATCCGGTGGACGCGGTGGGGGAGTTGCTGTTCGCCGCGGTCGCGCTCGCGCAGGCGCACAACGTGGATCCGGAGGCGGCGCTGCGGGGGGCGTCCCTCCGCTTCCGCGACCGGGTGATCGCGCTGGAGACCGACCGATCTGCGCTATGAGCTACTCACCCGTTTGGGTGCAATTAGTCCCTGCTGCTCGCGCCGTTCGCTTTCCCCCCGTACGGTGTTGAGTAACCGGTCGGACACACCGGTATCCTCATAGGGGGCCCAGTAACGTGTATCGCCGTATTGCTTCTCGGCTCAAGGCGTCTGCAGCTTTAGGATTTGCGCTGGCGCTCGGCGGGTTGCTGGTGCCATCGGCAAGTGCCTCGCCGACCCAGCCGAGAATCGTCTCGGAGATTCCGGCGAGAACCACGCCGCACGCCGTCGACGACGCCGTGGTCTCGAATGCGGCGGTGATGACGTTCTCCCAGTCCGGAAATGTGATGTACGCCGGTGGCCTCTTCCATAAGGTGCAGAATCCGGCATTGACCGGGACATATCTGCGGCAGAACCTGTTCAGCTTCTCTATTGCCACCGGTACACCGACCGGTTGGGCACCGCATGTCAACGGCACGGTCCTGAAGACCCTGGTCTACGGCGGATATCTCTACGTCGGGGGATCGTTCACGGTCATCGACGGCGTTCCGAGCCGACTGGTCCGGTACTCCCTGGCCACGCTCAAGGTGGACACAGCGTGGAAGGCGGCCGGGATCAACGGCTCGGTATCGGACCTTGACGTGGTGTCCGGACGGCTGCTGGTATCCGGTTCCTTCACCCGCCGGCTGCTCTCGCTCAGCCTCTACAGCGGAGCCAACCTCGGCTATTTCACCGCAAACCCCATTTCCGGCACCGTGGCGGCCAATGCCGGCTTGACATCGGTCTACCGATTCGCGGTCAACCCGAGTCACACCCGAATGCTGGCGATCGGAAACTTCACCACGGTCGGCAAGTATTCGCGTACCCGGGCCGTGATGTTCGATTTGGGCACGACGGCGACGGTGGATCCGTGGTATTACCTTCCACTGCGCAAGATGTGCGGCCGGGTCACCATGCCGGAGTATCTGCGGGATGTCGACTTCTCCCCGGACGGTTCATACTTCGTGGTGGCCTCCACCGGTCGTACGTCTCTGCCGGGAGACCTCGGTCACACCCTCTGCGATGCCGCGGCGCGGTTTGAGACTTCGATACCGAACCCGGCCAAGCCGACCTGGATCAACTACACCGGCGGCGACACGTTGCTGTCCATCGCCGCGGTCGGCCCGGCGGTGTACGTCGGCGGGCATCAGCGCTGGCTCAACAACCCGTACGGCGTGGACAGCTGTGGCACCGGTTGTGTGCCGCGCGAGGGGGTCGGCGCGATCGACCCGGTGAGCGGTAAGGCGCTGGCTTGGAACCCGGGCAAGACGCGCGGGTTCGGTACGTCGGTGATCTACCCCACGCCGACCGGCATCTGGTGGGGCTCCGACGGCCGCCTCTTCCACGGCGCCGTACACGACTCGATCGCCTTCACGCCGCTCTCCTGACGCGTCGGCGGGGCGTGGGCCGTCCTGTCGTACCCCGGCGATAGGCTCCGGGCAGCAGTACGCCGCCACACTTCTGAGGGAGCCCACCGTGCCGTCTATTGAGGCTGTCGACGCCCGCGAGATCCTCGATTCGCGGGGCAATCCCACCGTCGAAGTTGAGGTCGTCCTCGACAACGGCGTACTCGGTCGGGCGGCGGTCCCGAGCGGCGCCTCCACCGGCGCGTTCGAGGCGGTCGAGTTGCGCGACGGCGACGACCGGTACGGCGGCAAGGGGGTCACCAAGGCGGTCACCGCGGTGGTCGAGGACATCGCGCCCGAGCTGATCGGCTTCGAGGCGACCGAGCAGCGCATTCTGGACGCCGCGCTGATCGACCTCGACGGCACCCCGGACAAGTCGAAGTTCGGCGCGAACGCCATCCTCGGCGTCTCCCTCGCCGTGTCCCGCGCCGCAGCGGAGTCCTCCGGGCTGCCGCTCTTCCGCTATGTCGGCGGTCCCAACGCCCACGTGCTGCCGGTGCCGATGATGAACGTGCTCAACGGCGGGGCGCACGCGGACACCAACGTGGACATCCAGGAATTCATGATCGCACCCATCGGTGCGCCGACGTTCGCCGAGGCGCTGCGGTGGGGCGCCGAGACCTACCACGTGCTCAAGGCGGTGCTCAAGCAGCGGGGCCTCACCACCAGCATCGGTGACGAGGGTGGCTTCGCGCCGGAGCTGCCGGCGAACCGGGAGGCGCTCGACCTGCTCGTCGAGGCGATCGGCAAGGCCGGCTTCATCGCGGGCACCGACATCGCGGTCGCCATGGACGCCGCGGCGACCGAGTTCTACGACTCCGAGGCCGGTGGTTACCGCTTCGAGGGCGGCGTGATGAGCGCCGTGGAACTGACCGCGTACTGGGAGACGCTGGTCGACGCGTACCCGATCGTCTCGATCGAAGACCCGCTCGCGGAGGACGACTGGGAGAGCTGGGCGCGGCTCACCGCGGCCATCGGCCAGCGGGTACAGATCGTCGGCGACGACCTGTTCGTCACCAACCCCGAGCGCCTCGCCCGCGGGGTGGCCGAAAGTTCGGCGAACGCGCTGCTGGTCAAGGTGAACCAGATCGGCACCCTCACCGAGACCCTCGACGCGGTCGCGTTGGCCCACCGGTCCGGTTTCCGTTGCATGTTTAGTCACCGCTCCGGTGAGACCGAGGACACCACGATCGCCGACCTGGCGGTGGCCACCGACGCCGGTCAGATCAAGTCCGGTGCGCCGGCCCGCAGCGAGCGGGTGGCCAAGTACAACCAGCTGCTTCGGATCGAAGACGAACTC
>JBDUDX010000235.1:0-19306 GCA_040002735.1 Frankiaceae bacterium | reverse complement strand
GGTCTTCCAGTTCCCACTTGATGGTGTTCATGCCGAGCCGGTGGGCCAGCGGCGCGTAGATCTCCAACGTCTGCTTCGCGGTGCGCTCCTGCTTCTCCGGGCGGAGATAGTGCAGCGTGCGCATGTTGTGCATCCGGTCCGCGAGCTTGATGAGCAGCACCCGCGGGTCCTTCGCCATGGCGACCACCATCTTGCGGATGGTCTCCGCCTCGGCGGCCTCCCCCAGCTTCACCTTATCCAGCTTGGTGACCCCGTCGACCAGCGCCGCCACGTCGGCCCCGAACTGCTGGCGAACGGCGCCCAGGGTGAGCGGGGTGTCCTCCACAGTGTCGTGCAGCAGCGACGCGGTGAGCGTCGTCACGTCCATCCCCAGTTCGGCGAGGATGACGGTGACGGCGAGCGGATGGGTGATGTACGGCTCACCGCTGCGCCGCAACTGGCCGCGGTGGCACTTCTCGGCTACCTCGTAGGCGGCGGCGAGTACCCGAAGGTCGGCTTTGGGATGGTTGTCTCGTACGGCCGCGAAGAGTGGTTCGAGCTGTGGCGGGGTGGCGGAGGGACGGCCGCTCCCGAGCCGGGCAAGCCGGTTGCGCACCCGGACGGCGGCCCCCGCCCGATCCGGGGTGCTGTCGGCCGCATTGTCCGCCCGGCTGTTCGACGCAGGCTCCGTGGCGAGCGGCACCAAGGCGGTGGAAGCGCCGGAAAGCGGACGGCCGGCCGGAATTTCAGCTCTGGCAACCGGCAGGACGGCCGCCGCGCGCGCCTGCGCGGGCGCGGCCTTCTCCGCTGGGTCGGTAGGGCTCGCCGTATCCACCACGCGGGGTTTCCTTCGCTCAATCAGACTTCATGGTAGCCACTTGTCGAGCGGGCGTGGGAATCCGGCGTACCTGGTCAGCGGATCCGTCGAGCTCTAGTCCTCGATGACGGCGTGCACCGTCACTGCCGGCTGGCTCGCCAGACGCTCCCGGCCGGCGAGAAACCCCAACTCCAGCAGCACCGCGACGCCGACGACCTCACCGCCGGCTCGGCGGACCAGGTCGACCGTCGCCGCCGCGGTGCCACCGGTCGCGAGCACGTCATCGACCACCAGCACCCGATCACCGGGAAGGAAGGCGTCCTCGTGTAACTCCAGGGTGGCCGCGCCATACTCCAGGTCGTAGGAGGCGGCGTGGCGCGCGGCCGGAAGCTTGCCGGCCTTACGGACTAAAACCACGCCGGCGCTGAGTGAGTACGCTATCGGCGCCGCGAACAGGAAACCGCGCGCCTCGATGCCGACCACTTTGTGCACCGGCGGGTCCTGCTCGGCCCACGGTCGCGCCATCGCGTCGATCGTGGCGGCGAAGGCGGCCGCATCGGCGAGCAGCGGAGTCAGATCCTTGAAGATCACTCCCGGCTTGGGATGGTCCGGCACGTCCCGAACCAGGAGGCGGAGCCGGGCGGCGAGGCCGTCGGTCAACGACGGCGCTTGCCGCTGGGGCGTCCGGAACGGCCGCCGCTCGCCGCCGGCTTGCGGTGCGGGCGCGGGGCCGGAGCCGCTGGTGGCGGCGCGGCCTGCCCACCCTCGGCACGACCCTCATCTGCCTCGTCGACCAGCACGGAACCGCCGGTGACGGATACCGCGCCGGTCAGGTTCGGGGCCACCGCCCGACCGGCGGATCGCTCGGCCCGGCGGCGGCCTTCGGCCCGCTGGGCGAGCGCACGCATCGCCGGCTCCCGCTCTTTCAGGTCGCAGACCAGCGGGGTGGCGGTAAAGATCGAGGAGTACGTACCGCAGAGCAGCCCGATGAACAGGGCCAGCGCCAGGTCTTTCAGCGTGCCCGCCTTGAGCAGCCCGGCTCCGATGAACAGCAGGGAGGCCACCGGAAGCAGTCCAATGATGGAGGTGTTGATCGAGCGCACCAGGGTCTGGTTGAGCGCCAGGTTCGCCTCCGCGCTGTACGTGGTTCGGCTACCCGCGGCCAGACCCCGGGTGTTCTCCTGCACCTTGTCGAAGACCACGACGGTGTCATACAGCGAGTAACCGAGAATGGTCAACAACGCGATGACGGTGGCCGGGCTCACCTCGAACCCGACCAGGGAGTACACCCCGGCAGTGATCACGATGTCGTGCACCAAGGCGATGAATGCCCCGAGGGCCATCTTCGGTTCGTACCGCAGGGACAGGACGACCGACAGCAGCACGAGGAAAACAACGAGCCCCTGCACCGCTTTCTTGGTGATCTGACCGCCCCAGCTCGGGCCGACCTGCTGGACCGCCACGTCGTTGACGCTGATACCGAGTTCCTTGGCCAGCGCTTGCTGCAGTCGGGTGGTCTTGGTCGGGTCCTTCGGGTCGACGGCGGCGGTCTGGATCCGCAATCGCCCTTCACCCACATTCTGGGCGATCTCCGGCGGGACGTTCGCCTTGGTGAACACCGCCTTGGCCTGGGACAGGGAGTGACCGTTCGACGGCGCCTCGAAGACGGCGCCCCCCTTGAATTCGATACTGGGATGGATACCGCGGAAGATCAGGCTGAGCAGGCTGATCAGCAGCACGGCCCCCGAGAGGGCGTACCAGATCTTGCGGCGCCCGATGAAGTCGTAGGACACCTCACCGCGATACAGCCGGCTGGCGATCGACCCGTTCTTGCCCATGACTACACCTCCCCCACGCTGCGGCTGCCGCTCCGCGGCCGGCCCGGCGGTCGGGCCGTCGAAGCTCTTCGGGTTCGCCCGCCGGTCAGTATCGGCGGCGGCGAGCCGAGCCGACCGGGTGACAAGCCGCTGAAGCGGCCGCCCGACCCGAACAGCCGGGTCCGTGCCAGCAGGGCCACCAGCGGCTTGGTGAACAGGAAGACGATGAACAAGTCGACCACCGTGGACAGCCCGAGGGTGAAGGCGAAGCCCCGAACGTTGCCGATGGACACCACGTACAGCACGACCGCGGCGAGCAGGGACACGGTGTCCGCAGACAGGATGGTTCGCCGGGCTCGTACCCACCCCCGTTCCACGCTGCTGCGCAGGCTGCGGCCTTCCCGCACCTCGTCGCGGAGTCGCTCGAAAAAGACCACGAAGGAGTCGGCGGTGATGCCTACCGCGACAATGAACCCCGCGATGCCGGCGAGGCTCAACGTGTAGTGGATGGCGTGACCGAGCAGCACGGTGGCGGCGTAGATGATCAGACCGGAGAGCACCAGGCTGGCGACGGTGACCAGACCGAGACCTCTGTAGTACAGCAGCGAATACAACACGACCAGCCCCAGGCCGATGGCACCGGCGATCAGCCCACCGTGCAACTGGTCGCTGCCCAGGGTCGGTGAGATGGTCTGTGCGGTCGGCACGTCGAAGGCCAACGGCAAGGCGCCGTACTTCAGGATGTTCGCCAGGTCCTTGGCGTCCTTCTCGCTGAAGTTGCCGGTGATCTGTGCCCGGCCGTCCAGAATGGGTTCCACGATGCGGGGCGCGGACTGCACCACCCCGTCCAGCACGACGGCGACCCCGTTGCACCCGGTCGGCGGCTGGCAGCCGGACGTGTTGATGTCCGGCAGCGGCTGCACCCGCTTGGTCAGGTTCCCGAACTGCTTCGCGCCCTTGCCGTTGAAGTCCAGAATGACCTGCCAGTGACCGAGTCCCTGCTGGTCCACCGTGGCGCTCGCGGTCCGCACGTCGGTACCGAGTACCGCTGCCTTCGCCAACAGGTACTTGGTGTCACCTTGGCGGCTGCAGGCGACGAGTTCGGCTTGCGGGTCGTCGAGCCCGGTGCCCTGTCGGTTGGCCGCAGTGCTGCAGTTGATGGTGGCGAACTGCTTGGCCAGCTTCGCCTCGTTCGCCGACACGCTGGCTGACACGTTCGCCGGCGCGGTGGCCGGGAGCGTTGGCGTGGCGGGCCGAACGGGTGCGGTGACCGACGGGGTGGGGCGAGGCGTGACCGCAGCCGGCGGCTGGCCGAGCGCGGGCGGGACGGCCCGGCCGTTGCCCGTGGTGCTGGGGCGCGGGCTGGCGGTCGTACTCGGTACTGAATTGGTGCTCGAGGACGCCTTCCCACTGGGCGAGACGGTCGCACTGCGGCCGGCTGACGGGCTGGCCGACGGGGTTGCCGCGGTGGCCGGCGCAGCGGCGAGTACCTGACGGAAGCGCAGCTGCGCTGTTCGCCGTACCAGGTCCAGCACGTCGCTGCGCCCCTTGCCCGGCACCGACACCACGATGTTGTTGCCCTCCGTGGCCACCTCGGCTTCCGAAACGCCGAGATGGTCCACCCGCAGCCGGATGATGTCCACGGCCTTGGCGAGGGCCTGCTTGGAGACCTTCCCCTTGGTGACCTTCGGCGTCAGTGTCACGCTGGTGCCACCGCGCAGGTCCAGACCCAGCTGCGGGGTGTGACTCTTGCTCAGAAATACGCCGATGTAGAGGGCGACCAGTACCAGCGCTACGAAAGCGAGAGCGCGCCCGGGTCGCGGGGTGTTAGCGGATGCCACCGATTCCTCGTCTTTGCTCACGACGGCCGGTCGCCGCCTCCGTGCGGGCACGACCTACCGGCCGGGTAATCCTGGCCGGCTGCACGTACCCGGTTGGCCGTATCGCCAAGGTGATTACTCCCCAGGTCGGTACTGCCACGGTCAGTATTGCCGAGGTCAGGCGGGCGGGCGGTCGTCCGGCGGAAGTTCGATGCTGGTGTCGCTCACGGAGCCGTCGCCGCCTCCGCTGCTGCCCACGGCCGCCGACGACACCACCTTGCCGATCGCGGCGCGCAGGAAACGCCCGTGTACCCCTGGCGCCAACTCCAGCGTGACCGCCTCATCATCGACGGCGGTCACGGTGGCGAACATGCCCGAGGTGGTGATCACCTGGGAGCCGGGGATCAGCGCGGCCCGCACCTGTTGCATCTGCTTGGCGCGGGCGCGCTGCGGCCGGATCAGCAGAAAGAAGAAGGCCACCACGATGAGAACGAGGGGGAGGAAACCGGTGAGGCTGCTGCCGCCGGACGAGCTCGCGGCCAGCACGTGAAGCAAGGAGACGTGAAGCAAGGAAAGGCCTTCCTAGACGGTGGCTTCAGCCTAGGCGAGCGGCGGCAAGCGGGCAATCGGGCAATAATCCGCCTGCGTTTCGGTCACTCCGGGAGCGCGAACAGGGCCGGCGCGGCCGGGGCCGGCGCGGCCGGGGCCGGCGCGGCCAGGGCCGGGGCCGGCAGACCGAGGTGCTCCCACGCCGCCGGGGTGGCCACCCGGCCGCGTGGAGTACGTGCCAGCAGGCCCACTCGAACCAGGAAAGGCTCGGCGACCTCCTCGACGGTCTCCCGCTCCTCCCCCACCGCGATCGCCAACGTGCCCAGCCCCACCGGGCCGCCGCCGAAGCGCCGGAGTAGCGCGTCCAATACGGCCTTGTCCAGCCGGTCCAGACCGATCTCGTCCACCTCGTACAGCGTGAGCGCCGCCTGGGCCGCATCGCGGCTCACGATGCCGTCGCCGCGGACCTCCGCGTAGTCCCGCACCCGCCGCAGCAGCCGGTTCGCGATCCGCGGAGTGCCGCGCGACCGGCCGGCGATCTCCGCCCCGCCGGCCGGCTCCAGCGGCACCTGGAGCAACCCCGCCGACCGAACCAACACCCGCTCCAGCTCGTCGGGCGCGTAGAAGTCCAGGTGGGCGACGAAGCCGAACCGGTCCCGCAGCGGGCTGGGCAGCAGGCCGGCCCGGGTGGTCGCGCCGACCAGGGTGAACGGTGCCACCTCCAGCGGAATGGCGGTCGCGCCGGGTCCCTTGCCGACCACCACATCGACCCGGAAATCCTCCATCGCGACGTAGAGCATCTCCTCCGCCGGCCGCGCCATCCGGTGGATCTCGTCCAGGAACAGCACCTCGCCTTCGGTCAGCGAGGAGAGCAGCGCGGCGAGATCCCCGGCTCGCTCGATCGCCGGGCCACTGGTGATTCGGAGCGGCGCACCCATCTCGGCGGCAATGATCATCGCCATCGTGGTCTTGCCCAGCCCCGGCGATCCGGAGAGCAGGACGTGGTCGGGCTGCCGGCCGCGGCGGCGGGCACTTTCCAGTACCAGCGACAGCTGTTCACGCACCCGTTCCTGGCCGACGAACTCCTGCAGCCGTCGGGGCCGCAGCGCCGCATCCACCGCCGAGTCCTCCGGGCTCGCCACCGGTGAGACCAGATCGGGATCGGGCCGAGCGGAGGCCGGCCGTGCGGCGCGCGAGGCGCTCATCGGGCGCCCGAGCGCAGCGCGGCCCGCAACAGATCGACCACCGCCGTTGGCGTCCCCTTGCGAGCGGCTTCCTCGGCCTGCGGCGCGACCGAAGCGAGAGCTTCCTCAGCCTCGCGTACCGACCAGCCCAGGCCGACGAGTCCAGTCCGCACCTGGTCCCGCCAATCCGGCTCGCCGGGGGGTGCGCCGGGCGAAGCGGATGCGCCTACCTCCGGACCGAGGCGGTCCCGCAGCTCCAGCACGATGCGCTGGGCCACCTTCCGGCCGACTCCCGGTACTAGGCTGAGTGCGCCGAGATCCTCGGTCGCCACCGCGCGACGAATGGCGTCCGGGCGATGGACCGCGAGTACGGCTTGGGCCAGCCGCGGCCCGACCCCGGTGGCCGTCTGCAGCAACTCGAAGACCAGCCGTTCGTCCTCGTCGGCGAAGCCGTACAGCGTGAGAGCGTCCTCGCGCACGATGAGACTGGTGGACAGCCTGACGGATGCGCCGAGAGGCATGCCGGCGATCACCGTCGGCGTGCAGGAGACGAACAGTCCCACACCGCCCACCTCGACCACGACACCGTCCGGGGAGACTGCGGCCACCCGACCGGCCAAACTGGAGATCATCGCCGGTCCCCGGGGAAAGCGGCCGCAGCTGTCAGCCGTTCCTGGGCGGCCCCCCGCCACAGCTGGCAGATCGCGAGCGCCAGCGCGTCGGCGGCATCCGCCGGGCGGGGCGGTACGGCCAGCCGCAACAACCGGGTCACCATGGCGGTGACCTGCGGTTTGTCAGCGCGTCCGGAGCCGGTCACCGCTGCCTTCACCGCGCTCGGAGTGTGCAAGGTCACCGGCAGCCCGGCTCGGGCCGCGCACAGAATGGCCACCGCACCCGCCTGGGCCGTACCCATCACGGTACGGACGTTCGCCTGACTGAACACCCGCTCGACCGCCACCGCATCGGGGCGGTATTGCCGCAGCCAGTTCTCCACCAGTACCTCCAGCGCCACCAGGCGCACCCCGAGATCGTCGGTGACCGGGGTACGCACCACGTCGTAGCCCAGCGCGGTGAGCGGCCGCCCGGGCGACCCTTCGACGACACCCAGGCCGCACCGGGTCAGGCCGGGATCCACGCCGAGGACCCGTATCGAACGCACGTTCGGAAGCCTACCGAGGCAGTACGACAAACGCCGCGGTGACGCGCCGCCGGGTCGGTATCAGGTCAGCCGGCGACGGCTTCCAGGATCTCGTCGGAGACGTCGAAGTTGGCCCAGACGTTCTGCACGTCGTCGCACTCCTCGAGCGCGTCGACGAGACGCAGCACCCGGCGGGCCATTTCGCCCTCCAGCGGTACGGATACCGAAGGCAGCCAGGACACCTCCACGGACTCCACCGGCAGCCCGGCCGCGGCTGCCGCCGACCGGACGGCCGCGGTGTCCGCGGCGTCGCAGACCACCTCGAAGCTGCCGACGAGGTCGTTGACGTCCTCGGCGCCGGCGTCCAGTACGGCGAGCAGGACGTCGTCCTCGGTGAGCCCGTCGGCCGGGATCAGCACGACGCCCTTGCGCGTGAAGAGGTAGGAGACCGAGCCGGGGTCGGCCATCGTGCCGCCGTTGCGGGTCATCGCGGTCCGGACCTCCGACGCCGCCCGGTTGCGGTTGTCGGTCAGGCACTCGACGAGCAGCGCGACGCCGCCCGGGGCGTACCCCTCGTAGGTGATCGGCTGCCAGTCCGCGCCACCGGCTTCCAGACCGGCGCCGCGCTTCACCGCCCGGTCGATGTTGTCATTCGGTACCGAGGAGCCTTTGGCCTTCGCGATGGCGTCGGCCAACGTGGGGTTGCCGGTCGGGTCGGCGCCCCCGGTACGGGCCGCCACCTCGACGTTCTTGATCAGCTTGGCGAAGAGCTTGCCGCGGCGGGCATCGACGACGGCCTTCTTGTGTTTGGTCGTCGCCCATTTCGAGTGGCCGCTCATCGACTTCCCTTCCGTTGCCGGGTTGCCGGCAGCTCAGCCGGCGGCCCGGGCCATCGCGACGAAGTGCTGGTGCACCCGCAGGTCGCCGGTGAGTTCCGGGTGGAACGAGGTCGCCAGCAGCGGCCCCTGCCGCACCGCGACGATCGTACCGTCGGCCCGGCCGCCCTCCACCCGGGCGAGCACGTCGACGTCCTCCCCGGCGGACTCGACCCAGGGCGCCCGGATGAAGACGCCGCGTACCCGGTCACCGGAGGCAGCCCAGGCGACGTCGGCTTCGAATGAGTCGATTTGTCGGCCAAAGGCGTTGCGGCGTACCACCACGTCCAGGCCGCCGATCCGGGGCTGGTCGGGTACCCCGTCCAGGATCGTGTCGGCCAGCAGGATCATCCCGGCGCACGAGCCGTACGCCGGCATCCCGGCGGCGACCGCCTGCTGCAACGGTTCCAGTACGCCGAAGGTGATGGCCAGCTTGCCGATGGTGGTGGACTCCCCGCCGGGTACGACGATCCCGTCCAGCCCGATCAACTCCGCCGGACGGCGCACGGCCACCGTGGTCGCGCCACAGCTGCGGAGCGACCGCAGATGTTCGCGGACGTCACCCTGCAGGGCGAGGACGCCGATTCGGGGGGAAGCGCCTACCACCCTCGGTCGGCGAGCCGCTGCTCGGCCGGAAGCTCGGAGACGTTGATCCCCACCATCGCCTCACCGAGGCCGCGGGAGACTTTCGCCAGCACGCCCGGGTCGTCGTACATGGTGGTGGCCTCGACGATCGCCCGGGCCCGCTTCGCCGGATCACCGGACTTGAAGATTCCCGAACCGACAAAGACGCCTTCGGCGCCGAGCTGCATCATCATCGCCGCGTCCGCCGGGGTGGCGATCCCACCGGCGGTGAACAGCACCACCGGCAGCTTGCCGGTACGGGCCACCTCGGCGACCAGCTCATACGGCGCCCGCAAATCCTTCGCCGCGGCGAACAGTTCCTCGGAGTCCATGCCCTGCAGCCGCCGCAGGTCGGCCCGGATCGAGCGCATGTGCCGGGTCGCCTCGACCACGTTTCCGGTGCCGGCCTCACCCTTGGAGCGGATCATCGCCGCGCCCTCGGCGAGCCGGCGCAGCGCCTCGCCCAGGTTGGTCGCACCGCAGACGAAGGGCACGGTGAACTGCCACTTGTCGATGTGGTGCGCCTCGTCGGCGGGGGTGAGCACTTCGGACTCGTCCACGTAGTCCACGCCGAGCGCCTGCAGCACCTGGGCCTCGACGAAGTGCCCGATCCGGGCCTTCGCCATCACCGGAATGGAGACCATTTCGATGATGCCCTGGATCATGTCCGGATCGCTCATCCGGGCCACGCCGCCCTGGGCGCGGATGTCGGCGGGTACCCGCTCCAGCGCCATCACCGCGACCGCGCCCGCATCCTCGGCGATCCGGGCCTGCTCCGGGGTCACAACGTCCATGATCACGCCGCCCTTGAGCATCTCGGCCATGCCGCGCTTCACCCGGGCGGTACCGATGTCGGCGCCGGTCTGCGGGGTGGGATGCGGCTCGGGGGCGGTGGGGGTAGGCACGACGGGACCTCGCTTGCTCGACTGGTAACGCCCCATCCTACGGCGTCCGGGTCGGCCCACCTTGTCCGTAGCAGCGCGCGAACTGCGCTCGAACAAGCCGCTGGCCCCGGCAAACCCTCAGGTGGGTTGCGCCGGATCCAATGCGGACAGTGCCGCCGGTGGCGTGTCGTCGATGTCGAAGTACGTCGGCGCCGCGGCGTGGCCGGACAGTCGCAACGCGCGGACCAGCCGGCGCTTCCGGATACTGCAGGTGTCGCGTACCGCGTCGTTGTAGAACCGCCGCGCGAGCACCACGTGGCTACAGGCAGTGGCCAGATCCGCCAACAACTCCCGCAGGTCGGCGTCCCGGGCTTCAATTCGCGGCACCGCGGTGTGCAGCGCCCGCGAGAGGTCGTTTTCCGCCGACTCCCGTTCCTCGGTAGCCGCGGTGGATGCGGCCCGGGCGGCACCGGTCAGTGCTCGAGCCACCGGTACGGTCAGCACCTCGGCGGCAGCGGCGTAACTCGCGATCGCGATCGCCGCCGCCGCCCGTCGCAGCAGTTGGGCGTCGAGGGACGCGTGCGCCCCGTCGGTGCGGGAATGCAGCCGGTCCAGGCGCCCGGCGAGCCAGGTGAGGTAGGTGGCCACCACGACGATTCCGGTCACCACCGCGACGACGGTCAGCATCGGCACCGGCCCGGATGGTCGCTACGGATTGCCGGCGGCCCGGCTGAGGGCGGATTCTTCCGCGCTGGGTTCGGAGTCACTCGCCAGCCGCACCATGTCGTACACCCCCAGTACAGACCGAGCCACCGCCGACCAGTCGTACGCGCGGACACGGGCCGTCCCGTTTGCGACCAACGCCCGGCGGGCCGTCGGATCGTCCAGCAGCCGGCCCAGCGTGTCGGCGAGCGCGCCGGAGTCCTGTACCGCAAAGAGCTCCCCCGCCCGGCCGTCGTCGAGTACCCGGCGGAACGCGTCGAGGTCACTGGCGACGACCGGTGTACCGGCGGCCATCGCCTCCAGCAGTACGATGCCGAAACTCTCCCCGCCGGTGTTCGGCGCGACGTAGAGGTCGACCGAGGCGTAGAACCGGGCCTTGTCCTCCTCCGACACCCGACCCAGCAGTACCAGCCGGTCCTGGATCGGCGGCGGAACCGCCTGCCGTACCGCCTCGACATCCCCCGGCCCGGCGACCAGCAGCCGCAACCCGGGGCGCTGCGACGCCAGTGGGCAGAACGCCTCCAGCAACACGTCCAGCCCTTTTCGCGGCTCGTCGATCCGGCCCAGGAACCCGATCGCGCCGCCTTCGCCGGGCCACCCCGGGAAGGGTTGCGCGTCGGCGAATGCCTGGACGTGGACGCCGTTGGGGATGAGGACCGCGTCGCCGTGCAGATGCTCGACGATGGTCCGCCGGGCGGCCGGCGAGACCGCGATCCGGCCCTGAATCTTCTCCAGCGCCGGCTGCAGGGCCGGGGAGAGCGCAGCCAGCACCCGGGACCGTGGATTAGCCGCGTGGAAGGTGGCGACGATCGGCCCGCTGGCCTGCAGCAGTGTGATCAGCGACAGCGACAGCGCCTCGGGCGAGTGCAGGTGCAGGACGTCGAATTGCCCGTCGCGGAGCCATCGCCGCGCCCGGCGAGCCGAGATCGGACCGAACACCAGCCGGGCGACCGAGCCGTTGTAGCGCACCGGAACGGTACGACCAGCCGGCACCACGTACGCGGGTATCGGATGGCTCTCGTCATCGACCGGCGCCAGCACCGACACGTCGTGCCCGGCGTCGATCAGGGCCTCGGCAAGGTCTCGGACGTGCCCCATCACGCCGCCCGGAACATCCCAGGGGTACGGGCAGACGAGGCCTACCTTCACGCCGGGCTGCCGGCCGGCTCGCGACTTCGAGCGGGATCGAGGTCGGCACTCCACAGCGGCTGCAGCATGTGCCAGTCGGCCGGATGCTCGGCGATCGACTCGGCGAAGGCGTCCGCCACCTGCTGGGTCATGGCGGCCACCTTCGCTTTGCGGTCGCCCTCGGCCGGTGGGAGGACCGCCGGGTAGATCCGGCAGCCCCAGCCGCCCTGCTCGTCATACCAGAGGGTGGTGGGCAACAGCGCGGCACCGGTGGCCACCGCCAGCGCTGCGGGGCCGGCCGGCATCCGGGCCGGCTCGCCGAAGAAGTCGACCTCGACACCCCCGGCGGTGAGGTCCCGGTCGGCGAGCAGGCAGAGCAGGCTGCCGGCGCGCAGGCGTCGAGCCAGGTTGAGGAACACCTCGCCGCCGCCGGTGAGGGCCAGCACTTCCATTCCCATACCTTGGCGGAAAGCAACAAAGCGGTCAAAGAGCGCCGTGGGTTCCAGCCGTTCCGCAACCGTGGTGAGCCGCAGCCCGCGGTGCATCGCCCAGGCACCGGCATGGTCCCAGTTCCCGCTGTGCGGCAGCGCGCAGATCACTCCCTTGCCGGCGTCGACGGCATCGATCAGCCGTTGCTCGTCGATCATGTGCATGTCGGTGAGGATGCGCTCCGGTGGCAACACCGGCAGCCGGAACACTTCCAGCCAGTACCGTAGGTAGGACCGCATCCCCTGCCGGCTGAGCCGGCGGGAATCCGCGGCCGGAGCGATCCGGCGCAGGTTCGCCTCCAGCTGCCGTACCGAGGCCCCCCGGTGCCACCACGCCACGTCGGCGATTCGCTGAAAGAGCGCTGCGCCGAACCATTCCGGCAGTGCCTTGACCAGGGCCCAACCGGTGGCGTACGCGGCGTCGGTCAGCCGGCCCACCATCCGGCTGGTGACTTGCCCGGTCATGCTTGCGGCGCTTCCGGCAGCGGGTCCCCGGCGACTTGGCGGTGGACGGTGATGAAGCGCTGGAACACCGTGACCGTGCTGGCCGCGGCGAGCAGCCACAGTGCGCCGGCGAGCAGGGGCGGGTAGTCGAGCAGCCCGGAGAGGCCGGTCGCGGTGAGGATAAGGATGAGCCGTTCGGAGCGCTCGGCGATGCCCACATCGGCGCGCAGGCCGAGCCCCTCGGCCCGAGCCCGAACGTAGGACGTGAGCATGCCGGCCACCAGGCAGTACATCGCCACGGCGGCCAGTCGGTTGTCGTTGCCATGGCCGGCGAAGTACAGCGCCAGCCCGCCGAAGATGGCCGCGTCGCCCACCCGGTCCAGGGAGGAGTCCAGGAACGCACCCCACCGACTACCGCCGCCACGGGCCCGGGCCAGCGCACCATCGAGCATGTCCGAGAAGGCGAATACGGTGATCACGATGCTGCCCACCAAGAACTTGCCGCTCGGGTAGAACGCGAGCGCCCCCGCGCTCACCCCGAGTGTGCCGAGAAGGGTGACGGCGTCCGGCCTGACGCCGGCCCGGGCCAGCGCTGCGCCCACCGGGGTCAGCGCCCGCGCAAGCGGCGCGCGCACTCCGTTGAGCATGACCGTCCGTTCGGTGGGGACACGCGAGACCGGGTTTCCGCCCGAGACATCGCCAGCTTATCGTTTGCAGCGGTCGCACCGGGGAGCCGCGCCGACACACCCGGGGTAGGCGTACCTCAGCTCGCTGAGGCCCGGTGGCGCGCGCGGAAGCCGGTCAGGCAAGGTGAAGGCTGCGAATTCTCAGGTGGCCGAGACGACCTGGAGGCAGACCGATGGCGGACAAGGGAACGCAGAGCGCCGGCAAGGCACCGGTGGCACAGGCACCGGCGAAGGTACGGAACGTCGTCCTGGTCGGGCATTCGGGGGCGGGCAAGACCGCGCTGGCCGAGGCCTTGCTCGCCGCCAGCGGGACGATTTCCCGGGCCGGCCGGGTGGAGGACGGTACGACTGTCACCGACTTCGACGAGGCTGAGGTGCGCCAACAGCGTTCGGTGTCGCTCGCCCTGGCTCCGTTGACATACCCGCTCGGCGGCGACGAGGTGAAGATCAACCTCCTCGACGCGCCCGGGTACGCCGACTTCGTGGGCGACCTGCGGGCCGGCCTGCGGGCCGCGGACGCCGCCCTGTTCGTGGTCTCGGCCGCCGACGGGATCGACGGTATGACTCAACTGCTCTGGGACGAGTGCGCCGCGGTCGGCCTCCCCCGGGCCGTGGTGGTGAGCAAGGTGGACTCCGCCCGCGCCGACTTCGAGGCCATGGTGGAGATCTGCCAGCGCACCTTCGGCGACGGCGTCTTGCCGCTGTATCTGCCGATGCACACCGACGACGGCGGCGTCGGTGGCCTGCTCGGGTTGCTGACCCAGACGGTCGCCGACTACTCGGCCGGCGCGCGGGTGGAGCGGGCACCGGACCCGGAGCACGTACCGCTGATCGCCGATGCCCGCAATGCGCTCATCGAGGGCATCATCGCCGAGAGCGAGGACGAGTCCCTGATGGACCGCTACCTCGCCGGGGAGGAGATCGACACCAAGGTGCTCGTCGATGACCTGGAGAAGGCGGTGGCCCGGGGGTCTTTCTATCCGGTACTGCCGACCGCAGCCATCTCCGGGCTGGGCACCGCGGAACTGCTGGAGTTGCTCGCCGCGGCGTTCCCCACGCCGCTGGAGCACCCGGTACCGCCGGTGACCACCCTCGACGGCAAGCCGGCCGGGCCACTGTCCTGCGATCCTGCGGGTCCGCTGGTCGCCGAGGTGGTGAAGACCACCACCGACCCGTACGTGGGTCGGATCTCGCTGGTGCGGGTGTTCTCCGGGACCCTGCGGCCGGACACCCTGGTACACGTCTCCGGCCACGGCCTCGCCGAGCGCGGGCACGAAGACCATGACGTCGACGAGCGGGTCGGGGCACTGTCCTGCCCGCTGGGCAAGAACCAGCGGCCGGTACCGCACTGCATCGCCGGCGACATCGTGGCCGTGGCGAAGCTGACCCGCGCGGAGACCGGGGACACGCTGTCCGACAAGGACTCCCCGCTGCTGATGGCACCGTGGGAGATGCCCGAGCCGCTGCTGCCGGTGGCGATCACCGCGAAGTCCAAGGCGGATGAGGACAAGCTGTCCCAGAGCCTGGCCCGGCTGGTCGCCGAGGATCCGACGCTGCGGCTGGAGAACGCGCAGGAGACCGGGCAGTTGGTGCTGTGGTGCATGGGTGAGGCGCACGCGGATGTGCTGCTGGACCGGCTGAAGTCCAAGTACGGCGTCGAGGTGGGCACCGTGGACCTGCGGGTACCGCTGCGGGAGACCCTCGCCGGTCCGGCCCGCGGGCGAGGTCGGCACGTCAAGCAGTCCGGCGGCCACGGGCAGTTCGCGATCTGCGATGTCGAGGTGGAGCCGCTGCCGTCGGGTACCGGTTTCGAGTTCGTCGACAAGGTGGTCGGCGGTGCGGTCCCGCGGCAGTTCATTCCGTCGGTAGAGAAGGGCTTGCGCGCCCAACTGGAGAAGGGCATGGCCGCCGGCTACCCGGCCGTCGACCTGCGGGTGACCTTGGTCGACGGCAAGGCGCACTCGGTCGACTCCTCCGACATGGCGTTCCAGATCGCCGGCGGCCTCGCCCTGCGGGACGCGGCGAAGAACACCACGGTGCTGTTCCTGGAACCCGTACTGGAACTCGCCATCCTGGTCGCGGACGCCTACGTCGGCGCGGTCATGAGTGACCTGTCCTCGCGGCGCGGCCGGGTCTTGGGGACCGAACCGGTCGGCACCGGACGAACCCTGGTCCGAGCCGAGGTACCGGAGACCGAGGTGGTCCGGTACGCCGTGGACCTGCGATCCCTCTCCCACGGCACGGGCACCTTCTCCCGTACCTACGTCCGGCACGAGCCGATGCCAGCTCACCTGGCCGCCAAGATCGCGGCCGAGGGCTGAGCCTGGGGTACGGCCCTCACCTCCGGGGTCCGGCCCTCACCCGCGGCGTACGTCCCAGGCTGGGGAAACCCGGCGGGAGCCTGGCCCCGCGCGGATTCCCCACTCGCGGTGCCCTGTCTCCGGGGCTCCGCTCAAGCGATCCGCTTCTTCGCCGTCGGCGGCCACCGCAGGGCGCGGGTCATCTGGTCGACGAACCGTTGCGGCTGCTCGCGGATCACATAGCTCGGGAAACGGAGGATCCGCCGGCCGTCCAGGGTGATCTCGTTCTGCCGGTCCAGGTCCGCCCACCAGTTGCTGGCGAGCAGGTGTGCGCTGCCGTCGATTTCGACGGCAACCCGTGGGGCCTGCCACCACAGGTCCAGGAAGTAGCGGCCGAAACGGAGGCACTTCTGCCGTACGTCCGGCAGCGGCAACTGGGCCCGGCGCAGCACGTCCATAGCCTGCAATTCGGGCAGGGCCTGGGAACCGCCTTCGATATCGGCCAGTGTCGCGAGCAACAATTTCCGCTGCGGTCGCGGTCCCAGCCGTAACAGCGCGGTGCGCAGGTGGGGTGCCGTCGTCAGCCGCTGCTGCACGGCGGTGGCAAGGACGGCACGAGCATCGTCGTTGTTGCAGGCGTGGCCGGCGATATCGAGCACCGACCGCGGGAGGCGGGTGCGGCGCGGTCGGCGGGCGGGATGGACGTCGAGGTCGCTGAGGATCCGGCTGCGGTGAACGACCATCCCGGGTTGCCGCAGCACTCGACGCTCCCACGGCACCAATACATGGACAATGGCGGATTCGTGCCCCGTCAGACCGTCGCGGCTGGCGGCGGTATGGCATCCGAGGCAAGCGTCAAGCCCGGCGTACAGCAGGGCGGCCCACTCGCGTTGCCCTGCGGAGGGCAGTCCGGAGTGCGTGAGGTACACCCGGGGGCGGAGCCGTTGCCACCGACCGGAGGACACGCGCCAACGGATCCCATCCGGCGACAGACCGGCTCCCAGGGCCTGCCGCCACGAGATCACCGCCTCTTGATCCGCGACGACGACGCGCAGGTGGTCCATGACCGCAGCCTGACCGCGACGGTGCCAGGTCCGAGGTCGCCGCCGCACAACTGTGGACGGCTGGGGCCGCGCTCGTTAGGAGGGTTGGGGAGAACCACCGGGACCAGGACACTGCCAATCTTCCCCAACCCTCACCGAAGGCGGCGGCAGAACCCAGCTCAGCCGGCCCAAGCGTCGGAGAGTAGCTCCCGGGTTTCGGCGAGCAACTGCGGAAGCACCTTGGTCTGGCCCACGACCGGCATCAGGTTGGTGTCGCCACCCCAGCGGGGTACGACGTGCTGGTGCAGGTGCGCGGCGATGCCCGCGCCGGCGACCGCGCCGAGGTTCATCCCGACGTTGAAGCCCTGCGCGCCGCTCACCGCCGTGAGCGCCTGCAGTGCCCGCTGGGTGTACGCGGACAGTTCGGCGAGTACCTCAGGACGCAGGGCGGCGAAGTCCGCCAGGTGCTCGTACGGCACCACCATCAGGTGCCCGGGGTTGTACGGGTACAGGTTCAGCACCGCGAAGACGTACTCGCCGCGGGCGACGACCAGGCCGTCCTCGTCCGGCAGCGCCGGGATCTCGCAGAACGGGCAGCCGTCGTGCGCCGGAGACTCGCCGCGGATGTAGGCCATCCGGTGCGGGCTCCAGAGCCGTTGCCAGGCGTCCGGCGTCCCGGCGCCACGGTCGTGAGCGGCCTGCAGGAGAGCCGCTTCGGACTGTGCGGCCTGCATCAGCGGGGCACTCCGGCCGGCTCGGGTTCCACGTCGGCCCGCCGGGTTTCGATCGTGTGCCGAATCTCGGCGATCGCGTCGTCGATGGCGACGCCGCGCTTCTCCACTCCGGTACGGTACCGGAACGACACCGCACCGGCACCGACGTCATCATCCCCGGCGATCAGCATGAACGGCACCTTCTCCTGCTGAGCGGTACGGATCTTCTTCTGCATCCGCTCGTCGCTGTCGTCCACCTCGGCCCGTACGCCCAGCGCCCTGAGCCGGGCGGTCACCCCGCGGAGGTAGTCGGCGTGCCGCTCAGCGATCGGGATGCAGCGCACCTGCACCGGCGACAGCCACGCCGGTAACGCACCGGCATAGTGCTCCAGCAGGATCGCAAAGAACCGCTCCACCGAGCCGAACAACGCCCGATGGATCATGTATGGCCGCTGCCGGGTGTTATCCCCCGCCTGGTACTCGATACCGAAACGCCCGGGCTCCTGGAAGTCGACCTGCAAGGTCGAGAGCTGCCAGCGCCGGCCGATGGCGTCCCGGATATGCAGGTCGATCTTCGGCGCGTAGAACGCGCCCTCCCCCTCGGCGACCACATACGGCACTCCGGCCGCCTGCAACGCCACGGTGAGCGCAGCCTCGGCCTCGGCCCACTCCGCCGGGTCACCGACGTACTTCTCCGGCCGGGTGGCCAGTTCCGCTTCGAACTCGGTCAGGCCGAAGTCCCGCAAGACCTGCAGCACGAAGGCGAGCAGCGAGGTGAGTTCACCGGGGAGCTGCTCGGGCGTACAGAAAATGTGCGCGTCGTCCTGGGTGAAGCCGCGACCCCGGGTCAGGCCGTGCACCACGCCGGAGCGTTCGAAACGGTAGACCGTCCCGAACTCGAACAGCCGCAGCGGCAGATCCCGGTAGGACCGACCGCGGGACCGGTAGATCAGGATGTGGAACGGGCAGTTCATCGGCTTCGGGTAGTACGTCGCCCCCTCCAGCTCCATCGGGGGGTACATGCCCTCGGCGTACCACTCCAGGTGCCCGGAGGTCTCGAACAGCGTCGAGCGCGCCAGATGCGGGGTGACCACGAACTCGTACCCGGCGTGTTCGTGCATGTGTCGGGAGTAGTCCTCCATGGCGCGGCGGATCGCGCCGCCCTTGGGATGCCAGATCGCCAATCCCGAGCCCAGCTCGGCGGGGAAGGAGAACAGGTCCAGCTCGGCGCCGAGCCGGCGGTGGTCCCGGGCCTCCGCCTCGGCGAGGAACTGCAGGTGCGCCTTGAGGGCTTGGCGGGACTCCCAGGCGGTGCCGTAGATCCGCTGCAGCATCGGGTTGCGCTCGTCCCCGCGCCAGTACGCGGCCGCGGTACGCATCAGGGTGAAGGCGGGTATCCGGTTGGTCGAGGGCAGGTGGGGGCCGCGGCACAGGTCGGACCACTCGACGGCAGCGTCGCCGGCCAGGTTGTCGTAGACGGTGATCTCGTCCTGACCCGGCGCCGCGTCGACAGTCTCCTCATCGGCCACCGTGCCGCCAGCCGCCCGGGTGAGGATGTCGAGCTTGTACGGCTGGTTCCCGAACAGTTCAGCGGCCTCCGCCGGCGACACCACCCGGCGGGCGAAGGACTGATTGGCGCGGATGATCTCCCGCATCCGCTCTTCGATCCGGGTGAGGTCCTCCGGGGTGAACGGCCGCTCGACTTCGAAGTCGTAGTAGAAGCCATTCTCCACCGGCGGTCCGATCGCCCACTTGGCGTTCGGGAAGAGGTCGGTGACCGCCTGGGCCATCACGTGCGCGGTGGAGTGCCGCAGGATCGCCCGGCCCTCTTCGCTGGCCAGCGGGATGGACTCCAGGACGTCGCCATCGGCGGGTACCCAGCTCAAATCGCGCTGTTCGGCACCGTTGACCCGAACCGCGATCGCCGTCGCCCCCGCCGCCGCGAGCGCCTCACCAGCCGTAGAGCCGGGACCGATCTCCCGTGGTTCGGAGTCCAGGGTGATGCGGACCGGTGACACGGGTTACTCCTTCGGCGGCCAGCGGACGTCCTGCAGTGGGCGATACTGGGATCGAACCAGTGACCTCCTCGGTGTG
>JBDUDX010000234.1:0-16567 GCA_040002735.1 Frankiaceae bacterium | reverse complement strand
CGCCGAGTTTGGCGTAAATTATGCTCAAATTATAATCGTCGAGCGCTCGGTCAGCGTCCGATGTCCACCTGGAGCAGTGCGTCCCAGAAGACGCCTTGAGCGGCCAAGGCGTCCTGGGCGGCTTGAGCGGCCTGCAGCGCCTCGAGGTCGATCCGGTCGCAGACCTGCTCCAACGCCTCGATGGTCCGGACGCTGCGGGTCAAGGCGGCAACCGGATCCTCGCGGAAGGGGAACTGATCCAGCAGGACCGGATCGGTCCAGCCGATGGTGCGCAGCGCGAGCAGGTATTCGATTGTCTCGAACAGGTGCACGGAGGCGACCGGCAGATCGTCGTCCCAGCTGCGCCAGTTGTCGTTGAGTTCCGCCGAGACAAGGCGGCCGTGCCGCGAGATGAGTTGTAAGGCCTCGGCCGGCGTCTCGCCGGCCAGCAGGGAGTGGCCGAAGTCCATAACGATTCCGACGTTGGGTAATCCGACCTCGGACAGCGCCAGCAAGGTTTTCGTCGCGGTGGCGAGTGTCATCCGCACCCGCGGTTCCTTCGCCTTGTATTCGATGGCGAACTGCACATCGGGATGTTCCGCCGCCAGCTCGCGAATACCGTTGATAGTCAGATCCCACAGTTGCATGTAGTCGGCCTGACCAGGCATATCGAAACCGTCCTGCCCGGGCCAGAATTTGACGTAACCGGCATCGAGCACGTGGGCTGCCTCGATCGCTTCGCGCACGCGGTCCTGAGCCTTCGCGCGCTTTGCCGGGTCGGGGTTGGTGAACGCGCCCTTTCCGTACTCGCGCATGTAGATGTGCGGTGTGCAGGCCCGCGCCTGTAGCCCGTTGTCCGCGAGCATGCGCCGGACGTCTTCGGCGCTCGTCGAGGGCTCTGCGAACGGCACATTGATGTCCAGGTGCACCAAGCCCGGCACGGCGGCGGCCATCTCGACCATCTCCCGAGTCGACCGGGCCGGGCCGTAGCCGTCGGCGGCGTACCGGTCCAGGAGTTGCCCGAAGGCCCAGATACCGGCTCCGTAGGTCAGCGGTGACGAGCCGTTCGTCGATGCCCCTTTCTCCCGACGATTCATTTCATTCGGCGGCGCCCAGCCGAAGTCTCACTGAATATGGCTGGGCGCCGGCAACCAGGAAGTTACGGCAGCACGGCGAAGCTCTTGACCTTGGCCGCGTTGGCAGGCGTCACCAGCACGCAGTCCACGGACTGCTTCTCCGGCGAACCGGTGCTCTTGGTCTTGATGTACTTGTCCGCCTGGTCGACAGCCATTTGGGCGATCTGGCTGGCCGGCTGCAGCACGTCCGCCTTGATCCCACCCTTGAGGATGGAGCTCACCACATCGGGACTGCCGTCAAATCCGGTCACGATGACGTTTGTCTTCTTAGCCGCCTTGAGGGCGGCGTATACACCGAGGGCCATCGTGTCATTGCCGGCGATGATCCCCTTGATGTTCGGGTGCGCCTGGAGAATGGTCTGGGTCTTGTTCAGTGCCTCGGTCTGGTCCCAGTTGGCGCTCTGCTGGGCGACCATCTTCAAGCCGCTGTACTGGTCGAGAACGCTGTGGTAACCCTTGGACCGAATGCTCGCATTGTTGTCCGTCTGCTTACCGAGCAACTCGGCGTACTGGCCGGAGTTCTTCATCAATTTGGCGAACTCCTGACCACCCAGCGTAGCGCCCTGATAGTTGTTGGAGACGATCTGCGAGACGGCAACGCCGGTCTTGTTGATCTCCCGGTCAATGAGGAAGCTGGGGATACCCGCTGTCTTGGCCTTCTGTACAGCAGTGACGGAGGAGTCGGCCCCGGCATTGTCCAAGACGATCGCGGCGGCCTTGCGGGAGATGGCGGTGTCGACCTCCTGGCTCTGCTTGGTGGGGTCGTCGTCGTGGCTGAGGACGAGGGTCGAATAGCCCAGCTTCTTGGCCTCGGCTGCCGCGGCAACCTGCTCCGCCTTGAAGAAGACGTTGTCCGGCGACGGAGTGATGATCACGATGAGCTTCGAGCCGCTACCCCCCGCCGCGGCCGTTGAGGAGGTGGACTCCGACGTCGTCGTGCTTGGGGTGGAACCGGAGCTGCTCTTGGAATCGGAGGACCCGCCGCAGGCGGAGAGCGCAAGTAGCGCTGTGACGGCTCCCAGCGTTACTCCGCAGGTACGACGTGGTGAACGTGACTTCATGAAACTGCCTTTCTGACGATGGGCGGGAATGGCTTGGGCGGGAATGGCGTGGGCTGGTCAGGTGTCATCGCGCCGCCACGCGGGCTTGCACCCGCTGTTGCGCTTGCTCCATCACGACAGCGAAGACGATGACGCAGCCCTTGACGACGAGTTGCCAGAACGAAGAGACGCCGACGAGGACCAGGCCGTCGCTGAGGAAACCGATGACGAATGCGCCGAGAATGGTGCCGAGTATTGTGCCGCGACCACCGAACAACGACGTACCACCGAGGACAGCCGCCGCGATCGCGTTCAGTTCGAACGTGGTGGCAGTATCGGGATAGGCGGCGCCGAGTTCGGAGGTGAGCAGCAACCCGGCGAGCGCCGCGCAGGCTCCCGAGATGACGTAGACCGAAATCTTGATTCGCGTCGCCCGGATGCCGGAGAGGATCGCTGCTCGCTCGTTGCCGCCGAGGGCATAAACCCGCCGGCCGAAGGGCGTACGGGTGGTGGTGACCGCTGCGACCAGCGCGACCACGATCATCAGCCAGACCGCAACCGGAACTCCCAGCCAGCTGTTGACGCCGATGATCCCGAAGCCGGTGTTTCCGCGAGCGGCGGTGCCGGACAAGTCCGGGAAGGTTCCGCCGTTGCTACGCAGGTCCGCGAGTCCCCGAGCGACGTACAGCATCCCCAGCGTGGCAATAAAGGGCGCGACCCCTAGTCGGGTGATGAGGAGCCCGTTGATCGCCCCCACGCCGGCGCCGACCGCAATACCGATCAGGATTACGACAGCGGCGGAGAAGAAGATCGTGACACCGAAGATGTGCAGGCCGGAGTAGAGCAGGCCGCCGGAAATCATGCCGGCGAGGCCCGCGATGGATCCGACCGACAGGTCGATCCCCCCGGTCAGGATGACGAACGTGACCCCGATCGCCAGAATGGCATTGATCGAGACGTGTTTCGTCATGAGAATCAGGTTGCTCTGGCTGAGGTAGTTCGCCGTGATGGCCCGGAAAACGATGACGAGCAACACGAGCACAATGAGCGTGCGTCCTTTGAGCAGGAGCAATAGCACCCGCGAGGACCACTTCGGCGTCTTCTCTGCCGGTGCGGCCGGTTGAGCGACGCTCTTGTCGGTTGTGACGCTCACACTTCCACCTTCAACACGGTCTCGGAGGCTGAGGCGGCCACGAGGTCTCGCTCGGTGACGTGGCCGGCCTCGAACTCGGCGGTGATCCGTCCTCGCGCCATCACGAGGATCCGGTCGGCGAGGGCGAGCACCTCGGACAGCTCGGAGGAGATGAACAGCACGCCGAGCCCGCTGCGCGCCAGCTCGGTCATGATGCGTGCGATCTCCGCCTTGGCTCCCACATCGACGCCGCGGGTAGGCTCATCGAGTAACAGGACGGTCGGCTCGGTCAGCAGCGCCCGGGCGAGGACGACCTTCTGCTGGTTGCCCCCGCTCAGCTCCGTGATCGGTGCCTCCAGGCCCGGCGACTTCACCTGCAGTCGGGCCAATTGCTTCTCGGCCGTCGCCGTTTCGCGGGCCCGGGGGAGCAGCATGCGGCGGACCAGCGCGCTGAGGCTGGAGAGCAGGACGTTGTCCTTGACCGACATCGTCTGGACCAAGCCGTCGCGCTGCCGATTCTCCGGTACGAGTGCCAGGCCCATGTCGAGCCGGCCGGCGACCGCATTGGTACGGCAGAGTTTACCCTTGACGCGGATCTCCCCGGACGTGACCGGCCGGGTCGCCATCAGGCACTCCATAAGCTCCGTACGCCCGGCGCCCATGAGTCCGTAGATTCCGACGATCTCCCCGGCCCGTAGGGAAAGGGAGATAGAGTCAACGACCGGTCCGCTCACCCCGGGGGAACTGAGGTCCACAACCTCCAGCAGAACGTCGCCCGCCTCGGAATCGCTCCGGCTGAAAAGGGACTCCTGGCCGCGCCCTACCATCTGCTGCACGATCCACGCCGTGTCGGTCTCGGTCATCGCTGCCTCCGCGACGAGGGAGCCGTCGCGGAGCACGGTGACGTAATCCCCGATCCGTCGGAACTCGTCGAGCTTGTGGGAGATGTAGATGACGGTGACCTCGTCGCGACGCAACTCCTCCATGACGCCGAAGAGCACGTCCACCTCGTGATTGCTCAGCGCTGAGGTGGGCTCGTCCATGATCAGGATGCGGACGTCCTCAGCGAGGACTCTGGCGATCTCCACCAGCTGCTGCTGGCCGATGGGCAACTCCTCGACGAGCGTGTCCGGGTTGAGGTGCTGCTGGCCGAGGCGGGCCATGGCCTTCGCAGCCTGCGTCCGCTCCTGCCCGAAATCCACCAGTCGCCCTCGCCCGCGCAGTTCACGACCGGCGAAGACGTTCTCCGCGATGGAAAGATTCGGGAACAGGCTCAGCTCCTGGTGGATGATGCCGATGCCGGCGCGCAGAGCCTCACCCGGCGAGCGAAAGGCGATTTCCGCCCCGTCCAGCACGATCCGACCGGAGGTAGGGGCCTCCTCGCCGGAGAGAATCTTCATCAACGTCGACTTGCCGGCCCCGTTTTCGCCTACCAGCACGTTCACCTTGCCCCGACGGGCCGCGAACGTGACCCCCTTCAGCGCCTCGATGCCGCCGTAGGACTTCGAGATGGTCTCCGCCACCAGCACCGGCGCGGGCTCTGCCGCCACCGGGGGCGCGCCAGTCATGGCACGACCTCCAGTTGCACCGGCGTGACGACGACGTGCGCCAGATCGAGGGGCTGGAAGGCGCCCACGAAGGAGACCCGGGCACCTTTCTTCACCGTCACCTTGGACACGACGTCGCTGCGTACCTTGGAGTTGATCGCGGTAGCGACGTCGGCGTAGTCGATCTGGTTGGAAAACTGGCTGAAGTCGATGAACCCGACCGCGTCCCGAACCGCCGTGCCGAGAAAGACCGGCCCCAAGGCCACGCTCAGGTCGACCTTGCCGTCGGCCGGGTCAAGGTCCAACTCGGCTGATCCGGTGGAGCCCGACGTCACCGACTGAACGCGCCCGGAGCCCTTGACCAAGAACGAGTACGGACTTCCGGTGCCGGCCTGCCGTCCGTACCTCTTGCCGGCCTTGGCCGGATCCGCCCTGACCGCGGCGAGTACCGTGCTGGCAGTTACCGCCTTTGCGGTCGCAGTGGGAAGCAGTTTGGCCGACCAGATCTTGTCGACATAACTCTTGGCGTCGAAGCGGCCGTTGGCACCTCCGCCCGTCCCCTGGTGGGTCGAGGACTTCTTCTCCACCGTGTAGACGCCCGGAACCTTGCCGCAGCCGGCCAGAGCCGCCGCCAGCAGAAGTACGCCGGCCGTCAGCCGCCGGCGCGCCACGGTGACGGTGTGCTGCCCACCGGACCCATCTGCGCTGCCCACCGACACTGAATATCCATTCGGCCGTGACTGAAGATGCTTCTTTGTACGCCGTTCAAACAGGTGTGTCAACCATGTCGGGGTTGTGTCGTCAGTCCTCACGACCCTCGATTCCTCACCCCGTCACGACCCCCTTGATGATCAAATAGCACGCGTACGGCCGGGGATCTGTGGTGGCAATGACGCAATAGGCCTCTCGGGTACGTCGATAGAACTCGAAGCGTTCGAGCCCGCCCACCTCCACCGGTCGTCCCTCGGCAGCGTCAAGAACTGTCTGGAAGTCGGGAAGCGCCGGTCCGGCGGACCGACCGTCCACCGGCAGCATGTGCATCGCCGCCGGCCCCTGGAAGGTGTCGACCGGAAACAGGCCGAGCACGGCGCGAGCCGCCAGGGTGGTGTCGGCGCCGGGCAGGTCGACGACGCGGGAACCGCAGGAGTGCGCCGGAAAGTTGCGGTCCACGATGGCAAGAACGTCGCCGTGCCCCATCTCGGCCAGCCACCGGAGCAGCCGAGGCGTCAGCAACGGGTCGATGCCTTTGAGCACTTCTCTCCCTCCATCGGGCCAGTTGGTCCGACAGCCAGTTGGTCCGACTACGGCAGGCCGTCGGAAGCCCACGGGTAGGACGGCTGCGCTCCGTCGCCTTGCACGGCGTACGCGCCCACCCGGACAGCGATGCTGGCGGCCGCAGCGAGGTCATCGCCGGCGGCCAACCGAGCGGCCAAGGCTCCCACAAAGGCGTCTCCCGCCCCGGTCGTGTCCCGGGCCGCGACCTTCGGCGCCGGGAGGTGGGTGCCAGTGACGTGATCGCCGTCCACCATCACCGCGCCGCTGGCCCCCAATGTGACCACGACCGCAGGGACCCCGGCCTGCCGCAATCGGCGGGCCACGTCGATGCCCTGCGCCTGGTCCGATGTCTGTTGGATATGTGGGTCGACGACGCCGAGCGCGCCCAGCAGAAGAGCCGCCTCGTGCTCATTGACCACCAGGGGATTCGCCAAGGTCACCGTGGCGGCCGGTAGGTCGATCACCGGCGCCAGATTCAGCAACACCCGGGCACCCGCCTGCGCAGCCGCGTCCGCTGCGGCGATCGTCACCGAAGCCAGCAGTTCACCCTGCAGGACACAGACCGCAACGTCGTCAAAGGAGATACCCCGTATCCGCCCCGGATCCATCTCGGCATTGGCGCCGGAGGCGACGACGATGCTGTTCTCGCCGTCCGCCGCGACAATCACGACGGCGACTCCGGTGGGACCCGGAACCCGTACCAACCGGTCGAGGTCGACGCCGGCCGAGGTCATTCCGCTGACGGCTACCTCGGCGTACGCGTCGTCGCCCACGGCACCGACGAAGCCGGTGGGCGCTCCCAGTCGGGCCGCGGCGACCGCCTGGTTGGCGCCCTTTCCGCCCGGCGCAACGGTGGAACTCGACGCCAGCAGGGTCTCCCCCGGGCGCGGGTGCCGCTGGACATGAAGCAGCAGATCGGCATTCACCGACCCGATCACCAATACTCGCCCTGTCATCCGCGTGCCCATCTGCCGTCAATGCCGTCAGGACGGCGCACGGTATCGTGCCCGGCCCAAGGCAGTACGCCACGCCGACGCGAGATCCGCCGAGGCGCCCGCCCCCTGCCGAGCCGGAGTGAACACGTCCCGGTCGTGCGCCGGGGTCGCCAGCTCCTGCTCGGTCCATACGCCGACCTCGAGACCCGCGAGGTGGGCCGTTCCCAGGGCGGAAAGGTCCCCTTCCCGGGCGCGCTCCACCGGCACCCCGGTCACATCTGCTTGGAGTTGCATGAGCAGGTCGCTGGTACTCAGCCCGCCGTCGGCGAGCAACCGATCGACCGGCGCGACGGCACCGGCGATAGCGCCCACCACATCGCTCACCTGCAGGGCGACAGACTCTACGGCCGCTCTGGCCAGATGCTCCGGGCCCGTCCCCAACGTCAGGCCGGTGAGAGTTCCCGAGGCGGCATCGTCCCACCATGGTGCGCCGAGCCCGCGAAACGCCGGCACGAGCTGTACGCCGGCGCTGCCGCTCCCCGCTGCCATCTCCAGCACGTCCCTGACCGAGACCCTCAATAACTCCGCCAGCCACACCAGGGTCGCCCCGCTGGCCAGGATGTTCCCCTCCACGGCGTAGGCGAGCTGCCCCGCGTGCCAGGCGATGGTCACGCAGAGCGCGTCGGTGCCTTGGAGTGCTGGCAGGCGCTCGGGGTCGAGCAGACCCATCACCGACGAGCCGGTACCGTACGTGGCCTTCACCGGCCCGGGACGGCGGACCCCGTGGGCGAACAGCGCCGCGTGCGAGTCGGCGAGCACCGAGGTCAGCGGCACCCCCGCCAGGGGGCCCGGACCGGTCACCGGACCGCGCATCCCCGCCGAGGGAACGACCTCGGGAAGGACCTCCCACGGAACGCCGAATGCTGCCAGTAACTCCTCGCTCCACGCGCCGGTACGCAGGTCGAGCAGCTGGGTGCGTGAGGCGTTCCCCACCTCGATCTCGTGTCGACCGAGGAGCTGGTAGGTCAACCAGGAGTCCACGGTGCCGAGACAGAGCTCACCGCGGGCGGAGCGCACCCGGGTGGGGTCGAACCGGTCCAGCAGCCAACGCGCCTTGGGCGCACTGAACATCGGGTCGAGCGGCAGGCCGGTACGTTGCCGCACCAACTCGCCCAACTCGCCGCGGAGTTGCCGGCAGGTATCCACGGTACGCCGGTCCTGCCAGCCGAGCACCGGGCTGACCGGCCGGCTCGTCGCTCGCTCCCAGAGCAGGACCGACTCCCGCTGGGTACTCAGGCCGAGGGCCGCAACCCTGCTCGCGTCGCGGCCCTGCAGGCACTGGGCCACTGCCACGCCGACGCTCGCCCAGATGTCCTGGGGCGACTGCTCCACCCATCCCGGCTCGGGATAGCCGATCCCGACCGGGGCGCTGCCCCTCGCCAGTACCCGGCCCTGCGGCCCGATCAACAGGCACTTGGTGGAGCTGGTGCCCTGGTCAATCGCCAGGACTCGAGGCTCAGTCACGTTCGGCGGCCAACTCCCGCACGGCGGTCGCGATGCCCTCCACGGTCAGCCCGAAGTACTCCAGCAGGAACTCGGTACTGCCGGTCGGCGCGAACACGCCCGGCACACCGAGCAGTCGCATCGGCACGGGATGGAACTGAACCACGTACTCGGCCACCGCGGCGCCGAGGCCGCCGCGCACCGTCGCCTCCTCCACGGTGACGATGCCGCGGGTCTGCTGGGCTGCCGCCAGCACGGCGGCGGTATCGAGCGGCTGCACCGTCGCCATGTTCAGAACCCGAACGCTCACCCCTTCGGCCCGCAGCAGCGCGGCAGCATCGAGCGCCCGGCTCACCATCGTGCCGATGGCGATGACGGTGACGTCCGTGCCGTCGAGGAGCCGGGACGCACGGCCCACGTCGAACGGGGTTCCGTCCGGCGTCACCGCCGGTACCTTGAACCGGCCCACCCGCAGGTACACCGGGCCGACATCCCCCGCGGCCCAGCGCACCGCACGACGGGTTTGCGCCGGGTCCGCCGGAACGATCACCCAGAGGTTGGCGAGCGCGCGCATCCAGGCCAGGTCTTCGATCGAATGGTGGGTGGGGCCCAGCTCGCCGTAGGCCATGCCGGGGCTCATCCCGCAGAGCACGACGTGGGCATTGCTGTACGCGAGGTCGGCCTTGACCTGCTCCAGCGCCCGGCCGGTCAAGAAGGGCGCCGCCGCGCAGACGAAGGGGACATAGCCGCCACCGGCGAGCCCGGCGGCCACCCCCACCATGTTCTGCTCGGCGATGCCCACGTTGATCAGCCGGTCCGGGAACTCGGTGGCGAACCCGCCGAGGTTGCTGGAGCCGACGGAGTCGTTGCACACGGCCACGATCCGCTCGTCGTCCCGAGCCAGCGCCCGCAACTCCTCGACGAAGGCAATCCGACAATCGAACGTCGGGGCGGCGGCCACCGTACCGGCGGTCATCGGGTCAACTCCGCGATCGCCATTTCCGCCTGATCCTGGGACGGCACCTTGTGGTGCCACTCCACCCGGTCTTCCATGAAGGAGACCCCTTTCCCCTTGACCGTATTGGCGATGAGGCACCGGGGTTGCCCGCTCGCGGGTGCGCTCAGGGCCTGCAGCAAGGCGACCGGGTCGTGGCCGTCGATCTCCTCGGCCTGCCAGCCGAAGCTGCGCCACTTGGGCGCCAGCGGGTCCAGCCGGTTGGTCGATTCGGTCCGGTCGCCCTGCTGCAAGCGGTTGCGATCAACGACGGCGACCAGGTTGCCGAGTTCGCGGTGGCCGGCGGTCATCATGGCCTCCCAGTTGCTGCCCTCCTGAAGTTCGCCGTCGCCGAGCACCACGAAGACGCGGCGCTGCGAGGCGGCCAGCCGGCCAGCGATGGCGGCCCCGACCGCAAACGGGAACCCGTGACCCAGCGGACCCGTATTCGTTTCCACCCCGGGAACCTTCTTGCGATCGGGGTGGCCGTTGAGCTCGGAGAGCGGCCCCGTGAAGGTCGACAGGGCGGCGGCCGGGAAGTATCCGCAACGGGCCAAGGTGGTGTAAAGCGATACCGCGCAATGGCCCTTGCTGAGCACCAGCCGGTCCCGATCCGTCCAGTCCGGACGCTCCGGGTCGACCCGCAGGACCGCCGCGTACAGCACCGTGAGAATGTCCAGAACCGAGAGATCACCGCCCACATGCCCGAGGCCGGCGCGGGAGATCGTCTGCACCACGGTGGCCCGGGCCGCGTCCGCCGCCTGCTGCAGCAGGTGGGCCTGAGTCTGGAGGTCGGCCGCGAGGACGTCCTCGCGCAGTTTCCGCCAGCGGGACACCTGAGGGACGTCGGCCGTAAGCATCGAATACCTATTCGTAGGTGAATGGACGTGCCAACCCATCTTGCGCCGGGCCTGCCTTGGCGTCAAGATTGGGTAACAGTTCTGAGCAGCTGCAGGGCCCAACCGGAAGGCCGATGGCCATTGAGGCGAGTCGCGTTCGCGTACCTCCGCATGGAGCCGTGACCGCCACTCATCTGCGGCTACTCACCAAGGTGGCTCGGATGTATCACGAGCGTGGCCTACGCCAACCGCAGATCGCCGAGCAGTTGCACATCTCCCAGCCTCGGGTGTCTCGACTGCTCAAGCAGGCCACTGAGCTCGGCATCGTCCGGATCTCCGTCGTGACCCCCCCGGGGGTGTACGCCGAACTGGAAGAGGAGATCGAACGTCGGTTCGGCTTGCGTGACGTCGTGGTGGCGGACCCCGGGAAGCCAGCGAGCGAAGACGCCCTGCTTCGTGCCGTCGGCGGCGCCGCCGCGGTCTACCTGGAGACGACCCTGACCGGCGGGGAGCGGATCGGGATCTCCTCATGGAGTTCCACCCTGCTGGCGACCGTGGAGGCGATGCGTCCCAGCACAAGCCGGGTGGCGGAGCAGGTCGTTCAGGTTCTCGGTGGCGTGGGCAGCAGCACGGCGCAGGCGTACGCGACCCGCTTGGCGGACCGCCTGGCCCTGCTCACCGGGGCCGAGGCGGTCTTCCTGCCGGCTCCCGGGCTGGCCGCCACCCCGGCCGCCCGGGCAGCCCTCCTCGGTGATGAGCAGATCCGCGACGTGCTGTCCCGCCATCGCGACTTGACCCTCGTGCTCGCGGGGCTGGGAAGCTTGGAACCTTCTCCCCTGCTGCGGGAGAGTGGCAACGCCGTCAGCGAGGCTGATCAGGCCGCGCTGCGACGCGCCCACGCCGTCGGTGACATCTGCCTGCACTTCTTCGACGAGCAAGGCCAGGTCGTGGCCTCGCCCTTCGACGATCGAGTACTAGGCATTGACCTCGAGACGCTGCGGAAGGTACCGCGGGTGGTGGCAGTTGCCGGCGGTGACCGCAAGTACACCGCCATCCGAGCCGCACTGCTCGGTGGCTGGGTCAATGTCCTGATCACCGATCTCGCGGTCGCCCAGCGCCTGGTGGACTGAGCCGGGTTCCGATCACTGGCTCCGCAGCCCCGTCGTACCGGCCGGTAGTCAGCCGATCGAGCTCCGGTCGTAAGCTCGGGCCAGCGTCCCCGTAGGACCGGAGCACTCACGTTGCGCTTAATTATTGGCTTGATTCTGACGGTCGTCGCGCTCGCTGTCGCTGGTCGGCGGGCGTACTGGCTGTACCGGCTCATCACACTCGGAAAGCCGGCGCCCGGCCGCCTCGACGGCATCGGGCAGCGGGCCGCCAGCCAGCTCACCGAGGTCTTCGGCCAACGGAAGCTGCTGAAGTGGGGCGCTCCCGGCCTGGCGCACTTCTTCACGTTCTGGGGATTCCTCATTCTGGGGGCCACGATCCTCGAGGCGTACGGCGCACTATTCAACGAGCACTTCTTCATCCCGATCATCGGCAAATGGACGGTGCTCGGACTGCTCGAAGACTTCTTCGCGGTCGCCGTCCTGCTGGCCCTGGTGTACTTCACGGTTAACCGGGTCCGCAACGCGCCGGCCCGGCAGCAGCGGGCGTCCCGGTTCTACGGTTCGCATGCCGGACCGGCCTGGGTCATTCTGGGGATGATCACCGCGGTGATCGCCACGCTGCTGCTGTACCGCGGCGCGCAGATCAACACCGGCCACTTCCCGTTCGGCCAAGACCACCGCGGGACCTGGTGGACCTTCGCCTCCAAGGCCACCGCCGTGGTTCTGCACCCGCTCGGCCATCGGGCCAATGAGATCCTCGAACCGATCTTCATTCTGGCCCAGATCGGGGTGATCCTCGGCTTCCTGGTACTGGTCGTGTACTCCAAGCACCTGCACATCTTCCTGGCGCCGGTCAACGTGCTCACCAAGCGCGAGCCGATCGCCCTCGGCGCGCTGGCGACGACTCCGGACATCGAAGCGCTGATGGAGGAGGAGGACCCGCAGCTCGGCGTCGGCAAGGTCGAAGACTTCACCTGGAAGGGAATGCTGGACTTCTCCACCTGTACGGAGTGCGGGCGGTGCCAGAGCCAGTGCCCGGCCTGGAATACCGGCAAGCCGCTGTCCCCCAAGCTCGTGATCATGGACTTGCGGGACCACCTGTTCGCCAAGGCGCCTTATCTCTTGAGCGCGAATGGCGAGGCGGTGACCGGCGTCGAGGAGGACGCCGGCGAGGTGCCGTCCCACGCCGGCAGCCCGAAGGAGCACGCCCACGGCGCGGTGCCCGAGTCGGGATTCGGCCGGCTGCCAACCCCCGGCAAGGCGCAAGCAGACCGGCCGCTGGTCGGCACCGCCGAGGAACTGGGCGTGATCGATCCGGACGTGCTGTGGTCGTGCACCACCTGCGGGGCCTGCGTCGAGCAGTGCCCGGTGGACATCGAGCACGTCGACCACATCCTGGACATGCGCCGGTACCAGGTACTGGTCGAGAGCAATTTCCCCAGCGAGGCCGGCACGATGCTGCGGGGATTGGAGAACAACGGCAACCCGTGGAACCTGCCGGCCCGCAAGCGGATGGAGTGGGCGCAGGGGCTCTCCTTCGAGGTTCCGGTCGTGGCGCCGGGCGAGAAGATTCCGGACGACGTGGAGTACCTGTACTGGGTCGGCTGCGCCGGCGCGCTGGAGGACCGCTCGATCAAGACCACCAAGGCGTTCGTCGAGCTGCTGCACACCGCCGGCGTGAAATTCGTCGTGCTCGGCGAGGGCGAGAGCTGCAGCGGCGACCCGGCCCGCCGCATCGGCAACGAGTACCTCTTCCAGGAACTCGGCAAGGCCAACGTCGAGACCCTCAACGAGGTCGGCGCGAAGAAGATCGTCGCCACCTGCCCGCACTGCTTCAACACGCTGGCGAACGAGTACCCCGCCCTGGGCGGGCACTTCGACGTGGTCCACCACACCCAGCTTCTCGGCCGGCTCGTCGACGAGGGACGACTCACCCCGGTGACGCCGATCGACGCCAAGGTGACCTACCACGACCCGTGCTACCTCGGGCGGCACAACAAGGTGTACACGCCGCCGCGCGAGGTACTCGGCTCGATCGCCGGTCTGCGCTCGGAGGAGATGCACCGGTGCAAGGAGCGCGGCTTCTGCTGCGGCGCCGGCGGCGCGCGGATGTGGATGGAAGAGCGGATCGGTAAGTCGATCAACTCCGAGCGGGTCGACGAGGCGCTCGGCCTGGACCCGGATGTGATCTCCACCGCCTGCCCGTACTGCATGGTCATGCTCTCCGACGCGGTCACCGCCAAGAAGCAGAGCGGCGAGGCCCGCGAGGGCGTCGAGGTGCTCGACGTGGCGCAGCTGCTGGCGAAGTCCCTGGTACGTCCCAGCTAGCCGGCGACGTAGGCGCCTGACTTCATGGCCCCGCGCACACCGGACGAGCCGGACGCCTACGAGCGGGCCGCGCAGCGGATCGACGCGGACCGGCGCAGCCGCGAGCTGGGTGACCCGATCCCGGTGTTGCCCCCGGGACTCGCCACGCCGCTCCCGGACCGCCGGAAGATGCGACGGACGCTCTACCTGATCGGTGTGCTGCTCGTGGTACTCGTCGTCGGTCGACTCGCCGCCCGCTCGCACGCGCCCGAGCTGGCGAGGAGTTGCACCACGCTGCAGATCGCCGTCTCACCCACCGAGGTAGGGCCAGGTGCCGGGGTGAAATGGTCCGTCACCGGAGCCAGTGGTCGGCCGATCACGGTGACAGTCGGCGGCAAGCGGGTGTCCCGGCCCGGCATTGCGCTCGCGGACTGCAGAGCGGCCGCCGCGTTCCTGGTCCCGACCCTCGCGCCGGGCGAGTACAAGATCACCGTATCGGACGGCAGCGGGTCTTCCAGTGCGCGGATGACGGTCACGGGCTGAGGGCCGGTACTCCGCCTCAGGAAGGCAGCACCGCCCGGGACCGGACGTCGAGGGGCAGGGTCAGCCGGACGGTGGTACCCACGCCCAGTTCGCTGCACAACTCCAGCACTCCGCCGGCCGCTTCGATGGCCAGCGTGGCCAGGGCAAGTCCGAAACCCCGCGGCGTCCCTGGCTGCGCCCATGGCGGCTCCTCGGCATCGAAGTCCCTCGTCAGTCCGGGCAGCAGCATCAACTGCAGCACGGCGGCGTCGGAGAGTCGGGCGAGTTCGTACGCGCTCGACAGGCCGAAGCTCAGTGCAAGGCTGCGGACCCGCATCGGGTCGATACCGACGCCGTCGTCGCTCAACTCCACGACCAGTTGGTCGCCCCAGACCGTCGCCGTGACGCGGACCAGTCCGGCCGCCGGCTTGCCGAGATCCTGCCGGGCTGCCGGTGATTCCACACCATGTCCCACCGCATTGCGCACCAGCAGGATCAACGGATCGCGCAGCGCGGCGATCAACGCGCGGTCCAAACGCAGACCGCCCCCCTCGGTCTCCAAGGTGACCACCTTGCCGGCCGAGGCCGCAGTGTCCCGCACCACCCGGGGCAGGCACATCCACACGTCATCCAGCCGGCGCACCCAGGTCTGGCGAATACACTCCCGCGTATCGTCGATCTCGACCGCCAGGCGCGCGGCGGCCGCGGCCGTACCGGGACCAGGGGGCTCGGCGGCCAGGGCGGCCCGCAGCGCGTCTCCCGCTCCGGCCAGCTGGTCGGCGAGCCGGCTCAAGGTGTCCAGAACGTCGGAATCGACGCGTACCGCTCGGTCGAGTACAGAGCGCTTCTCGGTCTGGGTGTCCAATCCCGCTGCCAGCTGCCGCGGCGTCAACGAGCCCTGGGTCAGGAGGATCTCGCCGAGCGGGCGGGGATCACCCATTTCCTGGGCATGTCGCGCCAAGCTGACGGCGGCGGGAGTGACCAGGCCGGATTGCACGAGTACCTCGCCCAGAGGTGCCACCAGCGGGGGTTCCGCCGGCACCGCGAGCGCGTCGAGCATGGTGAGTACCGTGCCGGCATCCGCCTCGCCTTCACCGCCGGTCGCTTCGAGCACGTCCAGAATGGCTCGGACGGAGTCCGCGCAACTGAGCAGGCCGTCCGCCACATCCGGGGTGAACGCCACTCGGCCACGGCTGATCTGCGCCAGCAGTTCCTCGGCCCCGTCGGTCAGCGCAGTGAAGCGCCGCAGGTTCAGCACCCCGCCGCCCACCCCGAGGGTATGGACGACCCCAATCACCCGGTTGAGCAGTTGCGTCGATGTGGGCTCCCGTTCCAGCGCCACGAGGTCGTGTTCCAGCCGGTCCAGGTAGTCATGGCTCTGCACCAGGAACTCGCTGACCACGTCGAGCGAATCCATGAGACCTCTCCACCGGGACGATCTTGCTTCCCCCTCTTCGGCGCGGCGAGGCGCTCACCTTGAGGGCCAAGCGGCACTTGTACCGGGTGAACTTACGGCCCGCCTCGAGCTCGGCTACCGTGTCGTCGGTGGAGGCTGGCGAGTGATCCTCAGTGACGGCACGATCCGAACGTTGCTGGCCAACGGACGCATCCGGATCGCCCCGCTCGGCGACGATCAGATTCAGCCGGCCAGCGTGGATCTACGACTCGGCCGCCAGTTTCGGGTGATCGTCAACCACAGCGCCGAGTCCATCGACCCGTACTCCTCACCCGCCGAGCTGACCACTCTGATCGAGGTACCCGCCGGCGGGCCGTTCATCTTGCACCCCGGTGAGTTCGTACTTGGTACCACCGTGGAATGCTTGGGGCTGCCGGACGATATCGTCGCCCGCGTCGACGGCAAGTCGAGTCTCGGCCGCTGGGGCGTGTTGATCCACGCCACCGCCGGCTTCATCGACGCCGGATTCACCGGCGAGGTGACGCTGGAACTGTCCAACGTCGCAACCCTGCCGGTGAAGCTCTGGCCCGGGATGAAGATCGGGCAGGTCTCCTTCATGCCGCTGGACGCCCCGGCGCAGCGGCCGTACGGATCTCCAGGGCTCAACAGCAAGTACCAGGGACAGCGCGGACCGCAGGCTTCCCAGTACGGCCAGAACATCCGGCCCTCGGACTGAAGGCGTGGCCGGTTACCCCGATAGACTGATCCAGTTCCTAGCGGGTGTGGTCCAATGGCAGGACTTCAGCTTCCCAAGCTGACAGTGCGGGTTCGATTCCCGTCACCCGCTCCACTC
>JBDUDX010000233.1:0-40516 GCA_040002735.1 Frankiaceae bacterium | reverse complement strand
CCATCACCAACCCCCGTTTCCACACCGCATCACCAATGTTTCGAAACCGTGAACACGACGGCCGCCCTGAGCGTTCCCGGAGCACTGCTAACTCACCGCCACGGCGTCACTCGCTGTGCGTCACGGCGCGGGACACGAGAGCGGAACTCAGTCGCCGATCAACGCATTAACAAAGGCGTCGGGTTCGAAGGGGGCCAGGTCATCGGCGCCCTCGCCGAGGCCGACGAGCTTCACCGGTACGTTCAACTCCCGTTGCACGGCGACCACAATGCCGCCCTTCGCGGTGCCGTCCAGCTTGGTGAGCACGATGCCGGTGATATCCACCACTTCGGCGAAAACGCGGGCTTGAATGACGCCGTTCTGACCGGTCGTGGCGTCCAGGACGAGCAGTACCTCATCGACCGGGCCGTGCTTTTCAATGACCCGCTTCACCTTGCCGAGTTCGTCCATCAACCCGGATTTCGTGTGCAGCCTTCCGGCGGTGTCGATGAGTACGGTGTCCACCCGCTCCCCGATGCCCTGCTTCACCGCATCGAAGGCGACGCTTGCCGGGTCCGCACCTTCCGGTCCGCGGACGGTGTGCGCGCCCACCCGGTCCCCCCAGGTCTGCAACTGGTCGACAGCGGCAGCCCGGAACGTGTCGGCCGCGCCGAGCAGCACCGAGCGGCCGTCGGCGATCAGGACCCGGGCCAGCTTGCCGCAGGTGGTGGTCTTGCCGGTGCCGTTCACCCCGACCACCAGGAGCACGGCCGGTCGGTCGGCGTGCGGCAGGGTGGCCAGCGAGCGGTCCGCGGTGCCGACCGCGGTGAGCAGTTCCTCGCGAAGCAATGCTCGGACGTCGTCCAGGGAGCGGGTTCCGGCGACCTTGGTACGGGTGCGGAGCCGGTTGACGATCTCGGTGGTGGCGTCCAGGCCGACATCCGCGCCCAGCAGGGTGTCCTCGATCTCCTCCCACGCGTCCTCGTCGAGGACGTCCCGGGCGAGCAGTGCCAGCAGCCCCCGACCGAGCAGGTTCTGGGATCGGGCCAGCCTGGCCCGCAGCCGGACCAAGCGGCCGGCGGTCGGTTCGGGTACCTCGAGGGTAGGTGCGGCCGGTTCCGGGGGCGCCTGCGCCTGCTCGGGGGTGGGGGGCGCCTCGGGCAGGGTGACGGTGTCCACCGCCTGGACCGAGCCGGCCCGGCGCTCGGTCGGGAGTTGCGGGCGGCGGCGGGTACCGGCCACCAGGGTCACCGCGGTGACGACGGTGACCAGCAGGATGGCCAGGATGAGGATCAGTGCTTCCACGGGACGCCATCTTCGCAGAGCACCGCCCGGTCAGCGGGACGCGGTCGCCGCAGCCTCGTTCAGGCGGAAGCGGCCATCGGCTGCCTGAGCCGTTGGGAGATCACCGTGGTGACGCCCTCGCCGCTCATCGTCACTCCGTACAGGGCATCGGCGACTTCCATGGTGCGCTTCTGGTGCGTGATGATCACCAACTGCGACGCGCTACGAAGCTCGGCGAGGAGGTCCAGCAACCGGCCCAGGTTCCGGTCATCCAGCGCCGCTTCCACCTCGTCCAGTACGTAAAACGGGGAGGGCCTCGCCCGGAAGATGGCCACCAGCATCGCGATGGCGGTGAGAGATCGTTCCCCGCCGGAGAGCAGCGAGAGCCGGGACACTTTCTTGCCGGCCGGTCGCGCCTCCACCTCGATGCCGCTGGTGAGCAGATCGTTGGGGTCGGTGAGCGTCAAGGCGCCCGTACCCCCCGGAAAGAGGGTGCGGAACACCGTGGCGAACTCCCGGGCGGTGTCCGCGAAAGCTGCCGCGAAGACCTCCTCCACCCGTTCGTCGACCTCCCGTACCACGGCGAGCAGGTCACGTCGAGTGGCCTTGAGGTCCTCCAACTGGGTGACCAGAAAGGCGTGCCGCTCCTCCAGCGCCGCGTACTCCTCCAACGCCAGCGGGTTGACCCGGCCGAGGCGGGCCAGCCCCCGCTCGGCCTTCTGCGCGCGGGCTTCCTGCTCTGCCCGGTCGTAACGGCGGAGTTCGCCGCCGTCCTGCGCCGGCGGCAACGGGACGTCCGGCCCGAACTCGACGAGCAGTTCCGCGGCGGGCACCGCGTACTCCTGCACCGCCCGGTCGGCGATGGCCTCGATCCGCAGCCGAAGCTCAGCTCGGACGACTTCGTCACGGTGCACCGCGTCGGTGAGGGCTTCGACGGCGGCGGTCAGCTCCCGCACCCGGTTCCGTACGCCGGTGAGGTCGCGCTCGCGCTCGGCTCGGGCGGCCTCGGCGGCGTCGCGCTCGGCAGCGGCCGCCTGCTCGGCCGTCTCGATTCGCCCGAGCAGCGTCGCGGCACCGGCCGCCACCGCCCCGGCCCGGGCAGCCCGACGGGCGCGCCGCTGCCGGGCCTGCTCGGCCCGCGCTCGAGCCGCCCGTTCGGCCGCCGCAGCCGCCAGCAGCGCGTCGGCGCGACCGGCGAGTGCTCGTACCCGCTCTTCACCGGTACGGACCGCGAGCCGCGCCTCCAGTTCCGTCTGGCGGGCGGCTTGTGCTTCCGCCGCGAGCTGATCCCGCTCGGCGACCTCCGGCGAGCTGCTTTCCGCCTTCGACGGTTCGACGTCGGATCGGCCATCGGTGGGGCGCAGTGCGGCGGCGGACTCCACGACGTCGGACTCGACCGCCGCGAGTCGGGCTTCCTGCTCGGCGAGCGCCTGGATAGCGGCGTCACGAGCGGCTTCGGCCGCTCGGACGGCCCGGGCCAGGCGGTCGACCTCGGCTGCCGCCGCCCGAGCGGCCGTGCCGAGCTCGCCGAGCCGCTCGGCGACCGCGGCAAGCCGGGCGTCGGAGTCGTGCAGCCTGCGCAGCGCATCGGCGGCGGCCTCCGTGGCCGCGGAACGCTGCTCCTCGGCGGTGGCGGTGGCGAACCGGAGCCGCTCCGCGCGATGCTCCTGCTCGCGTAAGGCCGCAACTACCTCGGCGAGGGCCTCTCGGGTCTCCAACTGCGACCGGGCGGCGGCCGAACCTCCGACGGCCGTTTCGGCCGTGAATATCTCGCCGGATCTGGTGACCACGGTCAGCTCCGCCGCCGAACCACTCCCATCGCCCAGCAGGTCTCCGGCTGCCGCCGCGTCCGACACCACCGCGACCCGCTCAAGCAACCGGCGCACGGCTGCCTCCACACCGGCGGCCGGCGTTACCAGGTCGATGGCCCAGCAGGCTCCGGCCGGCAGCGCTGGCCTCGTCGCTCCGGTCGCCGGCGACGCGACGTCGGCGAGCAGCAACCCGACTCGGCCGGCGTCGTCGGCACGGAGCTGCGCCAGCGCGCGGACGGCGACCTCGCGATCGCGTACTGCCACCCCGTCGGCCACTGCGCCGAGGGCGGCAGCCAGCGCAGCGGCGGCCCCGGGTTGGACGGTGATCAGCGATGACAACGAACCCAACAAGCCCGCTTCGTCACTGGCCAGCAATGCGGCAGCGCCATCGGAGCGGTCCAGCGCACTCGCCAGCGCATCTCGCCGGGCGGTCAAAGCGGCGCGCTGGCGCTCCACGTCGCGTTCGCCGTCGGCGAGTTCGGTAAGCCGGTCCTCGGCGGTGCCGAGCGCCCTGCTCGCGGCTTCGTAGTCGGCGTCCAGGTTGAGTTCACCGGCATCGAGACCGGCCACTTCGCTCTCCAGCGTGGCGAAGCTCGCCTCCGCCTGAGCCCGTCGAGCGTCCGCCTCGGCGGCCGCGGCCTGGAGTCGGCCCACTTCCTCAGCGGTCGCAGCTCGGCGGGTACTCGCGGCCGCCACCTCCCCGGCGAGTCGGGCTCGGCGCTCCCGCCGATCTGCCCGTGCAGCCGCGGCCGCGACCAGGCGGCGCTCCGATTCGGCCAGCCGGGCCTCCCACGTGCCCCGCTCGGCAACCGCGGCGGCAAGCCGGGCAGACTCCTCGGCGAGCGCGGCGGACAGGGCGCGTTCTCGGTCGCGGAGCGCGGCCGCCTCGGCGCTCAGCGCGTCCGGATCTGAGGTCAGCCGCAGATGCTCCGGTTCGACGGCCAGGTGTCCCGCTCTCTCGGCGGCGAGCCGAGCGGTGCCGCGGACTTGTTCGGCGAGCGACGCCAGCCCGTACCAGATTTGGTTGGCCGCAGCCAGCCGCGGTGACGCCTCGACCGCAGCGGCCTCCAGTCGGCTCTCCACGGCGACCGCATCGGCGAGTGCCGCCTCGGCCGCAGAGCGCTGGTCCCGGGCGGCGGTCTCATCGGCGAGGTCCGCGGCCAACGTGGCATTCAGCTCGGTCAAGTCCTCGGCGAGCAGGCGTAGCCGGGCATCCCGCAAGTCGGCCTGGATGCCGGCGGCCCGCCGCGCCACCTCGGCTTGGCGACCCAATGGCCCCAATTGCCGCCGCAGCTCGGCGGTGAGATCGGTGAGCCGGGTCAGGTTGGCGGCCATCGAGTCCAGCTTGCGGAGCGCCTTTTCCTTGCGGCGACGGTGTTTCAGGACCCCGGCCGCCTCTTCCAGAAATGCCCGCCGGTCCTCCGGTCGCGCGGACAGCACCGCGTCGAGTTGGCCCTGACCGACGATCACGTGCAGTTCCCGGCCGATGCCTGAGTCGGAGAGCAGTTCCTGCACGTCAAGCAGCCGGCACGGGGAACCGTTGATCGCGTACTCCGAGCTACCGGAGCGGTACATCAGTCGGCTGACTGTCACCTCGGAACACTCGATCGGCAGCGCGCCGTCCGTATTGTCGATCGTGAGCAGCACCTCGGCCCGGCCGAGCGGTGGTCGGCCCGGCGTACCGGCGAAGATGACGTCTTCCATCTTGCCGCCGCGCAGTGACTTCGCGCCCTGCTCGCCGAGTACCCAGGCGATGGCGTCGACAACGTTGGACTTGCCCGAGCCGTTGGGACCAACAACGGCGGTGACGCCGGGCTCGAAGCGCAGCGTCGTCGAGGACGCGAAGGACTTGAACCCCCGGAGCGTCAGGCTCTTGAGGTGCACCTACGGAGCCTATGGCGGCGGATCGACGTAACCCGGTTCCAACGCGCCGAAGCCCGCGGAAAGGAGGTGACCGCTACACCGGACGACTGCCCGGCGGCTGCGATCAGGTCAATGCCGGCTCGCGTGAGGTGAGGGCCATCAGGTCGCGCTCCACGGCCACGGTGGTTACTAGGTCTGCATTCGCGGATCGGAGGCGGGCTACTTCGGCCTCCAATTCATGTACTCGACATCGCAGTCGACGCACCTCGGCCTGGATTCGGACGTCGGCGCCGATGCCGACCGCGCCGAAAAGCGCCTTGGCCATAGTCATATCCTCCAGAAATCCAGTGCAACAGAGCCTTCTTTGTGCTCTTGTCAACAGCACCTTTGGCCATCGGGGTCACGGTGAGGCCGGTGCACATAGAGTCCCACGTACGGCGCGGAGGGTCAAGAGGCATGTCACGGTTTGGTTACGAGCTTGTGACGCGTACCCCCGCCCACGTCGGGCTCATCGTGCGCTCCCTCACCAATGGGCTCGGCGGGGTCGCGGCTGGCACTTCGGGCAGGTGTACGCGGAGCGGTTCATGAAAGCATCTCGGCGGATCGGCGTACCGCAGCGCAGACACGGCCGGCCAGGTCGGCCGTACACCGCCAGTTCCCGCTCGAAACGTCCGCTGACCCCCTCGGTGTCGACATAGAGCGCGTCGAAAGAGGTACCACCGGCGGTCAGCGCCGACGCCAACACGTCCCGGGTGGCGGCCAAGAGCCGCTGGACCTCTCCCCGGCGCAGCGTTTCGGTAGGCCGCGCGTAGTGCAGTCGGGCAAGCCACAGAGATTCGTCCGCGTAGATGTTACCCACGCCGCTGATCAATCGCTGATCCAGCAAGGCCCGTTTGACCCCGGTTCGCCGCCGGTGAACCCCCGCCGCGAACACGTCGTCATCGAACTCTGCGTCCAGCGGATCACGAGCCACATGGGCTAGTTCCCGGGGCGGCCCGAGCTCCTCCCGGCCACCGCCGGCGAACACCGCCATCCCCCCGAAGGTGCGTTGATCAACGAAACGTAGTTCCGGATCGCCGTCGGTGAAGGTCATCCGGACCCGCAGGTGCGCCTCGGACGGCTTGGCGGCGGGTACCACGAGCAGCTGCCCACTCATCCCGAGGTGCGCGGACAAGGCCTCGCCGGAATCCAGCGGAAGCCACAGATACTTACCACGCCGACGGGCCGCCAGGACCCGCCGCCCCACCAGCAACGCGATCAGGTCTTCCGCACCGGCGAGATGCCGACGGATGGCCCGCGGGTGCCCGACGTCCACACTGCGGAACGTGCGGCCCACAACGCCACGCTCCAGACCGAGCCGGACGACCTCGACTTCGGGCAGTTCCGGCATGGGCCGCGGTCCGAGATACGGCTTAGGAGGTCGTCGAAGCGGCCGAAGGGCGCTGCACCGAGGAGCACCCCGTGGTGGGCGGTGCGCCAGAAGTGCGGGCCGCCCCGGCGGCCCGCTCGCGGAGCAGCAGCCAGGCCTGCGCCGCGGCCTCTTGTTCGGCCAGCTTCTTCGACGTTCCGCTGCCGAGCCCGAGTTGCTCGCCGGCTACCACGGCGACGGCGACGAAGTTCTTGGCGTGGTCCGGTCCGGACTCGGTCACCAAGTACTCCGGGGCGCGGAGCGACTCCGCGGCGGACAACTCCTGCAGCGAGGTCTTCCAGTCCAGGCCGGCGCCGAGGAGCGCCGAATCCATCAGCAGCGGGTCGAACAGGCCGTGCACGAATGATGAGGCGCCGTCGAGTCCCCCGCTGAGGTAGACCGCACCGATCAGCGCCTCCAAGCCGTCGGCGAGGATCGAGGTCTTATCCCGGCCGCCGGTCGTTTCTTCACCGCGGCCGAGTCGTAGGTGAGCGCCCAGATTGAGGGACCGGGAAACCCCGGCGAGGGCACGCATATTGACCACCGCGGCCCGAAGCTTGGCCAGCTGGCCCTCACTGACCTCGGGGTTGTCTCGGTACAGCGCGTCGGTGACGATCAACCCCAACACGCTGTCGCCGAGGAACTCCAGCCGCTCGTTGGTGGGGAGTCCCCCGTTCTCATACGCGTAGGAGCGGTGGGTGAGCGCGCGTTCCAGCAGCGCTGGGTCCAACTCCACTCCCAGCGCGTCCACCAACGCCTGGCGTTCTGGCGCCGTCACTGTGAGACCCTCCCGTTGCTGTCCGACGACGGAGCACGTCAGACGGCGATCACCTGTCGGTCGTTGTACGTACCGCAGTTACTGCAGGCAACGTGCGGAAGCTTAGGCTGCCGGCAGCGGCCGCAGGTCGCGAAAGCCGGTGTGTTGGCCTTCCACTGCGAGCGGCGCGAGTGGGTGTTGCTGCGCGACATTCGGCGCTTGGGTACGGCCACGACGTCAACTCTCCAGGTCTTCAGATGGAACGGTGTGTTGTGCAGACATCCCGCATTCGGATGCTCGGGAATCGATCCTACGCGGAGCCCGTCTCTGGATGGCGGGCGTTGCTGTCGGGCGCAGAATCGTTGGACAGCTCGGCGAGGGCCGCCCAGCGCGAATCGGCGACCGGATGGCTGTGGTCAGGGGGTAGCTCCGCCAGGCGCTCACCGCACGTGGGGCAGAGCCCCGGACAATCCTCGCGGCACCGTGGCGAGATCGGCAGGGCCAGGACGACCGCGTCCCGAACGACCGGTTCCAGATCGAGACGATCATCGATGAGCTGGCCGAGACCGTCCTCGGCGTCCTCGGACTGGTCCGCGTGCAGGTCCGGATAGACGAACAGCTGCTGCAGCTCCACTTCCGCAGTGGCGTTCAACGGGTCCAGACACCGACTGCACTCGCCGGCGAGCGGAGCGCGCGCCTGACCCGAGACCAGGATCCCCTCCATCACCGCCTCGAGCCGCAGATCCAATTCCAGCTCGGCACCGACGGGGACGCCGACCAGAGCGGTCCCGAGGGCCGGCGGCGCGGGCACGGTGAATCGGGCACGACGCAGCGAGCCAGCCCGTCGGCCCAACTCGCGAGTGTCGAGCACCAACGGGGCGCGTGGGTCAAGGTACGGCTTGGCAGATCCAGGCATGCGAAACCCGGTCGGTAGCAGGGACGGTCCGGCGAGTTTACCCCGGTGCCCGGTCGTTCCGGCCGATCGGCGTCAACGTTGGGCGGCCAACTCGGGCTACTCCACCGGCGCCCCACCGCGCCGATGAATCGAGAGTGTCAGCCCTTTGCGGCGTTCTCGACGGGTAGGTGCTGGTTCAGGCGCCGTGTGACCGATTGGGGGACCAGCGCGGAAACGTCGCCACCGTAAAGCGCAACCTGCTTCACCAGCGAGGAGGAGAGGAAGCTGTAGAGCGGGTTTGTCGGCATGAACAGCGTTTCCACCCCGGCGAGCGACTGGTTCATCTGCGCCATCTGCAGCTCGTAGTCGAAGTCGGAGACCGCTCGCAACCCCTTGACCACCACCGGGATGCCGCGCTCACGGCAATAGTCCACGAGCAATCCGGTGAAGGAATCGACGGTCACGTTGGGGTAGTTCACGGTGGCCTCGCGCAGCATCTCGATGCGCTCGTCGAGGGGAAACAGGCCCTGCTTCGCCGGATTGATCATCACCGCGACCACGACCTCGTCGTAGATGCCACTGGCACGCTCGATGATGTCCAGGTGGCCGCAGGTCACCGGGTCGAATGATCCCGGGCAGATGGCACGTCGTGGCACCGGAACCTCCGTTGTCAGGCTGGGCGACCGTACCAAAGAACCGCCTCGCCGTAGCGTCGGGTCCGGAGCGGGTCCCAACCGGACGGCCAGGCGAACGCCGGTTCCCGACGCGACCGCTCGACCGCCGCCAATCCGCCAGCTGCTCCGCCGGCCGCTCTGATGGCGAGCAGCTTTCCCGCCAGCAGCGCGGCCAGCACCCCGGCGAGTTGCTCTGCCGGCAACCGGTACGGCGGATCGGCGAGCACCACGTCGTAGGCCGGACGGTCCGCGCCCGCGGGAACCCCGGCGATCCAGCGCTCGACCCGGTCGGGCACCACCGTGGCGCCGGGCAACCCCAGCGCCGCCACGTTGGTCCGCAACGCTCGCAGTGCTTTCGGCTCGCACTCCACCAGGGTGGCCGACGCGGCGCCGCGGGACAGCGCCTCCAGCCCGAGCGCGCCGGATCCCGCGTACAGGTCCAGCACCCGAGCGCCGGTCAGCGGACCGCCGAGCGCCTCGAGCGTGGAGAACAAGCCCTCTCGGGCCCGGTCGGAGGTCGGCCGGGTGTCCCCCCCGGGAGGTACCACGAGCCGCCGACCGCCGGCGTGGCCCGCAACGATGCGCGTCACGCCGGCACCGAACGGTTTAGCGGAGGCTGATGCGGGCCGGCGTGGCGAGCGGGAGGTCGCCGGCCCGGCCCCACGCCACTGTTGAGCCACCGCGGACCAGCCATTGGCCGCTGCCGGGCCGCCAGACCGCGATGTCCACGATGCCGTCGGCATTGAAGTCACCCGGGACGGGCTCGTCCGCAGAGCGGCCCCACTGGACCGTCGCCACGCCGTGGATGTACCAGCCGCCGGTCGACGGGCGGTAGACGGCGACGTCGGCGGCACCGCTGCCGCCGTAGTCCCGAGGCACCGGCTTGTCGGTTGCCCGACCCCACCGCACCTTGCCCAAGCCCTGCACCCACCAATAGCCGGTGGCGGGCCGGAAGACCGCGACGTCGACGTTGCCGTCCCCGTCATAGTCCCGAGGCTGGGGGCTGTCCCCGTTCTGACCCCACTGGATTTCGCCGAGGCCGCGCGCGTACCAGGTGCCGTTCGAGGGCCGGAACACCGTGATCTCCACCCGGCCGTCGCCGTCGTAATCACGTGGAACGGGTAGGTCGCCACGATTTCCCCACCGGACGGTGGCGACGTTGCGGATGTACCAGACCCCGGTCGACGGCCGGTACACCGCCAAGTCGGTAGTGCCGTCGCCGTTGTAATCCGCGGGCACCGGAACGTCGCCGTTGCGGCCCCACTGCCGGCTGCCGACGCCGTGGACGTACCAGGTGCCGTTGGACGGTCGGAACACCGTCATCGTGGCGGGTTGTCGGCTCGCCGCCGCCACGGCCGGCTGGGCGGCGACGGTGGCGAAACCTCCGGACCGTGGTGGGGGTGTGGCGTGGGCCGGGATGCCGATTGCCGCGGTGGCGCCGAGGGCAGCCACCGCGGCAATCGATGAGGTGCGCAGGAAGCGCAGCGTGCGGGTTGATGCAGTCAAGTCCATGGCGGCATCATGGCCGATGGCTGCGACGAAACGCGCAGAAACTACAAGGCGGTTCTCCGGGGCAGGAAGACCGGCACATCCGTCGGGGTCCCCCAGGTCGAACGGACGATGTTGCGCACATACCAGGTCCCCGTGCTCGGCCGCCACAACGCCAAATCGGCGCGCCGGTCACTGTTGTAGTCACCCACCACCGGTCGATCACCGGCCGCGCCCCACGTCACCTTCCCGACGCCCCGCAAGTACCAAGCGCCGGTGGACGGACGCCACACCGCGATGTCCGCCTTCCGGTCCGGTCCGCCGTAGTCGGCGGCCACCGGCAGGTCGCCCGACTGCCCCCACCGCACCGACGGCAGCCCACGGATCCACCAGGTGCCGGTCGAGGGACGGAACACGGTCAACTCCGGCCGGGCGTTGCCGGTGTAGTTCTGTGGTTGCGGTATGTCGCCGGCGGCGCCCCACCGCTCGGCCGCAAGACCGCGGATGTACCAGGTGCCCGTGGAGGGGCGCCACACCGCGATGTCGTCCTTTCCGTCCCGGTCGTAGTCCATCGGCACCGGGATGTCTCCGCGCTGGCCGAATCGGACGGTGCCGACCTTGCGGACGTACCAGGTTCCGTTCGACGGTCGGAACACCGCCAGATCGATGTTCCGGTCACCGTTGTAGTCCGCGGCGACCGGGATGTCCCCGTTCGCTCCCCATCGAATACTGATGCCCGGTGGGTTGATGTACCAGGTACCGGTGCTCGGGCGGAACACCGTGAGCCGGGCCGAGGTGAGCACCGCCGCGGTCGTGGCGGCGGCCGGCGTGCCGGCGGAAGTCGCGCTCGCCCCGGCGCCGGTCATCGGCAGGACGGCCAGGGCCGCTCCGGCGGCGAACACCCGGCGAGGCGGGCGCAGCGACCGCAGGCGGGCTGCAGTTCGTTCGCGGTTACGGAAGTTCTTCATCGTTCCCCTCTCGATAAGGTCAATCTGGTGGACGGGTAGCTGCCTCTCGTCAGGTTTTTTCCAGATATTGTGCTTGGGCCGCCGTGGCGAGCCGGGCGACGGCACGGGCCAGGCCGGGGCTGCCCGCCAGCGTCGGGTCGACGGCCACGACTGCGGTGGCATCCTCGCGGGCTTGACGAATGATCGGCTCGTCGCGCAGCAGGCTGAGCATCTTCAGGCCGCTGCGGCGGCCGGACTGCTCGGCTCCGACGACATTGCCCTCCCGGCGCTGTTCCAGGTCGACCCGGGCGAGCTCGAAGCCGTCCGTGGTGGCGGCCACCGCACCGAGGCGCTCCACCGCCGGGCCGGTCTCCGCCGCGGAGTGCAGCAGGCACCAACCGGGGGCATTGCCCCGGCCGACCCGACCGCGGAGCTGGTGTAGTTGGGACACGCCGAACCGGTCGGCGTCCAGTACCACCATGACGGTGGCGTTGGCGACGTCCACGCCGACCTCGATGACGGTGGTGGCCACCAGTACATCGAGGCGGCCGGCCGCGAACTCCGCCATCACCGCCTCTTTCTCCTCCGGCGGTAACCGGCCGTGCAGCACGCCGAGCCGCAGGTCACGGAGTGGTCCGTTCGCCAGCGCGGGAGCCACTTCCAGGACTGCCGCGGACGGGCGCCGTTCGGGGCTTGCATCCACATCGGCCAGCTCCTCGGCCGCGCCGTCAGCCGAACTGCCGTCATCGCCGATCCGCGGGCATACCACGTACGCCTGATGCCCGGCGGCCACCTCATCCCGGACCCGACCCCACATCCGTTCGGTCCAGCCCGGGTTGTCTCCCGGCACCACAAAGCTCGAAACCGGCGACCGGCCGGCCGGTAACTCGCGCAGGGTGGACGTCTCCAGATCACCGTACACCGTCATCGCCACCGTCCGCGGGATCGGCGTTGCGGTCATCACGAGGACGTGCGGCGGCGTGCTGCCCTTGGCCCGGAGGGTGTCCCGTTGTTCGACACCGAAACGGTGTTGTTCATCCACGACGAGAAGTCCGAGCTGGGCGAAGTTCACCCCTTCCTGCAACAGGGCGTGAGTGCCGATCACGATGCCGGCCTCCCCGGAGGCCGTCTCGGCAAGTGCGGCTCGACGGGCTGCGGCCGGCATCGAACCGGTGAGCAGACTCACCCGGGTGGCGCCAGCCGCCGCACCGAGCTCGCCGGCGACGGCTAGCGGGCCGAGCAGCGCCCGGATGGACCGGGCATGCTGCGAAGCGAGTACCTCGGTGGGCGCGAGCAGCGCCGCCTGGCCGCCGCTGTCCACCACGGTGAGCATGGCCCGCAGGGCCACCACCGTCTTGCCAGCACCCACCTCCCCCTGCAGCAGCCGGTGCATCGGATGTGGGCGGGCAAGCTCCTTGGTAAGCACGTCGGCCACCTCGCACTGGCCCGCGGTGAGGGTGAAGGGCAACCGGGCGTCGAAGGCGGCGAGCAGGCCATCCGGGCGCGTCGGGCGCGGTACGGCCGGAAACGCCTGGGCCGCCTGCCGGCGTTGAGCGAGGGTGGCCTGCAGTACGAACGCCTCGTCCCAGGCGAGCCGGGTCTCGGCTCGGGCGACCTCGGCACGGCTCTGCGGCCGGTGGATCGCTCGAAGGGCGGCATCACGGTCGAGCAGCCGCTCGCGCTCTCGTACTTGCGCCGGCAACGGATCGTCGGCGATGGAGAGGAACGGCAGGATCAGGGAGACGCAGCGGGCGATCTCCCAGGACGACACGGCGGCGGTCGCCGGATACACCGGAATCAGCGCGCCGGAGAACTCGGCCGCGGCGGCGACCGCATCCGGGTCGTCGCCGTCGGAGTCGAGCAGCAGGTACGTGGGATGGGTCAGCTGGCGCTTGTGCCCGTACACCGAAACCTTGCCGGCGAAGAGCCCCTGCCGCCCGGGTCGCAGGTGATTGGCCCGCCAGCCCTGCTTGAAGAAGGTGAGCGTCAGAAAGCCAGACCCGTCGGTGACCTGGGCTTCGACGATCTCGCCCTTGCGTTGCTTCATCGGACGTCGGGAGACCCGGGCCACCTTGGCGAGCACTGTGACGTGCTCGTCAATCTTCAGACCGTCCAGGGCGGTGAGCTGGCCGCGCTCGGCGTAGCGCCGCGGGTAGTGGGCGAGCAGGTCCTCGACGGTACGAAAACCAAAGGCTCTCTCCAGTTCGGCCGCCGCCTTTCCGAGCGTGGCCCGGAGCGGCTCGTCGAGATCGGTCACTCGACACCGACCAGCAACGGGTGTCCCACCTGGCCGCAGTCGTGCAGCTCCACTTCGACCGCAGGCCAACCCGCGCGTACCTGAGCGGCCAACCGATCCGCCAGGCCGTCGGGTGCATCGGCGCCGATCACCACGGTCACCAACTCACCACCGCCGAGCAACAACCGGTCGAGCAGCTTCCCGGCGGCGGTGCCGACATCGTCCGCGATCAGGGCGACGTCCCCCTCGATCAATCCCAGCGCCTGGCCCGGCGCGCAGATACCGGCGCTGGTCAGCGCGGCATGTTCGGCGATCATCACCTCGCCGGACCGGGTCGATCGGGCGGTGGCGGTCATCGCCACCACCGCATCACCAAACGGCATGTCGGGGTCGTGCACCGACAACGCGGCCAGACCCTGCATCACCGAGCGGGTCGGTACCACCCGAACCGTGCGACCTTCCTCGCGGGCCCGAGCGGCGGCCGCCTCGGCCTCTACCGCCGCCGAAGCGTCGTTGGGCAACAGGATCACCTCGCCGGCACCGGTGCCTCGAATGGCGTGCAGTACCTCGGCGGTACTGGGCCAGCCCAGCTGGAAGCCTTCCACCACGGTGGCGCCGGCCGCGGCGAGCAGCGGGGACAAGCCGGCACCGTGCACCAAGGCCACCACCGCCCGTCCGGCCGCCGCCGCCGGGACCGCGGGCCGGACCTGATCGGCGAACCGGGTCACCGTGATCTGGCGCGGCCGGCCGACCTCGATCGCGGCCTCGATGGCGGCGCCGACGTCGTCGACGTGCACATGGACCCGGTAGTAGCCGGGGCGCCCGGACACCACCAGGGAGTCGCCGAGCGCACCGAGCGTCGCCTCCAGCGTGGGTAGGGACTGCGCCGGGGCCTCCAGCAGGTACATCACTTCATACGCCGGCTCGCTCTCCGGCGTCGGAGCCTCGGCCACCGGGTGCTGGTCGGATGCCCGCGATGGGACGGCGGTTCGGTCGGCGGGCACCCTCGGCACCCCGGCGAGTGCCTCGAGCAGTACGACCAGGCCGGCACCACCGGCGTCCACCACGCCCGCCGCCGCGAGTACCGGCAGTTGGCTGGTCGTCTCGATCAACGCGGCGCGCGCACCGGCCAAGGCGGAGGCCGCGACCTGCGCGGCGGTCGCCGGCGGCGGAGGCAGCCGGGCGGCCTGGGCGGCAGCGCGGGCGACGGTGAGGATCGTCCCTTCCAGCGGCCGGCCGACCGCTGCGGTGGCCCCGCGGGAGGCGGCGCCCAACCCGTCAGCCAGCGTCCCTCCGTCGAGCAGCGGCTGCGCGCTCACTCCGTCGGAGAACCCATGCAGCCAGGCGGCCAGGATGACCCCGGAGTTGCCGCGGGCGCCTTGCAGCGCCGCCTCGGCGGCGGTCTCGGCGATCAGCCCCGCGCCCACGGTTTCCGCGGTCGTGGCCGCTGAGGCACCTGCCCACGGACGGACAGCATCCGCGACCGCCGTCGCGGTGAGCGCGAGGTTCGTACCGGTGTCCCCATCGGCCACCGGGAACACGTTGATGTCGTCCAACTCCCCGCGAGCGCTGCCCAAGGCATCCGCGCCGGCCACCAACCAGCGGGCCACAGCTGGGCCATCGAGGCTGCCCGCGGCCGGCATATCGGTGGACAAGGCGGCTTCCTCCAGAGGGCACAGCAGTCGCTCGGTGCAGACTAGCGATGCACGCTGGCACCCTTGGCTTCGCGCTCCACGCCGGAAGTTTGTTCCGGCGCGCCCCAGCCAGATACCCTGGGTGCTCCGTCTGCTGTCCCAAGGAGCGTTTCCCGTGGCTGCCGTGTGCGACGTCTGTGGCAAGGGGCCGGGTTTCGGCATGTCCGTCTCCCACTCCCACCGCCGCACCCGCCGGCGCTGGAACCCGAACATTCAGACCGTGCATGCGCTGGTCGGTCGTACGCCCAAGCGGTTGAACGTGTGCACGTCCTGCCTGAAGGCCGGCAAGGTCGCTCGCGCCGGTTAGCCGGGCTGCGGAGGCAGGGCTTTCGCGAAGGAGCGACTTTCCGGCGCGCAGCGGTAGTAGCCGTACGGCTCGATCGGCGTGTATCCGCTGGACGCGTATAACGCCAGTGCCTCCGGTTGCAGCGTTCCGGTCTCCAACCGCACTTCCCGGCAGCCGGCTTCCTGGGCAGCTTCCTCCAAGGCCCGCAGCAGCGCCCGGGCGTATCCCCGACCGCGGACGTCGGGAGTCACGTACATCCGCTTGATCTCGGCCACACCCTCGCCGAGCAGCCGGATACCGCCGCAGCCGACCGGTTGGCCGCCCAGATAAGCAACCAGGAATCGGCCGCGCGGAAGGGCGAACTCCGGCGGGTCGACCGGCGTTTCGTCCGGACCGCCGTAGCGCTGGACGTACTCCTGCTGCACCTGCGGGACGAGTGCGGCGCCGGTCGGCCCGTCGTACGCCTCTGCGACGATTCGCAGCGCACCGCTCACTGCCGCCAGCGCCAGCCGTGATCCACCGGACCGATCCCGGCTCCGAGCGCGAATCCGTGCTCGATCGCCCCGGTGACGTAGTCCTTCGCGGCCTTCACGGCCTCGGGCATCTCCCGCCCGAGGGACAGGTACGAGGCGATCGCCGACGCCAGCGTGCAGCCGGTGCCGTGAGTGTGGGCGTTGTCCAGCCGCGGCGCGCGGAGCAGGGTCGCCGTGGTCCCGTCGGTGAGCAGGTCCACCGACTCGGCGCTGGCCGATCCGCCGAGGTGCCCGCCTTTGACCAGCACCCAGGTAGGTCCCAGGCCCAGCATCGCGGCGGCTGCCCGGGGCAGGTCGGCCTCGGTCTCGACCGCAATGCCGGTGAGTTCGGCGACCTCCGGCAGGTTCGGCGTCACCAAGGTCGCCAATGGGATCAGCGTGTCCCGCAGGGTGGCCACCGCTTCGGGGTCGAGCAGCGGGTCGCCGTGCTTGGACACGCTCACCGGGTCCACCACGATCGGTGCGGTCACCTCGGCGAGGGCGGCCGCAACCGTCGAGACCAGCGCCGGTGAGGCCAGCATGCCGGTCTTCACCGCGTCCACCCCGATGTCCCCGAGTATCGAGTCGATCTGCGCCCGGACGGCAACCGGCTCCAGCTCCCAGTACCCCTGTACGCCGACCGAGTTCTGTGCCGTCACCGCGGCGATCACCGACATGCCGTGCACACCGAGCGCCAGCATGGTCTTGAGATCGGCCTGGATGCCGGCACCGCCGCCGGAGTCCGAGCCGGCGATCGTCAGAACGCGGGGAGGAGCCACCTGAGCGAGCCTACGAGGGGCCGGTACCGAAGTGGTCGTGGCCGCCAGGGCCCTCCCACCGCCGGCCGTCGACAGTCACGCCGGTGCCGGGGAGGACGCGGCCGACCACGACCAACCCGGCCGGCACGGGCGCCGCTGCCGGCAGGGTGGCCGCCAGGGCGTGATCCTCCCCGCCGGTGAGCCCGTGGGTGACGTCTGCGGGGAGGGCCAGGCCGGCCACCGCCGCGCTGTCCACGTCGACCTGCACGCCGCTGGCCTGTGCGATATGGCCGAGGTCGGCGAGCAGCCCGTCGCTGATATCGATCATCGCGGTGGCCCCGGCAAGCGCCAGCTCGGGCCCGGCGGAATAGGGCGGCCGCGGCCGGCGGTAGGCGTCGACCAGTGGCCCCTCGGACGCCCGGCCGGTGGCCAACAGCTCGAGGCCTGCCGCTGACCAACCCAACCGCCCGGCCACCACCAGGACATCCCCGGGTCCGGCGCCGGACCGCGTCACCGGCGGCCGGCCCTGCAGATCGCCGAGCACCGTGACCGCGATCGTGATGCGCTCCGCCCGCACCACGTCGCCGCCGATCACCGACGCCCCCACCTCGCCGCACTCCGCCCGCAAGCCGTCGGCGAACTCCTGCGCCCAGCTCACCTCCATGGAACCCGGACAGGCCAAGCCGATGAGCATCCCGGTCGGGACCGCGCCCATGGCCGCAATGTCGGCCAGGTTCTGCGCGGCGGCGCGTCGTCCGACGGCGTACCCGCTCATCCAGTCCCGACGGAAGTGCCGGCCCTCGACCAGCATGTCGGTGCTGGCCACCACCCGGCCGTCCGGTGCCGCCAGCACGGCGGCGTCGTCCCCCGGGCCGAGCAGCACGGCAGCCGCCGGCAACGCCGGAGACAGCCGAGCCGTGATCGCTGCGATCAGCCCGAACTCGCCGACATCGGCGACGGTGCGGCCGTCGGAAGGGTGGCTTGCCGGGTCGGTGATGGCAGCGGCTCCTGAGGATTGCGGGCGACGGGAGAAGATAGGTTGCAACCCGAGCCGTTCCGTCCGTTCCCAGAAGTGGAGGCAACCTGATGGGTGTCCAGGCTTACATCCTCATCCAAACCGAAGTCGGAAAGGCCGCCCAGGTCGCTACTCAGATCGCCGACATTTCCGGGGTGACCATGGCGGAGGACGTCACCGGGCCCTACGACGTCATCGTCCGCGCCGAGGCCCGCAACGTCGATGAGCTCGGCAAGTTGGTGGTCGCCAGCATTCAAGGCGTCCCTGGCATCACCCGGACCCTCACCTGCCCCGTCGTCCACCTCTGACCGCCGGCTGCTCGGGCGTGTCGAGGCCGGTCTCGCGCGCGCTGCTCTCCGGGATGGTCGCCGCCATCGCGTGGGGCGCCTCGGGCTGCGGCGGCACCGGGCCGGTTGTGGTACCCCTGCCCGGACCGGCACCGACCGACGCCGCACTGTGCACGCGATTGCACAGCCAGCTGCCAGCGAAGGTCAGTACGCACAAATCCCGACCGGTCAAGCCGCGGTCGGAGTTCACCGCCGCGTGGGGCGATCCGGCCGTCGTACTCGTCTGCGGAGTACCTCGGCCGTCCGGGCTGCGCGGGTCGGACACCGCGCCGTTGGGGGTCAACGGCGTTGCCTGGTTGGAGCACACCGGCACGAACACCGTGGACTACACCGCCGTGGACCGTGGCGTGTTCGTCCGGGTGGACATCCCCAAGCAGTACGCCGGGCAGAGTTCCATCCTGATCGACCTCAGCAACGCGGTCGCCGCCGCGCTCCCGCGCCGACCGATCCCGGTGTAGCCGCGTACCTCTCACCCCGATATCAGCACAGAATCAGCACAAATCAGCACAAATCAGCGCAGTCCGACCCCACCGCGCAACGCATCGGTGATCAGCCGGTCCACCAGTGCTGGGTAATCCACCCCGCTCGCCGCCCACATCCGCGGGAACATCGACGCGGGGGTGAACCCGGGCATGGTGTTGATCTCGTTGACCAGCAGCGAACCGTCGGGTCGCAGGAAGAAGTCCACCCGGGCCAGCCCCTCGCACTCCAGGGCGCCGAAAGCTGCCCGGGCCAGCGCCTGCACCTCGGCGGTACGGGCGGCGCCGATCTGCGCCGGTACATCGAACTCGGTGGCCTCGTCGAGGTACTTCGCCTCGAAGTCGTAGAACTCCCGGCCGCCGGTCACCCGGATCTCCGCGGGCAGCGATGCTTCCGCCGGCTCCCCGGGGGCACCGGCTGCGAGCACCCCGCATTCGATCTCGCGTCCGGACACCGCCGCCTCGATGATCACCTTCGGATCGTGCCGCCACGCGTCAGCCAGCGCGGCAGGCAATTGCTCGGGATCCGTCACCTTGGTGATGCCCAGCGAGGAGCCTGCCCGCGCCGGCTTGACGAATACCGGCAACCCGAGCGCATGCACTGCGTCCAGCGGCTGGCCACGCCGAAGTACTGCGTACTCGCCGATCGGCAGCCCCCGAGCGGCGAACAGCAACTTCATGTACTCCTTGTCCAACGCGGCGGCGCTGGCCAGCACACCGGAACCGACGTAGGGGATGCCGGCCAACTCCAGCAGACCCTGGATCGTGCCGTCTTCACCGAACGGCCCGTGCAGGACGGGAAACACCACGTCCACCTCGGTCGGGGCGCCCGCCAACGGGCCGCGGGTTGCGCACTCCCGGGCCACCAAGCCGGGTGAGGTCGGGTCCCCGAGCAGCGCGACCCCGGGTCCGCCGCCGTCCACCGCGGGAAGGTGGCGGCCGGAGAGTGCGAACTGTTTCGGGTCGTCCGGCGCCAGTACCCAGCGGCCGTCGGGCGCGATGCCCACCGCCACGACGTCGTAACGCTCCCGGTCCACCGACTCCAAGATGCTGCCGGCACTGACGCAGGAGATGGCGTGTTCGGGGCTGCGACCACCGAAGACCACCGCCACCAGCGGTCGGCGGTCGGGCGGGTCGGGGAGCTCTGACATCACCGGCTCGACGCTACCTGGGTGGCCCGGCCCGGCTCGCCGCGACCAGATCGGCGATCAGGTCAGCCGGGTCCTCCAGGCCGATGGAGATCCGGATCATCCCGGGATCGATGCCAGCAGCGGCGAGCGCGGCGTCGTCGAACTGCCGGTGCGTCGTGGTGGCCACGGGCGAAAGTGTGGTGTGCGTACCGCCGAGGGAACTCGCCACCGTGGCGAGTCGGGCGGCATCACACACCGCGGCGGCACCTTCCCGGCCACCCGATACGACGATGGACAGGACGCCGCCGAAGCGGTGCGGGCGAAACAATTGGACGGCCAGAGCGTGCTCCGGCGAGGTGGGCAGCCCGGGATAGTGAATCGCCCGCACCGACCCCCCCGTGGTCTCCGCCAGCACAGCCTCGGCCACCGCATGGGCCGACGCGCAGTGCCGGTTCATGCGCAACGGCAGCGTCGCCAGTCCCCGGTGCAGCAGGAAGGCGTCATCCGGTGACAGCGACCCGCCCAGTACCGACCGGGTGGCGGCGATCCGAGCAACCAGGTCCGGCGCTCCGAGCACCAGGCCGCCGAGGACGTCGCTGTGGCCGCCGAGGAATTTCGTCGCGGAGTGCACCACGAGGTCCGCGCCGTGCTCGAGCGGCCGACAGACCACCGGCGTGGCGAAGGTGGAGTCCACGACCAGCGGTACGCCGGCCTGGTGTGCGATTGCCGCCAACGATGGCAGGTCGGCCACCGTGAGCGTCGGGTTGGCGATCGTCTCCGCCCACAACAGCGCGGTCTGCGGCCGCATCGCCCGTTGCACGGCGTCGAGGTCGCGGATGTCGACGAACTCCGCGCAGACACCGAAGCGTTCGAGCAGGCCACTGAGCGCACCGTAGGTACCGCCGTAGAGCTGCCGCGGCGCGACGAGATGGGAACCGGCTCGGGTGAGCGCCATCAGCGTCGTCGTGGTCGCCGCCATGCCGGACGCGAAAGCGGCGCCGGTGACCTCGGTATCGAGTCCGAACCCCTCCAGCGCCGCGGCTGCGGCGGTGAAGGCGACCACGGTGGGGTTGCCTTCCCGGCCGTAGGAGTAGCCCGTGCGCCGGCCGGCGAGCAGGTCAGCGTACTCGGCGGAATCGACAAAGCCGAAGGCAGCGGTACGGTACACCGGCAACCCGAGCGGTCGCTGCTCCGGCGGAGTCGGCAACGGAGTGTGCACCGCCCGAGTGTGCTCACCCCCGTCGTCCCTCGCCGACGCCATCAGGCCGTCCGCCGGGTGCCGAGGTCGGCCACGGGCGACAGCGGCCGGGGGTCGAACACATTGCGCAACGCCAGCCGGGCGACGCCGGTGCGGACCCGCATCGGCCAGTACGCCGGATCCCGTGTTGTGGTGCCCTCCGGGTAGATGCCCACGCACTCGCCACGCTGCAGAGCCGAGGCCGCGTCAACGAGCGCATCGCCGGCCTGTTCGAAGTTTCGATGCACGGGTATCTGCCCGGCGCCCCGCACGATCCGACCCAAGATCGGTAGCGTGAAGGCCTCGCCCTTCGCCTGGAACCGCGGTATCCGGCCGGCCGCGGGTATCGGCTGCTGGCCCTTCCAACGCCGCCTGGTGAGCAGCACCGTGGGCGGCTTCACGATGGCGATCGCCAGCCGGGTCCAGAATCCCAGCGTTCCTCGGTGCACGCTCGCTTCCTCCGCAGCTCTCGTGGCCAACCACCCCGAAGCGACTCGCTTGGCCGAAAGAATGCCCCAAGGCCGGCCCACTATGGCGCCACACACGCCGAGCACAATGTCATTCGAGCAGGCAACCGTCCACGGAAAGCGGCCCGAGATGAGCATCGGAATTCGGTGACGGCGGCTGCGGGGCACTGCGGATGGCTCGTCGTGGTACCGGTGAAGCGCTTGCTCGACGCGAAGAGCCGGTTGGCGCTTCCGCCGCTGATGCGGCCGCGGGTGGCGCGCGCCATGGCGCTGGACACGGTCAGTGCCGCGGTCGGCTGCCCGCTCGTGGCCCAGGTATGGGTCGTCACCGACGACGAGGCGCTGGCGGCGCGCCCCGGCGAGTTCGGTGCCCTCGGTGCCCTTCTCGTGCCGGACGCGCTCCGGGCGGGGCTGAATGCGGCGATCCGCCACGGCGTCAACGTTGCGTGGCGCAGCCTCGGCCCGATGGATGGTGCCGCGGCTGGTGTGGTGGCGTTGACGGCTGATCTGCCGGCACTGCAACCGGCGGAGTTGGCTGCGGTGCTCGGCGAGGTACCGGGGGGCGCCCGGGCCGTCGTGGCAGACGCCGGCGCGGTCGGTACGACGCTGCTGGCAGCCACCGACTACCCCTTGCTGCAACCAGCGTTCGGTCCAGATTCCTACCGTCGGCACGTCGACGGTGGCGCCGTCGATCTCACCACGGCGGGTGGGCCAGGGCTGCGACGAGACGTGGACACGCTGGCGGACCTGCAATCCGCGCGGTCCGTGCACCTGGGCCGGTACACCCGTGAGCTGATGATTGAGGTGGAACCGTGGCTGCCGCACCCAGGAAGCGGCCTGCCGTAACCCCCTTGACGGCGGGGATACGGCGGGGATAGGCACGGGCGCAGCGCCGTACGCTGGGCCCGTGCAGGCTACGGTGCGCCAGTACCTTCCCGAGACGCGCAGCGGCGACGTGATTCTCGATGACGGCACTCTGCTGCCCTACGGCAGCGACGCCTTCGACCGTTCCGGCCTGCGGCTGCTGCGCCTCGGACAGCGGGTCCGCATCCTGGTGGAGGGGGAAGCGGCCGAGCGACGGGTGGTGTTTCTCACCCTCGCCACCTTCCCGATCGAGGGCAACTCCGCCTAGCGCACGGACCGCCGCTTCGAGAGGCTACTTCGCCGCCGTCCGGCGGGTGCCGGCGCCTGCCGGCTTCCCCGCCGCTCCACCGGTCGGGGTGGCAGCAGTGGAGCGGGTCGCCCGACCCGTCGTGGCCCGGTCGGCGGTGACCCTGCCCGTCGAGCTGGTTGCGGACTTCGTTGCGCTCGCCCGACTGGCCGGCGTCTTCGCCGCCGACTTCGCTGTCGTTGCCTTGGCGGTCGTTGACCTGGCAGTCGTTGCCTTGGCAGTCGTTGACCTGGCGGCCGGCGCCTTCGCCGCCGCGAATTTCGTTGCCGTCGACTTCGCAGCCGTCGCTTTTGTCGCGGTGGATCCGCTTGCCGAAGTTCGCGTTGCGGTCGGGGCCGCCTTCGCAGCGGCGGTCCGGCTGGCGGCAGTCCGACCAGCGGCCGGCTCCGTCGCCTTCGCCGCGGTGGTCCGGGAGCTCGTGGCCTTCGCCGTGGCCGGACTCGCCGAGGGACTCGCGGCCGCCGTGCTCCGGGCCGAACGGGCAGGGGCCGAACGGGCAGGGGTACCGCTGGCCGCCCGCGAGGTGGCTGCAGTAGCACTGCGGGCCGCATTGCGTACGGCACCGACGGCAGCACCGGCAGCACCCTCGGCCGCGTTGGCGGCGGCCCGCGCCGTGGACCGGGCCGCGCCCGTTGCTGACCTCTTCGCGCTGGACTGCAGTTTCGGCAGTTTCTTGGCGCCGCTCACCACGTCCTTGAATCCCGCACCCGGCTTGAACTTAGGCACCGAGGTCTTCTTCAATTTCACCGTGGCCCCGGTGGCCGGGTTGCGGCCGGTGCGCGCCGGCTTGTCGCGCTTCTCGAAGGAACCGAAGCCGGTGAGTACGACCCGTTCCCCCTTGGCGACGGTCCGGGTCACCGTCTCGAGCAGAGCGTCCACTGCTGTGGTGACCGTCCGCTTGTCGACCGCTACCCGCTCCGTAATGGCTTCAATGAGCTCCGACTTATTCACGCCGCTGCCTCCGCATGGTGTCGAGGCCCAATACCTCCACTAGTGCGGAACGGTAGGCCCGTTTTGCACGCTACACAACAACCGGGCGGCACATTGTTGTTGTGTCGCAAGGCAATGTGCCGGGCTCAGCCACGAATCGGTAGCGCAGCGGGGAGAAACGGCGGTCGGGTGGCCTCGAATGCTGCGATGTCGGCGGCTGCGGTGAGGGTCAACTCGATGTCGTCGAGGCCTTCCAGCAGCCGCCACTGCGCGTAGTCGTCGATGTCGAAGGAGGCGGAAAAGGCAGCGCCGTCGGTGGGCTCGACCCGTACCGCCCGCTCGGCCAGATCGACGGTCACGGGCGTGGCGGGCGAAGTCTCCACCAGCGACATCAGCTGCTGTACGGCCGCGTTGTCGAGTTGCACGGGTAACAACCCGCCCTTGTAGGCATTGCCGCGGAAGATATCGGCAAAGCGGGCGGAAATGACGACCCGAAAACCTGCATCCTGCAAGGCCCAGACCGCGTGCTCTCGTGAGGAGCCGGTACCGAAGTCCGGCCCCGCGAGGAGAATGGTTGCCCCGCGGTAGGCCGGATCATCCAGGACGAATCCGGGCTCGGCTCGCCAGGCCGCGAAAAGCCCATCGGCGAAGCCGGTTCGGCTTACTCGCTTGAGGTAGCTGGCCGGGATGATCTGGTCGGTGTCCACGTTGCTGCGTCGCAGCGGAACTGCCGTACCGGTGTACGGGCTGGGGAAAGCTTCCATTACCGGGCTCCGTTCGCGGGTTCGCTTCTCAGGTCGGCCGGTGCGGAGAGCCGGCCGGTGACGGCGGTCGCCGCGGCCACCGCCGGGGACACCAGATGAGTACGGCCCCCCTTGCCTTGCCGGCCCTCGAAATTGCGGTTGGACGTCGAAGCGCTGCGCTCCCCCGGCGCCAAAGTGTCCGGGTTCATCCCCAGACACATCGAGCAACCGGCGCCCCGCCACTGCGCACCGGCGGCGGCGAAGACCGCGTCCAGGCCTTCCTTTTCGGCCTGGGTCTTCACACCGACCGAGCCGGGTACTACCAGGACCCGCACCCCGTCGGCCACCTGCCGCCCTCGCAGCACATCGGCGGCGGCCCGCAGATCCTCGATCCGGCCGTTGGTGCAGGAGCCGATGAAGACCGTGTCCACCGCGACATCGCGCAGCGCGGTGCCCGGCTGCAGGGCCATGTACTCCAACGCCCGCGCATCGTCGTGGGAGGTGGGCTCCGGCACCGTCGCACTCAGCGGTACGCCCTGACCGGGGTTGGTCCCCCAGGTCACGAAAGGCGACAGTGTGCTGGCGTCGATCCGGACCTCACGGTCGAACCGCGCGCCGTCATCGGTCGCCAGCGTCCGCCAGTAGCTCAGCGCGGCCTCCCACTCCGCTCCGGTCGGCGCGTGCGGGCGGCCGGACAGGTAGTCGAAGGTGGTCTGGTCCGGCGCGATCATGCCGGCCCGGGCACCCGCCTCGATGGACATGTTGCAGACCGTCATCCGGCCCTCCATGGACAGCGCACGGATCGCCTCGCCGCGGTACTCCAGCACGTACCCCTGACCGCCGCCGGTGCCGATCTGCGCGATCACCGCGAGGATCAGGTCCTTCGCGGTCACCCCGAGCGGAAGCCTGCCGTCGACAGTGACCGCCATGGTCTGCGGGCGGTCCATCGGCAGCGTCTGGGTGGCGAGTACGTGCTCCACCTGGCTGGTGCCGATGCCGAAGGCCAGCGCGCCGAAGGCGCCATGCGTGCTGGTGTGGGAGTCGCCGCAGACGACGGTCATCCCCGGCTGGGTCAAGCCGAGCTGCGGACCGATCACGTGCACGATGCCCTGCCCCGCGTCTCCCATGGAATGCAGCCGGACGCCGAACTCCGCGCAGTTCCGTCGCAGGGTCTCCACCTGAAGCCGGGACACTGGATCGGCGATCGGGCGGTCGATGTTCAGCGTCGGGACGTTGTGGTCCTCGGTGGCGATGGTCAGATCGGGCCGCCGGACCGTCCGACCGGCGAGCCGCAGCCCGTCGAAGGCCTGCGGGCTGGTCACCTCATGCACCAGGTGAAGGTCGATGTAGAGCAGGTCGGGTTCGCCGGTCGCCTGGCGTACCAGGTGGGCATCCCAGACCTTCTCGGCCAAAGTCCGCGGTGTACCGCTCATCGCTCCCACTTCCTAAGCCGGTGTCGAGTCGAGGCTGTTCACATAACGAAGCACGTTCACATAGCGAAGCACGTTCACATAGTGAGACTAGAATCTCGTATCGTGGATTACTCTAGCGGAGTCGGCGTGCTGGACAAGGCCGCGGGCATCCTGGCCGTGGTCGCGAGTGGTCCGGCGTCACTCGCTGAGGTGGTCGATCGCACCGGAATCGCGCGGCCGACTGCCTATCGGCTGGCGACGGCGCTGGAGACCCACCGGCTGCTGCACCGGGACGGCACCTGTCGCTTCGTCCTCGGAGCCTGGCTCGCCGAGCTCGGTGCGATCGCCGATGCCGGCGCGCCGGACCGGCTGCGACTCGCCGCGGGCGGCGTGCTTTCCCAGCTCCGTGACGTCACCGGCGAGAGCGCCCAGCTATACCGGCGCGAGGCCGAATCCCGGCGCTGCATCGCGAGCGCGGAGCCGGTGAGCGGGCTGCGTGACACCGTGCCGGTCGACGCGCTGCTGCCGATGACCGCCGGCTCCGGGGCCCAGGTGCTGCTGGCCTGGGAAACCGCCGAGGTGGTGGCGCCGGTGCTGCGGGCGGCCAGCTTCTCCGCCCGCACGCTCGCCCTGGTACGCCGCCGGGGGTGGGCAGCCAGCGTGGCGGAACGGGAACCGGGCGTCGCGTCGGTGTCGGCGCCGGTACGCGACCCGGGCGGCGCGGTGATCGCCGCGGTGTCCGTCAGTGGCCCGCTGGACCGGCTGACCCGCTCCCCCGGCCGCCAGCACGCCGACGCCGTACTCGCCGCCGCGGAGTCCTTGCAAGCGGTCCTGCGTACGCCGGAAACACCAGCCCGAAACGGGAAGAACCCAGGTCAGTGACCTGGGTTCGCCGTAGCCCCGACGGGATTCGAACCCGCGCTACCGCCTTGAGAGGGCGGCGTGCTAGGCCGCTACACAACGGGGCCGTGCAGTACAGCTGAACGAAACTGCGCTGGGGTACCAGGACTCGAACCTAGACTAACGGGGCCAGAACCCGTCGGGCTGCCAATTACCCCATACCCCAATTAAGCGGTTTCCCGCTCGAACAGTAAGCCTACCCGACCGATCTGACCCGCACCCAACCTTGCAGGGGCGGCGGGCCGTTGGCCTAGCTCGCGGCCCGTAGCCGAGCCAGTGACCGCTCCTTCCCCAGTAACTCGAGGGACTCGAACAGCGGCGGCGACACCGAACTGCCGGTCACCGCCACCCGCAGCGGGCCGAAGGCCACCCGCGGCTTGAGGCCCAGCCCGTCGATCAGCGCGGCCCGCAACGCGGCCTCGATGGCTGCGGCATCCCACTCCTCCAGGCCGGCCAGCGCCGCACAGGCGGCCTGCAGTACCCCCGGGGCGTCCTCGCGGGTGAGCACCTTCGCCTGGGCCTGCGGGTCGAGGTGGAAATGTGCCTCGTCGACGAACAGGAAGGTCAGCAACGCCGCGGCCTCGGTGAGTCGGGAGCAGCGTTCCTGCACCAGTGGCGCCGACGCGGTGATCAGCGCCTCCTCCGCGGCCGTCGGCGGGGTCGCCACCGACCCGGCCACCTGCAGGAACTCGGTGAGCCGGGCGGCGAAGTCCGCCGGCTCCAGCGCGCGAATCTTGTCCCCATTGATCGCTTCAAGCTTCTTGATGTCGAAGCGAGCCGGATTGCGATTGACCCGGCTCACGTCGAAGGCGGCGGCCAGTTCGGCGAGGGAGAAGTCCTCTCGCTCGTCCGGCATGGACCAACCCAGCAGGGCGAGGTAGTTGACCATCGCCTCGGGGAGGAAGCCCTCGCGGCGGTACCAGGCGATGGACACCTCGCCGTTGCGCTTGGAGAGCTTCTGGTTGTCGTGGCCCATCACGAACGGTAGGTGGCCGAACTGCGGGAAGTCGGCCGCGGCGACGCCGAGCGCGGCGTACACCGTCAACTGCCGCGGTGTGGAGGAGAGCAGGTCCTCCCCGCGCAAGACGTGCGTGATCCCCATCAGCACGTCGTCGACCGCCACCGCGAGGGTGTACAGCGGATGCCCGTCGGCCCGAACCACCACGAAGTCCGGGATCCCGGCGTTGTCGAAGACCACCTCGCCACGGATCAGGTCGACGAAGCGCGTCTCACCCGCCGGCATGCGCATCCGCAGCGCTGCCCTACGGCCCTCCGCGGCGAAGGCGGCGAGCTGCTCGGCCGTCAGTGCGCGGCAGTGGTTGTCGTACCCCGGCGTGGCCCGGCCGGCGGCGATCCGCCGCGCCTCCACCTCCGCGGGGGTGCAGAAGCAGGGGTAGACGTATCCGTCCTCCTGCAGTTGCGCGATCACGCCGGCGTAGATCGGCGCCCGTTCGCTCTGTCGGTACGGCGCGTGCGGGCCACCCTGCTCGGGCCCCTCGTCCCAGTCCAGGCCCAACCAGCGAATTGTGTCGGCCGCCGCCGCGCAGGCCTCGTCGGTGGAACGCGAACGGTCGGTGTCTTCAAGCCGGAAGACGAAGGTACCGCGCTGGTGCCGGGCGTACGCCCAGTTGAACAGTGCGGTCCGAATGTTGCCGACGTGCAGGTCGCCCGTGGGTGACGGCGCGAAGCGGACCCGGACGGCTCGGTCCGCGGCCAGGCTTTCCGATGCCAGGGTCTCAGCCATGCGGCACCGCCACGTTGGTCAGCGTGCCCAGGTCCTCGATCTCCACCGACACGGTGTCACCCGGCGCGAGCGGTCCGACCCCAGCCGGGGTACCGGTCAGGATCACGTCCCCCGGCAGCAGGGTCATCACCGCGCTGATGTAGGCCACCAGCCGGGGAATATCGTGAATCAACTGGGAGGTCCGGCCCTGCTGGCGCACCTCCCCGTTGACCCGGGTGGTGAGCGCCAAGTCGGCTGGATCCAACTGAGTACGGAGCCAGGGGCCGAGCGGGCAGAACGTGTCGTACCCCTTGGCCCGGGTCCACTGCCCATCACTGGCCTGCTGGTCGCGGGCGGTCACGTCGTTGGCGCAGGTGTACCCCAGGACGGCGTCGAAGCCTCGCTCCGCCGGTACGTCCTTGCACAATCGGCCGATCACCACCGCCAGCTCACCCTCGTAGTCCACCCGCTCGGAGGAAGCCGGTAGCCGGATCTCCTCATCCGGGCCGATCACGGCGGTCGACGGCTTGAGGAAGATCAGCGGCTGCTCCGGCGGGGGCCCACCCATTTCGGCAGCGTGTTCGGCGTAATTCTTCCCGATGGCGACCACCTTGCTGGGAATCACCGGCGCCAGCAGCTTCACCTCGCTCAGCGGATATCGATAGCCGGTAAAGGTGAACGGCGCGAACGGATGGCCGGTGATGGGCGCGACTTCCTCGGCACCAGGCTCCCCCTCCACCACGCCGTAGTCGACCTCGTCGTTGACCCGAAACCTGGCGATGCGCACGGGAGCACGCTACCGGTGTGGCCCTGCGAGGGTTTCCGGTCGGGCGGGATCAGGGGAAAGCGGTACGGTAGTCCGCCAGGAAGTCCTCAAGCGAGCGCGCGGGCCGGCCGGTCGCCTTCAGCACCTCGTCGGTGACCACCGCGCCGAACCCCGCCCGGTACGCCGCCTACAGCTCCATCAGCCGTCGACCAGCTAGGGGTCCATGCCGTAGGCGAGCATGCCAGCGCGCGCCTCCGCCGGACCCGCGTCGACGTAGCGCACCTGTTTGCCGAGCGTGACCGACATCCGCCGCGGCTGGCCGGCGAAGCGAGGAAGACCGCCTCGGTGCCGGCGAGCGCGGCGTCCAGCGAGGCGGCATCGTCGATGGCCGTCTCGCAGTCGTACCCGGGCAGCAAGTCAGCCTTCTCCGGACTGCGGACCAGGGCCCTCGTCGGGGTGTCGGACTCGCAGAGCAAGCGTAGGACCTCGCCGCCCACCGTGCCGGTCGCGCCGCAGACCAGAATCATGCGCCCGAATCTACTGCGCGGCGCACTGGCGGAGCAGACCGTAGGTGTACGCGTCGTCCAGCGCCATCCAGGACGCCGCGATGACGTTCTCGTGCACGCCGACGGTCGTCCACTCGGTCTCGCCGTCGCCGGTCTCCACCAGCACCCGGGTCACCGCGTCCGTGCCGTGCGCGCCCTCCAGGATGCGGACCTTGTAGTCGACCAACTCCAGGCTGGCGAGTCCGGGATGAAGCTGGCCGAGTGCCAGCCGAAGCGCCTTGTCCAGCGCGTTGACCGGGCCGTTGCCCTCTCCGGTGGCGACGAAGCGCTCGGCCTTGGCGTGCAGCTTCACCGTCGCCTCACTGAGCACCGCACCGTCCGGCCGCGATTCCACGATCACCCGCCAGGACTCCAGCTGGAAGAACCGCGGCCGCTCACCGGCCACCTCGGCGCGGAGGAGCAACTCGAAACTGGCGTCCGCCGCCTCGAAGGAGTACCCGGTGGCCTCCAGGTCCTTCACCCGGTCCACCACCCGGCTGGTGGCGTTGCGGTCCAATTCCAGGCCGAGCGCCCGGCCCCGCAGTTCCACGGTCGCCCGGCCGGCCAGTTCCGAGACCAGCAGCCGCATGTCGTTGCCCACCTCGGCGGGGTCGGCATGCTGGTACATCTCCGGAGCCACCTTGATCGCCGAAACGTGCAACCCCGCCTTGTGCGCGAACGCGCTGGCTCCCACGTACGGGGCGTGCGGCTCCGGAGCGATGTTCGCCACCTCCGCAATGGCGTGCGCGATCCGGGTGAGTTCGCCCAGCTGACCATCGGGGAGCACCGCGCGGCCCTGCTTGAGGGTGAGGTTCGAGATCACCGTGAAGAGGTTCGCGTTACCGCAACGTTCGCCGTACCCGTTGGCGGTGCCCTGCACATGGGTAGCACCGGCATCGACCGCTGCCAGCGTGTTGGCCACCGCGCACCCGGCGTCGTCGTGGCAGTGGATGCCGAGGCGTACGCCGGCCTCGCGCACCTCGGCGACGACATCGGCGAGCCGACCGGGGAGCATGCCGCCATTGGTGTCGCAGAGGGCCACCAGATCGGATCCGGCCTCCGCCGCGGTGCGCACCACCTCGACCGCGTATGCCGGATCCAGTACGTAGCCGTCGAAGAAGTGCTCGGCGTCGAGGAACACCCGCCGGCCCTCGCTGACCAGATACGCCACCGTGTCCCGGATCATCGCCAGGTTCTCGACCAACGTGGTGCGCAGGGCGGCCGTGACGTGCCCCGGGTGCGCCTTAGCGACCAGGGTGATCACCGGTGCGCCGGAGTCGCGCAAGGCGGCAACCTGCGGGTCATCAGCGGCGACCGCGTGTGGGCGCCGGGTGGCGCCAAAAGCGGCGAGCGTCGCGGTGTGCAGCTTCAACTCGGTCTGCGCCCGGCGGAAGAACTCCACGTCCTTGGGGTTGGCCCCCGGCCAGCCACCCTCGATGAACCCGACGCCGAGGTCGTCGAGGTGCCGGGCGATCGTCAGCTTGTCGTGGACCGACAGCGACAGGCCCTCCCGTTGGGCACCGTCGCGCAGCGTGGTGTCGTACACGTGGAAGGCGTCAGTCGGGCGGGGCACGGGGCAATCCTCCCGCATCAATGAACGGAGAAACGACGGTTCGCGGCGAGCGCGAGGGTGTGAAGCGGGGTTGCCGCCGGTCTCATGGTACGGGGACGGGTGGAGCAGCGCGGCCGGTAGTGACGCTGGCCAGCCGTTCGGCCTCGGTAACGTCGGCCCGGACGGGCATCGCGAGCAGCAAGCCCAGCAGTACCAGCACGTAGGCGTTCTCACCAAACCAGTCCACCGACCCGAGGACCGCGTGGCCGGTCGGTCCGAGGGCAACGTGTTCGGGCAGGGAGAACGTGAAGATCGCCAGTACGCCCAGCGCGGCAACCGCCGACGCCAAGCGCCGGTATCCAAGGCCATCCTGGATCAAGACCACCACCGCCGGGACCACCCACCACAGGTGGTGCGTCCAGGAGATGGGCGATACCAGGCAAGCGGTGACGCCGACGAGAGCGAGCGCCGCGAGCTCGTTACCGCAGCGGGCCGCGCGGCAGGCGCGATGCAACCCGACCGTCAGCACGCACGCGATGAGGGGCAACCAGAGCAGCAGGGGTGGCCTGGGCACATCGAGCAGTCGGGTCAGTAACCCGGCCAGTGATTGATTGCTGACCTCGTCGAAGCTGCCCACCCGCGAGGTGTCATGCAGCGTGTGCAGCCAGAAGCGCGCGGAGGTGGCCGGCGCTACGAGCAGGGCGAACAGGGTGGCTGCCGCCGCCGCCGACGTTGCGGTGCACGCTGCTCGGCGGCGCCCGGTGAGGAACAGAAAGACGATGAACAATCCGGGCGTGAGCTTCACGGCGGTGGCCAGCCCGACGCCTATGCCCGACCACCGGCGATCCGGGCCGAGCAGCAACAGGTCCCCGACGATGAGGGCGACAAGGTACATGTTGACTTGCCCGAAGCCCATCGTGTCTCGTACCGGTTCCAGGAGGCACACCAGGCAGGTGCCGACCGTGGTGACCAGCCATACCGGCTGGGACAGGCACCGGGCCAGCGGCCGAAGGACCACCCACGTCGTCCCCGTGATGGCCAATCCGGTCGCGGCCTGGTTGAGCACCGCACCGAGGGTGAGTGGCAGCACGGCGAGCGGTATCAGGGTGATCGCGGCGAAGGGTGGATAGGTGAAGCCTTGGTGCAGGACGCCGGGGTGTACGTAGCCGTACAGGTCGCCGCCGGCTAGCCAACTACGGACCGCGCCGCGGTAGACCCGTAGGTCGTACCCGTGGTGATCACCGGCGAAGGCGATCAGCGCGGCTGCCGTGCCGGCGATGAAGAGGAGTGCGACGATCGCGTTCCGCCTCGTCATGGCGGTATGTCTCTCCGGGAGGCCACGTGCCGATACTGCCGTTATCTCGTCCGGCGAGCGCGCAAGGGCACGGCGCGTCGCGGATTTGCACTACGGCGGGAACGGGCGTCCTCAGGCGTCCCGTCGGCGCATCAGCACCGCTGCCACGACCAGCACAACCAGCCACTCGATGGTGAACACCGCGTACCCCGGCCAGGCAGTCAGGAATTTCGTGTCGGCACGGATGACCTCGGTGATCCGCTGACCCGCGTTGGACGTGAAGTACTTGGTGATCGTGTCGCCCCAGCTGCCCGGCAACAGTTGGGTGAGCGGCGGAATGACCAGCAACAGGGCCACGGCGGCGGTGATCCCACCTGCGGTGTGCCGGAGGAGTGCGCCGAGCGCGTACCCGAACATGGCGCTGCCGAGGACGTACAGCCCGCCGCCGATCACCGCACGCAGCACGTGCGGGTCGGCGAGATGAGCCTCGAGATGCTGCCTGGCGAAGAACAGCTGGCCGACGTAGAACGCGGCGAAGCTCGTGACGAGCCCGATGGCGAGGGACACGACGGCGAGTACCACCGCCTTTCCGAGCAGTACCTTCATGCGCTGCGGCACGGCGGTGAAGGTCGCCTTGATGCCTCCGGTGGAGTACTCGCCACTTATCACCATCACGCCGAGAACCGCGATAGCAAGCTGGCCGAAGGCCAGTCCGGCGAGCGAGTTGTTCGTCGGGTCGAAGTTCGCCCGGTCCTGCGGACTGAGCTGGTCAATGTTCGTCGAGGTCCCCCACGCGATGAGCGCGGAGAAGCCGACGGTGACAGCGAAGGTGGCGAGCAGGGTCCACATGGTGGAGCGCAGTGACCAGAACTTGGTCCACTCCGAACGGACGACTCGGCTGAAGGTAGCCCCCCCGGCGGGAACGTCCGAAGCACTCGGGACAACAGGCGTGGCGGTGCTCATGCTGGCGTCGCCGCCGCGTGGTATTCGACGCTGTCCCCGGTCAACTCCATGAATGCGTCCTCCAGGGACGACCGCTGCTGGAACAACTCATGAATCGTGACGTGCTCGGCGGCGGCGAGGTCGCCGACCTCCACGGTGCTCAGGCCGGTCAATTCGAGGTAACCGTCGACCGCGCTGACGGCGGCGCCCCGGCCGGCGAGGAGGCGAGACAGTTGGTCGGCCTGGGGCGAGCGCACCCGAACCCGGCTGTGGGAGTTGGAGTTGATGAAGTCGCTGGTGGACGTGTCGGCGAGCAGTCGGCCCCGTCCGATCACGATCAGGTGGTCGGCGGTCATCGCCATCTCGCTCATCAGGTGACTGGAAACGAATACCGTCCGGCCACGGGCCGCGAGATTGCGCATGAACGTGCGGATCCAGACGATGCCCTCCGGGTCCAACCCGTTCACCGGCTCATCGAACATCAGAATCTCCGGGTCGCCGAGCATGGCTGCCGCGATACCGATCCGCTGTGACATGCCGAGCGAGAAACCCTTGATTCGCTTTCCGGCGACGTCGGTCATGCCGGTGAGTTCCAGAACGTCGTTGACCCGGCGCGCGGGCAGGCCATTGGACTGGGCAAGCGCGCTGAGGTGCGCCGCGGCGGTACGGCCGCCGTGCACATCCTTGGCGTCCAGCAGCGCCCCGACCTCGCGCATCGGCGCCTTCGCGCCACCGTACGGTCGACCGTTGACCAACGCCACGCCGCTGGTCGGCCGGTCGAGACCCAAGATCATCCGCATGGTGGTCGACTTTCCGGCGCCGTTCGGGCCGAGGAAGCCGGTCACCATCCCTGGGCGAACCGTGAACGACAGGTCGTCCACGGCCTTCTTGTCGCCGTAGGTCTTGGTGAGGCTTCGCGCCTCGATCATGAGCCAACTCCAGGAAAGGGTGCGGTGGTCGCTTCCACGGTAGTCGGCCCATCCGTTGGCGGACGATCAATTACTCCCGGACGTACTCGTTCCAGATCTTGGACCGGTCCAAGTCGCCCTTGGTCGCCTGGTGGAACAACTCCATCAGGTGTCGCGTGATCGGCCCCGGCGCGCCGGTGCCGACCCGGCGGTCATCCACCTCGACCAGCGGCACCATCTCCGCCGCGGTGCCGGTGAACCAGGCCTCGTCGGCGAGGTACAGATCGGTACGGGACAGGGTCGCCTCGACCAGTTCGTACCCTTCGTCGCGGGCGATCGTGACCACCGCGTCCCGGGTCAGGCCGGCGAGCACGCCGTCGATCAGCGGCGGGGTAATGATCTTCTTGCCGTAGACGACGAAGATGTTCTCTCCCGAGCCCTCCGCGACATTGCCTTGCGGGGTGAGCATGATGCACTCGTCATAGCCTGCCTTGAGCGCGGCGACCTTGGCGAGGGAGGAGTTGATGTACTGCCCGGTCGCCTTGCCGGCCGGCGGAATCGTGTTGTGCCCGATCCGCTGCCAACTCGACACCACCGCCCGGCAACCGGCCTGAGCGGCTTCCTCGCCGAGGTAGGCGCCCCATGGCCAGCAGGCGATCGACGCCTTGGTCTCACTCGGCATCGGGTTGAGGCCCATCTCGCCGTATCCCAGGTAGAGAAGGGGCCGGATGTAGCACGAGTCGACCTCGTTGACACGGACGACCTCCTTGGTGGCCGCCACCATGTCCTCAACGCTGAACGCGGGCTCCAGCAGATAAATGTGCGCCGAGCGGAACAGCCGTTCGATGTGTTCGGTGAGTCGGAAGACCGCCGGCCCCCGGTCGGTGGCGTAGGCCCGGATCCCCTCGAAGACCCCCCATCCGTAGTGCAGGGTAGGGTTGAGGATGTGGATGGTCGCGTCGTCCCAATCGACGAGCGAACCGTCCATCCAGATCTTCTTGGTCGGCGTGAGCGGCACTGGTCACTCCTGTCCTGCGGGGTTCACCTTCGGGTCGTTCGCCTCCGATTGCACCACAGATCTACCCGTCGGCGGCAAGAGTCGCGAGTTCGTTCCCGACCTGCGCGGTCGGCGCGGCCGACGGCGCCGCGGCAAGCCGGGTCTCGACCGCGAGCTGCACCCGACCGGCCGCCTCGCCATGGCCCAGGTGCTCCAGCAACAGGGCGACCGAGAGCACCGCCGCCGTCGGGTCCGCGATGCCCTGGCCGGCGATGTCCGGGGCGCTGCCGTGCACCGGTTCGAACATGGACGGGGCGGTCCCTTCTACGTTGAGGTTGCCGCTCGCCGCGAGACCGATGCCGCCGGCGATCGCCGCGCCGAGGTCGGTGAGGATGTCGCCGAAGAGGTTGTCGGTGACTACCACGTCGAAGCGCTCCGGAGCGTTCACGAAGTACATCGCGGCGGCATCCACGTGGGCATAGTCCACGGCGACGTCGGGATACTCCTCCCCCACCTCGGCCACGATCCGGGACCACAACGCACCGGCGTGCACGAGCACGTTGGTCTTGTGGACCAGAGTCAGCCGGCCCGAGCGGCGACGGGCGCGGGTGAACGCGTCGCGGACCACCCGGGTCACCCCGTACGCGGTGTTCAGGCTCTCCTCGGTGGCCACCTCGTACGGCGTACCGGCACGCAGCCGTCCGCCGGCGCCGGCGTACGGACCCTCGGTGCCCTCGCGGATCACGACCATGTCGATCGGGCTCTCCCGAGCGCCGGAACCGTAACTTTTCACCGGCCGCAGGTTCACCGCATGATCGAGTTCGAAGCGCAGCCGGAGCAGCAGGCCACGTTCCAGCACTCCACTCGGTACGGAGGGGTCGCCGACCGCGCCGAGCAGGATGGCGTCGGAGTCGCGGAGTTCGGCGAGTACCGAGTCCGGCAGGGTCTCGCCGGTGGCGTGCAAGCGGCGAGCGCCGAGGTCGTACTCCGTCGCAGCGACCTTGACGCCGTCTGCGCCGAGTACCGCGTCCAGTACCTTGCGGGCTTCATCGATCACCTCCGGCCCGATCCCGTCACCGGGGATCACCGCGAGGCGTAGTTCGGATTTCACGTGTTCCTTCCTCTCCTTCGGGCCGGACTCTATCGGTGGAGGAGCGCCCGGTCACCGCAGCAGCAGCCGGTCCAGGCGTCGGCTGGCCACGGCGACGCCGATCAGGCCGAGCGCCAGCAGGTAGCCAGCGTGCGCGAGCGCAGCCGGACCGGTGGTGCCCAGGGTGAAGCCGCGGGTCAGCGCCACCCCCGAGTAGAGCGGGCTGAGCTGTACCACGAGCCGGCCCAGCGGCGGGTAAGTAGACAGCGGATAGAAGGTGGCCGAGAACAGGAACAGCGGCAGCGTGGCGAGCGCGATGTACTCGAAATCCTGCCAAGAACGCATGTACGTGGTGGCCGCCATGCCCAGGCCCGCGAAGGCGAAGCCGATCAGTGTCGCCGCCGGCAGCACCAGCAGCGCCTGCGCGGAGTGCACGTAGCCGGAGAGCGACATCACCAGCAGGAACACCGCCGCATAGACCTCGCCGCGCAGCAGCGCCCAGCCGATCTCACCGAGAGCGACATCCCGGGGGCGCAGCGGGGTGGCGAGCACCGCGTCGTACAGCTTGGTGAACCGGAACTTGAAGAACACCCCGAAGGTGGCGTCGAAGACGGCGCCATTCATCGCGGAGGCGGCCAGCATCGCCGGCGCGACGAAGCTCGGGTAATCCACGCCGCCGACGTCCCCCACCAGCGCGCCGATCCCGATCCCGATCGAGAACAGGTACAGCACCGGCTCGGCGAAGCCGGTGACAAACGCCACCCACGTATGGCGGTACACAACAAGATTGCGCTCGATCAGTCGGGCGGCGAGCATCAGCGCACCATCCGTCGGGAGTACGCCCGCCGAGCCAGTACCACTCCGATTCCCAGCCACACCGCGAGGTAAGCCACGTGGCCCAAGTGCGCCCAGCTCAGGTGTCCGGTAGCCAACGCCCGGCAGAGCACCCCGCCGTGGTACAGCGGCGTCGCCACCGCCACGCCCTGCATCCAGCCCGGCAACTGGCTCACCGGAAAAAAAGTCCCGGAGAACAGGAACATCGGAATCACGCCTAACCGGTACAGCAGGGAGAAGCCCACATCGCTGTCGAGGCTGGCCGAGAACGCCATCACCGGCGCCGCGAAAGCCAGCCCGATCAGCACGGCAACCGGCACCGCGAAGAGCACCAGCGGCGAGGACCAGACGCCGAAGAAGGCCGCAGCCACCAGGAACCCGGCCGCCCCCAGCCCGACGCGGAAGGCGATGAAGCCGAGGTGCCCGGCCAGGATGTCCCCCACCCGCAGCGGGCTGGAGAGCATGGCGGAGTAGGTCCGGGTCCACTTGATCGCTGCCATCACCGGCCAGGTCGACTCGGCGATGGCGGTTTGCATGGCGGTAGCGGCCAGCAGCCCCGGCGCCAGGAACTCGATGTACGGCAACCCCTCCACGGTGCCGGTACCGGTCCGGATCAGGCCGCCGAGGCCGAGCCCCATCCCAGCAAGGAACAGCACGGGCGCCAGCAGCCCGGTCACCGCGGTGCCGCGCCAGGTTCGGCGGTATCGCGTCAGCCAGTACTCGAACGCCCGTACCGTCGGGTGGGTCACCTAATCGGCCAGGCTGCGGCCGGTGAGCCGGAGGAAGACGTCCTCCAGACTGGCCCGCCGGACCAGGGTGGCCGCCGGACGCAACCCCCGTCGATGCACCTCGCCGGCAACGGTGTCACCGTCATGGGCGTAGATCAATACCCGGTCCGCGAGTTGCTCGACCCGTTCGCCGAGGCTGTCGAGTGCGCCGTCCGGACTCGGCTCACCCACAGCGAATCGCAGCTCCAGCACCTCCCGGGAGGAGTACCGCGCGACCAGATCACGAGGGGACCCCTCGGCCACGATTCGGCCCTTGTCCATGACCACCAGCCGGTCGCAGAGCTGTTCGGCTTCGTCCATGTAATGCGTGGTGAGGACGACCGTGACACCGCGGGACTTGAGCCGGTAGAGCTGGTCCCACACCACGTGCCGAGCTTGTGGGTCCAGGCCGGTGGTCGGCTCATCCAGCAGCAGGAGTTCCGGCGAGTTCACCAGCCCACGGGCGATGGTGAGCCGCCGCTTCTGGCCCCCGGAGAGCGGCTCCACCTTGCTCGCGGCGCGATCGGCGAGCCCGACGAACGCCAGCAGCTCATCCGCCCGGGCCCCCGCGCGCCGGCGCGGCAGGTCGAAGTACCGGCCGTGGATGACCAGGTTCTCCCGAACCGTCAGCTCGACATCGAGAGTGTCGTCCTGCGGTACGACGCCGAGCCGCGCCCGGATCGCCGACCCGTCGCGGCGCGGATCGCCGCCGAGCACCTGCAGTTCGCCCGCGCTCGGCGGCGACACGCACGCGATCATCCGCATGGTGGAGGACTTGCCGGCTCCGTTCGGGCCGAGGAAACCGAACGCCTCACCGGCCGCCACGTCGAAGTCGATGCCGTCGACGGCCACGAAGGACCCGAAGCGCTTGGTCAGCCCGCGGGCCCGCAGTACCGGTGGCGGGACGGCCGCGGGGGGCCGCCCCGCCGCGGTCAGGGCTTGTCCGTACGGTGCGGCACCGCCGTACCCGCGACCACCTTGTTGATGGCGTGCAGGAACGCCCGGGCACTGGCTTCCACCACATCGGTCGAGACGCCCCGAGCATTGACCCGCTGACCGGCGACCTCGACCTGAACGGCGACGTCACCGACCGCGTCGCTGCCGGCGGTGACGGCGGAGACCTGGAAGCTCAGTAGCGCCGCGTCCACACCGACCGCCTTGGCGACCGCGTTGCAGGCTGCGTCGATCATCCCGTCGCCGGTGGCGTCCGCCTCCGCGGTCTCGCCGTCGCGGGCCAGTCCGACCGTCGCGCGGGGGGCGGTGTCCGTACCGCCGGCCACCGCCAGCCAGGAGAACGTCCACACCCCGGCCGCGACCGACTCCTCACCGGACTCCTCCGTGGCGATCGCTGCCAAGTCGGAGTCGGTGAGCGTGCTCTTCCGGTCCGCCAGTTCCTTGAAGCGGGCGAACGCCCGATCCAGCGCGGGACCTTCCAGGTCGAAGCCGAGCGCGGTGATGCCCTCCAGAAAGGCGTGCCGGCCGGAGTGCTTCCCCAGCACGATCTTGTTGCTTTCCAGCCCGATGTCCGCCGGGTTGATGATCTCGTACGTGGTGCGCTCCATCAGTACGCCGTGCTGGTGGATGCCGCTCTCGTGACTGAACGCGTTCGCCCCGATCACCGCCTTGTTGGGCTGGACCGGGTAGCCGCTGAGCATGGAGACCAGCCGCGACGTACGGGTGATCTCCTGGGTGCGTACACCGGTGTGCAGGCCGAGCGTCGGCCCATGCGTACGCAGGGCCATCACCACCTCTTCCAGGGCGGTGTTACCGGCCCGTTCCCCCACCCCGTTGATGCACACCTCGACCTGCCGGGCACCGGCCCGGATCGCGGCGAGAGAGTTCGCGGTTGCCAGGCCCAGGTCGTTGTGGCAGTGGACGCTCCAGGTCACCCGGTCAGCACCCGATACTCGGGCCCACAGCGCGTCCAGGATGGAGACGAACTCCGGCGGCATCACGAAGCCGACGGTGTCCGGCACGTTGATGGTGGTCGCGCCGTTCTCCACCGCCGCGGAGAAGACGTCGATCAGGAAGTCCAGCTCGGTACGGGTGGCATCCTCGGCGGAGAACTCGACGTCGTCGGTGAATGAGGAAGCCTGCGCCACCGCGCGCGCGGTCTCGGCGAGCACCTCGTCCGCGGTCATCCGCAGCTTCTTCTCCCGGTGGATCGGGGAAGTGGAGATGAACGTATGCAACCGCGGCCGCTCGGCGGCCTTGATCGCGTCCCACGCGGTGGCCACGTCGTCCTCGCGGGTGCGGCACAAGGCGGCCACCCCCGCGCCGCGAATGGTGTGCGCGATCGCCTCGACGCCGGCGAAGTCACCCGGGCTCGCGATCGGGAAACCGGCCTCGATAACGTCGACGCCGAGCCGGGCCAGCTGCTCGGCGATCTCGACCTTCTCCGAAACGGAGTACGCAATGCCGGGCGCCTGCTCACCGTCGCGCAGGGTGGTGTCGAAGACGACGACGCGGTTGGCGTCGTCAATGGGCTCAGCCTGATTTAACTGCTCAGCCTGATTCAAATGCTCAGAGTCGTGCATAGGGATGCGGCTCCTGCCGGTCGTTGGGGGTTTTCAGCCGGCACACGCCGAAACCCCGCGACGGGGGAGCCAGCTGATCTAGGCCCCGCCGCGGCAGCGAAGCAGCAACCGCTCGGTATGCATCGGCCTCACCTTAGC
>JBDUDX010000232.1:0-4673 GCA_040002735.1 Frankiaceae bacterium | reverse complement strand
CAATCGGGCGTCCAATCGGAACGCTCTAAGTCCTCCCAGCTGCGGTCGAACAGCTCTCTTAGGCCGGCGGCCGAACCGTTGATGGAGATCCTTACGCGCCTTCGGTTGTGGGGTCTCCGGCGGTGTCGCCTTGGGCCGCGGCTGCCGCTGTGCCGTCACCGTCCGGTAGGGCGGCGGGACTTCCCCGACGTCCCGCTTCCATCGTCAACACCGCCGCACCAACTCCGAGGGCCAAGGCAGCCAAAGCCGCGCTGGAACCTTTCCTTTCGGTGCCGAACGCGTGGTCCAGGGTCAGGTTGCCGGGCCCGGTCTCGGCGAGGGCGATCACTGCGGCGATCAAAACGGCGTTGTACTCCCAGCCGCCGTTGGCAGCCCACGGGCCGTTAGGCAGGTGTACCTTCTTGATCGCCGTGGTCATCACGCCGGTGAGGCTGGCGGCCGCGAGCGGTGTGGCGAACCCGGCAGCGAGCAGCGCTCCCCCGACGGTTTCGGTGACCCCAGCCGCCGCGGCGTGAAGCTTCGCCGGGCGCATCCCCAACGACTCCATCATCCCCTCGGTACCGGCCCGCCCCGGACCGCCGAACCAGCCGAGCAGCTTCTGGGTGCCATGGCCGATGAACAGTCCCCCGATGACAATCCGCGCCGCCAAACGTCCCACGCTCATGGGCTACTCCTTCTACCGTGCCAGCAGGTATCCCAGGACAGGCTAGTTGCTGACTCCACCAGTGCCCGGCGCGAACAGCTGATCGTCGACAAGGTCAGTCAGGTGCAGCAGATACGGGCGCTGCTCGAGTGCGGCTGGCCGGCGGCGTTGGACACGGCGAAGCAACCGTTCCGGCCCCGGACACTGGGCCGCGGCGATGTCGGTTATCTGCGAGCGTGACGGCGGCGACCTGGCCAAACACCCCGCCTGGGCGGGGTCCGCTTCGAGCATTGCCGTCCGCCGCGAGATCACCCCGTCGTGGTGGGCAGAAACCGCGCTGCGGATTGTGCGCCGGTTGTTCACCGTGTCGGCGTACGACCTGACGTCCCGAGGTCAGTACGGGTTGACGTCCCGAGTGTCGGTGGTCTGATCATGGCAGGGTGTCACCTCCGGGGAGGTGGCGCGTTCGGCGGATGGTCGGGAGACGGGTGGCATGGGCGCTCCGCTGCTCGCCCTGTGATCTTGTAGCGTTCCGTCAGGATGGCCTTCGCCGGCCCCATCAGCTCCCGGTATCCATCGCCATACGGAGATGTGCTTGCTGCTGCGCGCCGGCCATCGCCACCGCGTCGTGCGAGGCGAACAGCTGCGCGAGGTGTTCGGACTCGTCAGTGAAGGTGCCGGTGTCGCGGTTGAACGGGTTCAACGCCCGGAGGTTCCCCCCGACAGCTCGGACCATCGTCTCCTGCCATGCGGTCTCGGCTATGGAGGCGAGGGACAGCGGCCGCAAGTAGCGACGGCGGCGACCTGCGCGGCGGCCTTCTAAGACTGAGGACGAGGTCGAGTAGCTCCGGGAGCTGCACGACCGGCTATGTGCCACTTCCGGTGAACAGGGCTGTGACGTCGCGGGCGTCTTGTTCGGGGTCGACGAGAACCAGCACCTGGTCGCCGGCGAGCAGGCGGGTGCGGCCGCGCAGCGGGACCAGCATGCCGGCGCGTAGCACCATGCTCACCCAGCTGCCCTCAGCCAGCCCGGGCAGCTCGTCGATCCGGCTGCCATCAGCCCGTGAACCGGCGGCGACGGTCAGCTGTCGCTCACCCGACGGCTCCTCCTGCAGCCGCATGCCGGAGGCGTACGGCGAAGATTCGACGGTGCGCATCTGCACGCCCAGCAGGCGGGCGACGGTGGGCACGAGGCCGCCTTGGCAGAGCACAGACACCAGCGCGACGACCACCACGACCCCGTAGAGCCGGTCCCCGCCGGCCAAGGGAGCCAGCAGGCTGCCCAGCAGCAGCGGAACCGCGCCCTTGAGCCCGGCGAACAGCACGAAAGCCGTCTCCCCGCGGCTGAGCCGGGCGGGCAGCAGCAGCGGCAGCCCAACGACCGGGCGCACCAGAACCGCGAGCAGCACGCCGATGACCAGCCCGGGCAGCCAGACGTCCTGGCGGGCCAGGACGTCGAGGTGCACGGTGAACCCGAGATAGGCGAACGCGACGATCTCGGCGAGGCTGGCCAGCGCCGAGTGGAAACGCTCGATCTCCCGCTTGAACGGCGCCCGCTCATCACCGACAATGACGCCTGCTAGAAAGACCGCGAGGAAACCGGAGCCGTGGGCAACCGACGCCGCGCCGAACAGCACCCCAGCGACGACCAGCGTGCGCACCGGATGCAGTCCCTCACCGGGCACCGGCACCCGGCGCATCAACAGCAGCAGCAACCGCCCGCCCCCGACCCCGACGACGGCGCCGACAAGCATCTGCAGCGCGAAGGTGCCGGCGACCTGGGTCAGCGCTCCGGCGGACAGCGACCCGGCGCCTAGCAGGGCGGCCATCAGCGCGATGCCCACCGGGTCGTTGGCGCCGGACTCGCCCTCCAAAACCGTCCCGCTGCGGCCCTGCACCTCCTGCCCGGCCAGCACGGAGAACACGACCGCAGGATCGGTCGGGGCGATCGCCGTCGCCACCAGCACCGACAGATACCAGCTGACCCCCAGCACCAGGTGCACCAGCACGCTCGCGCCGGCGACAGTAGCGAAGGTGCCCAGCACACCGAGGCCGAGGACCGCGGGAGCCGCCGAGCGCAGCCGCCGGGCGCCGATGCCCATCCCGCCGTCGAACAGAATCACCAACAGCGCGACGGTGACGACCCGCTCCACGACGCGGGCCGGTGGCTCCTGCAGCCCCGGCACGAAACGCACACTGAGCGCCGCAGCGGCCAGGAACAGCGCCGGTGCCGGGACCCGGATCCGCTCGGCCACGGTGTGCGACTGCACGGCGAGCAGCGCGGCGCCGGCGGCGCACAGCACCAGCAGACCGAAAGTCAGACTGTCATGCACGAAAACCCCCGGCAGGCCGAAGCGACTGCCGACCAGGCTTCCCGGCTCCCCGCAGCAAAGGCTACCGACAACCCCGCAGGATCGGCTACGACTACGTCCACTCCGCCGTCGATGACCACAGCCGACTCGCCTACAGCGAGATCCTCCCCGACGAGACCGCCACCACGGCGGTGACGTTCTGGACCCGCGCGCAGGCATACTTCACCGCGCACGGCATCACCGTCGAGCGGGTGTTGACGGAATGGGAGCTGCTACCGCTCCCACGACTTCGGCGCCCAACTCGCCGGGAGAACATCAAACACAAGCGGACCCGGCCCTACCGGCCGCGGTCATGGTGGCTGCAATGGGTCTGTCCGGCCAACGGTGTGTGGGGTCCGGCGGTTTCAATGAATAGCTCTGTCGAGCCGGCCCGCGAAGGTGATCGCAAACGCGTTCAAAGCGGGCTTCCACCGCACCATCCAGCGTGCCGTCCACCGCCGGTCGGGTCAAGCGACCGAGTGACCAGATACAAGCACTTCAGCGCGGACGCCTCGTTGGGGGAAGTGCCCTCGGGCCCTGACGGCCCGGCGGTAGCGGGCGTTGATCGACTCAATCGCATTCGTGCTGCAGATGACCCGGCGCACCCTCCACGTTGTACTCGGGAAGGGCACGAATTCCGCCCACGAGTTCTCCCACAGCCGCACGATCGCCGGGTAGCGCTGGCCCCATTCGGCGGCGAACTCGGCGAAGCGGTCCTTGGCCGCAGCTTCGGACGGTGCGGTGTAGACGGGCTTGAGCGACTTGACGATCGCGTCGCGGTGCTGACGGCCGGCGTAGCGGAACGAGCCCCTAATCAAGTGGACAATGCACTGCTGAACGATGGTGTGTTCCCAGGTCGTGGTGATCGCCTCGGGCAGCCCTTTGAGCCCGTCACACACGGCGATCAGCACGTCGGCGACGCCGCGGTTCTTCAGCTCGGTGAAGATCTGCAGCCAGAACCGGGCACCCTCGCCGCCGTCGCCGCCAGCCCAGATGCCGAGGATGTCACGCTCCCCGGCGACCGTGACGCCCATGACGACGTAGAACGGGGTGTTGCGGACCTGCCCCTCTCTGACCTTGATCACCAGCGCGTCCACGAAGATCACCGGATAGACCGGGTCCAGCGGCCGGGAGGCCCATCGGCCATCTCCGCGCTCACCTTCTCGGTGATCCGGGAGATGGTGTCCTTGCTGACGGTCGCGCCGTAGACGTCGGTGAAGTGCGCCGCGACCTCCCCGCTCGTCAGGCCCCGCGCGTTCAGCGACAGCACGATCTCATCGATCCGGTCCAGGCGCTGCTTGCGCTTGGGCACGATCACCGGCTCGAACAACCCGTCCCGGTCCCGCGGGACCTCGATCTGGACCGGTCCGATCTCGGTCAACACCGTCTTGGCTCGCATGCCGTTGCGCATGTTCGACCCCAGCGGCGTCTCACCGTGCTCGTGCCCGAGGTGTTCGGTGAGTTCCGCCTCCAGTGCGGTCTCCAGCACCGTCTTCGTCAGCCCGGACAGCAGCCCACCCGGGCCGATCAGCCCGACGCCCTACTGCCGGGACTGCTCCAGCAGCCGCTGCGCCAACTTCTTCTCATCAACGATCTCGCCCGTTGTCATGGGGTCGACCATCACATCGATTCCCATCTCGGTCGTGTCCGACACGGCCCGTTCCCTTCAGCCAGGCCGA
>JBDUDX010000231.1:0-17099 GCA_040002735.1 Frankiaceae bacterium | reverse complement strand
CTGCCCGGATCCACAACCCAGCCGGTACACCAAGGCAGCGGCCTGGCTGTTCTCGATACCTTCCGCGATCACGGCGATGTCCAGCGCCGCCGCCATTGCGCACACCCCCTCGATGAGGGCCGCCGCCCGGGCGTCATCGGGCAGCCGGAGTACAAAGGACTTATCGATCTTCAGGCTGTCCACGGTGAGCCGGCGCAGGTAGGCGATCGAGGAGTACCCCACGCCGAAGTCGTCGACGGAGAGGCTGATCCCGGTGGCGTGGATCACGGCCAGAGCGGCCGCGGTGGCGTCGTCCTCCCCCAGGACGGTGCTCTCGGTCAACTCGATGCCCAGCTGGACCGTCCTCTGGGATCCGGCGGCCTCGGCCAGCAGCGCAGGAAAGGACAGGTCGGCGAGTTGGAGGGCGGACACGTTGACGGCCACCGTCAGCGGGCGCCCGGCTGCGGCCGCCAGCAGTGCGCCGTCGGCGACCGCCCGACGCAGGAAGCGTTCGCCGAGCCGGCCGATCAGCCCGACCTGCTCGGCAAGCGGAATGAAGACGTCGGGCGGGACGGCCCCCAGCTGCGGATGATTCCAGCGCGCCAGCGCCTCGAAGCCCGCGACGACACCGGTGGAGAGCCCCACGATGGGTTGGTAGTGCATGGCAAAGGTGTCCCTGTCCACTGCCCGGCGCAGCTCCTCCTCCAGTTCCAACCGGGCGATATTGGCGGTACGTAACGCCGGGTCGAAGATCTCCACCCGACTGCGCCCGAGTTTCTTGGCCCGGTACAGCGCCAGGTCGGCGTTGCGGAGGAGATCCGCGCTGTTGGTGACACCGCGGCCGAAGGCGAGCCCGATGGAACAGCTGATCCGCACGTCGGAGCCGTCGATCACGAATACGTCCGTCAGCCTCGCCACGATCCGATCGGCAACGTCCAAGGCCTCTCGATCGTCGGCGGCGTCCTCCAGCAGAAGTGCGAATTCGTCACCGCCGAGGCGGGCCAGGGTGTCGGTTTCCCGCGTACAGGTGATCAGCCGCTCGGCGACCGCGATCAACAATCGGTCGCCGGCGTGGTGACCCATCCGGTCGTTGACCTTCTTGAAACCGTCCAGGTCGACGTAGAGCACGCAAGGCGGCCGGCCGCTGCGGGACGCTGCCCGTACGGCCCGCTCCATCCGGTCCATCAGCACGGTGCGATTTCCCAAAGTGGTCAGCGGATCGTGCTGCGCGAGGTAGGCCATCGCCTCCACCAGGCGACGCCGTTCCAGCGACTCCGAAGCCACCGCCACCAGAGCCTCCAGGGCACGCTGATCGTCCGCTTCGAAGTACGACCCGCTGGCGTCGTCCCGACGGGCGATCAGGTACCGGTTCGGCCGACCGTCGACCGCCAGCAGAGTGCCGATCTCCCGACCGACCGGTGGCGAATCCCGCCATTGAACTGTGGTCGAGCGCAGCGCCCGCTCGGCATGACGGAGCAGCGCGTCCTGCAGTTCCGCGGTCTCGGGCATGCGACTCGCCGTGGACGCCGCTTCGAACAGCCCGATCATGCGTCGGTGATTGAGCCGGGCCCGGCTGAGCGCCCGAGCCGCGACCACGATCGTGCCCAGCGGAACCAGCAGTAGCACGAGGGCCGCCGCGGGTAGCCGCAGTCGGGTCAGCGCGCCGAGGTACCCGAGGGTATCGATGCCGACGAAACATGCCAGCGGAAGGGGGATCAGCCGTAGCGGCACCAGGTCCCGCAGCCGTCCCGCTCCATCGGCTACCAGGCTGGTGCCGGTGATGATCAGGTCGAGCAGGAAGTACACCGCGCCGGCCACTCCCACCCAGAACAGCTCACGCCAGACGTTGTCCGCTACCGGCTTGGCCCGGACCAGCACAGCAACCGCGATCGGCCCGAGCGCATTGGTGAGGCCGATGTTGAACGCCCGGCTGCGGAAGCTCTTGCGTTGGAACAAGTGAGCCAGGGTGGTCCCCATCGCCCACAACGCCCCAGCCTCGAGCATGGACGTGGACAGCGCCAGGTAGACCAGCATGCAGAACTCGAAACCGATGACCGCATCGCCGCCGCCTTCGGAGATGATCAGCGGAAGCTGCGCCAGCACGACGACTACGAATGGGGCCAGCAGCATCCATGGCGAACTCAGTTCCGAGCGTGCCACCCACTGGATCACACTCAGTACGGCCACCAAAGCGCCCACCGTCGTGACCCCGGCATCGAAAACGATGCCGAGCGTCATCTTCGGTGACCGCGCCTGCATCCGCCCCTCGGCTCCCTGTCCAAGTTGGTCCGGACGGGTATGAAGTCGGCACTGACGACGGGCGACTGTAGGACCACCCGGCTGGCTCAGGTGCGCACATGCCGGAGTGGTTCCTGGCGTGCAATTCCCGACTAATCCCGCAGAACCTCGACTTGGCAGCGCCAACCCCGGAGCGCGGGACAGCCGACTGTCGCTGGTGAGCAACGCAGCGGGGGTTAGCTCAGCTCTCCTCGGCGGGCGGCCAACTCGGCAGCGTCCCGGGCGGCGGCCTCTTCGGGCGTCGGCGCCGTGCCGCCCAGGAGCTGGGGCAGCCACCAGCGGTCGTCGGGGCCGTCGGGGGAATCGGGATAGCTACGCTGGACGTCATCGAACAGGCCGGCCATTCGTTCCCGCAGCTGAGCGGTCACCTGCTCGGCGTTGTCGCTCCGCGCAGGGTGTAAAGGCTCCCCCACTTTGATCGAAATCGTCCGGCCCCGGGTGAAATCCCGCGGGTGGTCCTTGGTGAACATGCGCTGACCCCCCCAGGTCACCATCGGCACCAACGGGACCTCGGCGCGCATCGCCAACCGGACGGCTCCCGTCTTGAAGTCCTTGAGCAGGAAGGACCGACTGATGGTTGCCTCGGGGAACAGCCCGATTACCTCGCCGCGGCGCAGCGCCTCCAACCCGGCCCGATAGGAGGCGGAGCCGGCCGCCCGGTCCACCGGAATGTGCTTCATCCCGCGCATCAGCGGGCCAGAGACGGGGTGGTGGAAGGTGGCGTCCTTGGCCATGAAACGCACCAGCCGGCCGGAGTCCTGCGCCGCAAGACCGGCGAAGATGAAATCCAGGTAGCTGACGTGATTGCTGGCCAGCACTGCGCCGCCGGTACGCGGTACGTTCTCGGTGCCGGCCATGACGAAGCGCAACCCGAATACCCGGAAGCAGGTCTTGGCGAGCAGGATGATCGGCGGGTAGACGCGGTCGGACATGATCCCGACCCTAAGCGTTCAGCCTTCGGTGGGCAGATCCGGCCTCGCGCGGCTCGGCTGGACCCGCTTGGGTTCCCCAGCCATCTTCGGAAAATTCGGCGGGTACGGGGCCTCGCCGAGGCCTCGGTCCCGTTCGTCGCGTTCCGCCCACTCCAGCAGCGGGTCCAGCACGGACGCCGAATCGTCGATGCGGGCGTGCAGGTCACCGAGTCGGGCGTACCGGGCCGGCATGGTGGCCATCGTGAAGTCCTCGGTGTCCGCGTCCGGCACTTCCGCCCAGCGCAGCGGCGCGGACACGGTGGCGTCGGGGCGCGCGCGGACCGAGTACGCCGAGGCGATGGTCCGGTCCCGGGCGTTCTGGTTGTAGTCGATGAACACCTTCTCCCCGCGCTCCTCCTTCCACCAGGCGGTGGTGGTGTCCCCCGGCCGGCGGCGTTCCAGCTCGCGGGCGAAAGCCAGAGCGCAGCGCCGTACCGTGGTAAAACCCCAGCGCGGCTCGATCCGCACGTAGATGTGCAGCCCGCGGTTGCCGGAGGTCTTCGGCCAGCCGGTGTACCCGAGCTCGTGCAGCATCTCGGCGACCGTGCCGGCCACCCGGCGGGCGTCGGCGTAGTTGGTACCGGGCTGCGGGTCCAGGTCGATCCGCAGCTCGTCGGGGAGTTCGGTATCCGTCCGCCGCGACGGCCAGGGGTGAAAGTCGATCGTGCCGAGGTTCGCCGCCCAGGCGACGTGGGCGATGTCCTGCGGGCAGAGCTCGTCGGCGTGCCGGCCGGAGGGGAAGGTCACCCGGGCGGTCTCGATCCACGGCGGGCGGTGGACCGGTACCCGCTTCTGGTAGATCGCCTCCCCCTCCGCGCCGTCCGGATGCCGCTTCAGCTGGGTGGGCCGGTTGTACAGCCCGCGCACCATCCCGTCGGCCACCGAGAGATAGTACTGGACCAGGTCGAGCTTGGTCTCCTCGCGCGCAGCAAAGAAGACCTTCTCCGGGTTGGTCACCTTCACCACCTGCGGGCCGGCCTCGATCTCGACGAACGGCGATGCCATGACCGCGACGGTAGCGGGCCGGGTCGCCGGCTGACGCACACTGGAGCGATGGAGCCTTTGAAGAAGAGCGACGAGCAGTGGCGGGCCGAGCTGACCCCGGAGCAGTACGACGTGCTGCGCAAGGCGGGCACCGAGCGGGCGTTCACCGGCGCGTACACCGACCTGGAGGAGCCGGGTGTCTACCGCTGCGCCGGGTGCAAGACGCCGCTGTTCACCTCCGACACCAAGTACCACTCCGGCAGCGGCTGGCCGAGCTTCTGGGAGGCGATGTCCCCGGACGTCGTCACGCTGAAGGAAGACCGGTCGATGTTTTCCCAGCGCACCGAAGTCACCTGCGCGCGGTGCGGCGGGCACCTCGGGCACGTCTTCGACGACGGGCCGCGGGAGACCACCGGACTGCGGTACTGCATGAACTCCGCGGCGCTGGACTTCGACCCGGCGGCCGGCCAGTAGCTCAGCCGGGGACCACCAATTCGGCGACCGGCTTGCGGGCGCCGAAGAAGAACGGCAGCTCCTCGCGGGTGTGCCGGCGGGCTTCCGCGGCCCGCAGCGCCCGCATCAGGTCGACGATCCGGTGCGGCTCGGCGGCCTCGAAGGCGAGGAGCCACTCGTAGTCGTTCAGCCCGAAGCAGGCCACCGTGTTGGCGCCGACATCGGTGAACCCGGCGGCGAGCTCGCCGTGCTCGCGGAGCATTTCGCCGCGCTCCCGGCCGGGCAGCAGGTACCACTCCAGCGAGCGGACGAACGGGTACACGCACAGGTACCGCTGCGGCTCCCGGCCGGAGACGAACGCCGGCTGGTGATCCGGGTTGAACTCGGCCGGTCGGTGCACGCCGACCACCGACCAGACCGGCTCCAACTCGGCGGCGGCCTCGGTCTCGCGGAACCGGCGGTAGGTGTCCTGCAGGTCATCCGCCGAGGTGGAGATCCACCAGAACAGCAGGTCGGAGTCCGCCCGGTACCCGGACACGTCGTAGCTGCCGCGGGTGGTGACGCCCTTCGCGGCCGCGCTGTCCAGGACGTCCTGCACCTCCTCGGCGGAGCCCTGGAGCGGCCCGGCGAAGACGGCGTACATCGTGTAGAGGGTTTCCGGCTGCGACGGCGTGGCGGCAGAATTCTGAGGCATGCTGCCATTGTGACGGCCTCCTGGCTCTGCTCCGCCGCCCGACTGGCCGCGGTCGCTGCGCTGTTCGGGGCGGCGGCCTGCTCGAACGATTCTTCGAGCGTCAGCTCCGGCGACCCGGCGACGCCGCCGCCGTCCTCATCCGCGGGTAGCTCACCGCGCGCGCTCACCGCGGCGGACTGGCCGACGTACGGCCACGACGCCGCGCGTTCGGGGTACGCGCCCTCGGCGACACCGCTGCGCCGGCTGACCCGGGCGTGGGGCGCCACCCTGGACGGCCCGGTGTACGCCCAGCCGCTGGTGATCGGCGGCAGCGTGCTGGTGGCCACCGAGAACAACACGCTGTACGCCCTGGACGCGGCCACCGGTCGGCAGCGGTGGCGGACGCGCGTCGCCGCGCCGGTAAGGCTGTCCACGCTGCCCTGCGGCAACATCGACCCGCTCGGGATCACCGGTACCCCGGTCTACGACCCGGCTACCGGGCGGATCTTCGCGGTCGCCGAGGTATCCGGCCCGCGACACGTGCTGGTGGGCGTCAGCCTGGCCAGCGGGCACGTCGACGTCCAGGTGCCGCTGGGACCGCCGGGCGGAAACCCGGGCGACGCCCAGCAACGGGCGGCGCTGGCTTTGCTCGGCAATCGGGTGTACGTGGCGTACGGCGGCCTGGCCGGCGACTGCGGGCAGTACATCGGCGGCGTAGCCAGCCTGCGGACCGACGGCACCGGTCGGCTGGGCTGGGCGGTGCCGACGACGCGGATGGGAGGTATCTGGACGCCCGGCGGGCCCACGATCCGGGCCGGATCGCTCTACGTCAGCATCGGCAACGGAGCGGCGATCGAAGGCGTCTACGACGGCAGCGACTCGATCACCCGACTCTCGGCGAGTCTGGTCCGACGGGATGTCTTTGCCCCGCGACAGTGGGCGCGGGACAACCGGGTCGATGCCGACCTGGGGTCGATGGGGGCGGCGCTCGTGGGCAACCGGGTGCTGGTGGCCGGCAAGAGCGGCATCGGGTACCTACTGGATGCCGGCCAGCTCGGCGGGATCGGCGGCCAGCTGGCCGCGGTGGATCTCGGTTGCCGCGGCTTCGGGGCGGCGGCCGTGGTCGGAGCCACGGCGTACTTGCCCTGCCTGGAGGGGGTCCGCCAGGTCACGGTCCGCGGGTCGTCGCTGGTGCCGGGCTGGCGCGGACCGGCCACGTCGAACGGGCCGCCGGTGGTCGGTGGCGGGGCCGTGTGGTCGGTGAACCGGGATTCCGGCACCGTCCTTGCGCTCAATCCGGCAACAGGGGCGGTAAGGGCGTCCTACGACGTCGGCTCGGTGGAGCACTTCGCGTCGCCCGCACTGTCCCGCTCACGAGTGTTCGTACCGACGGCAACCGGCGTGGTGGCGCTGCGTACCAACTGAGCCCGCGACCAAGGGGTACACGTCATCGCGTGACCGGCGCGTCGCCGGGTATCCCCCCAGGCCGTCGTGAGAATGCCGCGGACGAAGAAGACACGGGTGGAAGGCCGCCAGATCGCGCGCAGCCAGAACCTCGGACGCTCAGCGCGCATGACTTGCGCCTCGGCCGTGCCCCGCTCTGCCTGAGCTCCCACCGCCCGGGCGTGCGACTCGGTTGCCGCGGGCGGAGGGCCCGACGACCCAGGAGAAGCGGAGTTAGACCAGCCGGGCCGGCGGAAGCGGTGCGCCGCGCTACCTCGTAGCCCGGAGCGTGGCGGCCCAGGTCAACGCACTGCGGTGGCCGCCCGGCGTTGCTAGCGTCGTACCGAAGCCGAACTTTCAGCGTTCCGCTACCGCGCCCAGGGCGGGTGTCGGTCGCAGACCCACCTCCAGCAAGGACCTCCATGACCACGCTGAACGGCCTGCCGGCGCACATCCTGCTCGTCCACGCCATCGTCGTGCTGCTCCCCTTGGCCGGGGTACTGCTGGTGGCCTGTGCGTACCTGCCCGCCGCCCGCCGCCGACTCGCCGGCCTGAACGCGCTGCTGTCAGTGTTCGTACTCGGGCTGGTTCCGGTCACCACGAACGCCGGCGAATGGCTGCAAACCCGTGTTCGAGCGACGGACCTGGTACGCCGGCACGCCGAGCGGGGTGATACCGCAGTAGTCGTGGCGCTTCCGATTGCCGTGCTGGCACTGGTCGTGTGGTGGCGGGAGCGGGAGTCGCGCTCCGCTGCCGCAGTGTCGACGGCGCCGGTGCGCAGGACGTTCCTCGCGCCCGCCTCGGCCGCCGTCGGGTTGACCATCGCGGCGCTGTCCGTCCTTGCCGCCGGCGCCGCCGGTATTGACGTGTACCTGATCGGCGACTCGGGCGCGAAGGCCACCTGGCAAGGACAGTTCACTGCCACCCCCAACCCCGGTTCCTCGGGAGGCGGCTGACCCGGGTCCCCGAAGGCCCACGAGCCGCCTGCTCTTGGCCGTTGGCGAAACCGTTGCCCTTCCTGTCATCCCAAGTTGACATGTGGCCCATGACAACCTAGGTTGACATCGTGACTGAGGCAACGGCCCTTGCGGCTGCTTCCGGGGACCGGGATCCACGGGTCGGGTTGCGCGCAGTAGCGGCGCTGCGCCGCTTGGTGGAGCAGTTGGAACGCGCGCAGGTACGCAACGCCCGGGCAGCCGGCTGGTCCTACGCAGAGATCGCGGCCGAGCTCGGCGTGAGCCGTCAGGCCGTCCACAAGAAGCATTCGGGAGGCTGAGATGTTCACCAGATTCACCTCATCGGCGCGAGCGGTCGTGGTCGCGGCGCGAGGGCGTGCCCTCGACGCGGACGTGGCCGAGTTCGGCGAGGAGCATCTCCTCGCGGCCCTGCTCAACGCGCCCGGAGTGAGGCGGCTACTGGAGCAGCTGGGAGTGAACGGCGACGGACGCGCGATGGCCGACGTAGGCGAGGCCCAGCGGCGCGGCGGGCGGCGGTCCCGGCTGAAGATGTCGGCCGGCAGCGCGCTGGCTTCGCAGGCCGGGCTGCGCCAGGCCGCCGCTCGAGGCGACCGCGAGTTGCGGGAGGAACATCTGCTGCTCGGCCTGATCGCCAGCCCGGTCACGGACGCCCTGGGACTCCGCGGCGTCACGACGGCAACGGTGCTCGCAGCGCTCGCCGCGCTCGACGCCAAGGCGGATCCGGGGCCTGCCTCCTTGCGCGTGCTTTTCAGCCGAGCTGCAGGCGATGTGCCAACTCTCCTCCGGCGCGCTCCCCCGAGGCGATGCAGGCGGGGATGCCGACCCCGTCGTACGCCGCGCCGCAGACCGCGAGTCCCGGCTGAAGTCCGACCGCGGCCCGAACGCGCGCCACCCGGTCGAGGTGACCCACCGGGTACTGCGGCAAGGCGCCGCCCCAGCGGGTGACCCGGCCGGCGATCGGCTCGCGCAACCCGGTCATCGCGGTCAGGTCCGCCGCCGCGGCACTAACCAGTTCGGCGTCGTCGCGTTGCAGATCGGCCGCATCGCCGTGCCGACCCACCGACGCCCGCACCACGGTCGGGTTCCCCGGCGCCGGTGCCAGGTGCGGCCACTTGGCGCTGCTGAACGTCGCGGCCTTGACCGACCTGCCCTCGACCGCCGGAACGAGGAGGCCGCTGCCCGCCGTCGGTACCGGCTCTCGGTACAGGAGTGTGATGGTGGCCACGCTGGCGTACTCCAGCGCCGCCAACTCGGCAGCGGCGTTCGGCACCGCATCGACCAGCAGTCGGGCGGCGGGCGCGGCCGGAACCGCAAGCACCACGGCGTCCGCAGCCAGCAACTCCGGCTCCCGAGCTGAGCCGAGGACCAGCCGCCAACCGGTCTCCGTACGACACAGTTCGCGCACCGTCACCGACGTGCGGATCTCGGCCCGGGCGGCGGCCGCGACAGCCTCCACCAACCGGCTCAACCCACCGGGCAACGTCTGGAACACCGGTCCGGCGCTCGGCGGCCGGAGACCCTTTCGGGCTGCGGAGATCAGCGACCGTTCCCCGCGTACGGTCCGCATCAGGTCCGGCACGGTCACCGCCATCGACAGTTCCTCGGCCCGGCCGGCGTACACACCACCCAGCAACGGGTCGACCAGCCGGTCGACGATTTCCCCGCCGAGGCGGGCCGCGACGTAGCGGCCGACCGCGACGTCATCCCCGGGCTCGGTCCGCGGCAGCAGTCGGTCCAACGCCGCCCGCGCCATGCCCGCGCGCGAGATCACCCCGGCGAGGGTGCGCAGTTGGGTGGGGACACCGAGAACGGTCCGCGGCGGCAACGGGCGGAGCCGGCCGCGAATCCATACCGACGCGGCCAGCGTCGCCGGGCCGACCAGCTCACCGCCGAGACCGACGGACTCGGCGAGTCGCAGCGCCTCCGGGCGGCGTACCAGGAACGCCTCGGCGCCTTCCTCCAGGCTGAGCCCTTCCAACGGCGTGGTCCGCAGCTTGCCGCCGAGCCGTGGCCAAGCCTCCAGCACCGTGATCCGCAACCCGGGCGGCCCCTGGCGGCGGAGTGTCAGGGCCGCGGCAAGCCCGGCGATTCCGCCGCCGACAACAACCACGTGCCGGATGAGGGGCTGCTCTTCAGCGGGGGGTTCTCCCACGGTGGTCACCGGTCGAGCGTGCCACGACGTGCACACGAACCCATCGGATCAGCCCAGGTCGCCGGAGTGCACCAACTCCACGATCCGCGCCAGCACGCCCGGATCGGTGTCCGGCAGGACGCCGTGGCCGAGGTTGAAGATGTGACCTTCGGCCGCCCGGCCCCGGCGGACGGTGTCTCGAACCCGCTCCGCCACCGCCGGCCACGGCGCGAAGCACACGGCCGGGTCGAGGTTCCCCTGCAACGCGTGGCCAGGACCGACCCGGGACACCGCCTCGTCCAGCGGTATCCGCCAGTCGACGCCCACCACGTCCGCGCCGGCGGTGGCCATCAAACCGAGCAGCTCTCCGGTACCGACGCCGAAGTGAATCCGTGGCACTCGGGCAGCGTGGGCCCGCACGCCGGCGAGGACCGCAGCGCTGTGCGGCATCACGTAGCGGCGGTAATCCTCGGCCGAGAGCGCCCCGGCCCAGGAGTCGAACAGCTGGATGGCGCTCGCTCCGGAGTCGATCTGTACCCGCAGGTACGCCAGCGCGATCTCGGCCAGTGCCGCGCACAGCGCGTGCCAGGTGGTGGGGTCGCCGTACATCAACGCCTTGGTCCGCTCGTGGTTGCGACTCGGGCCGCCCTCGACCAGATAGCTGGCCAGGGTGAACGGAGCGCCGGCGAAGCCGATCAGCGGGGTGCCGTTCAACTCGGCGACGAGGGTCCGCACGGCCTCACTGACGAACGGCACATCGTCCTGTGTGAGCACCCGCAGCCCCGCCACATCCGCCGCCCGCCGGATCGGCTCGGCGATCACCGGTCCCACTCCGGGGACGATGTCGAGGTCCACGCCGACCGCCCGCAGCGGAACAACGATGTCGCTGAACAGGATCGCGGCGTCCACACCGTACCGGCGGACCGGCTGCAGGGTGATCTCAGTGATGAGGTCGGGTCGCGAGCAGGCGTCGAGCATGCTGACCCCGACGCGCAGGGCCCGGTACTCCGGCAAAGCGCGGCCAGCCTGGCGCATAAACCACACCGGCGGATGCGGCACCGGCTCCCGCCGGCAGACGCGCAAGAACAGGCTGGCACTCAAATCCGGCATACCGCCAGCCTTTCACGGCCGACACGCGGCCCGAGTTGCTCGATTCTGTCGCACCCCCGTGTCAACGTGATCTCATGTTGACAACGAGGTACTGCTCGGGCTGCCGAGACGAGTGCGCCTTCGAGCGGCCGCCCTGCGCCGACGACCACGGCGGGGACTGCCCGGAGTGGATCTGCGTCGAATGCGGCTTCGCCGTCTTGGTCGGCGACGTGCTCCCGGACCCCGTCGTGGTACAGAGCAACGCCGCTTGAGGAATCAACCGGTGCCGCCACCGGCCGCGATGAGGACCACCCCGGCCAACGCCACGCTCACGCCGAAACCCTGGATCCGGCGGAATCTTTCGCCATGGATCTCCCGAGCCAACAGCACCGTGACCGCCGGATAGAGCGAACCGAGTACGGCCACGATGCTCAGGTCCCCGGCGAGCGTGGCGAGGGAGTAGGTGGCGTTCGCCGTCACGTCACCGAAACCGATGGCGGCGAGCAGCGGCAGGTCTCCGCGAGAGATACCGCCGGTCCGCCGGGTGAGCAAGGCGAGGCAGAGGAGGATTGCGACGGTCTCGACCCGCATAGTCACCAAGGTCATCACCACGCTGGACTTCGCGCCCATCGCCAGGAAGACCGTGACCGCGCCGAAACCGGCGGCAGCGACCACGGCAAGCAGCAGCGGACGCATCGCGGCCCGCTCGCGCCGGCTCCCGCGCGCCGGCCCGCTCGCCAACACCACGCCGCCCACCGCAGCCACGATGCCCGCGAGTTGGGCGATGCTCGGCGTGTCACCGGAGGCGACGCCCACCGCAACCGGTACCACCACGCTGGTCGCCGCGATCGGTGCCACCACGCCCATGGTTCCGGTGGCCAGCGCGGAGTAGAAGGCGGCGAGCGCGATCAAGCCCACAATTCCCGAGGCCAGCGCCCACGGCAGGTACCCGAGGGACGCCCCAAGGCTGCCGGTAGGCACGGCCACCGGCAGCAGCATCAGCACGGCCAACGCCTGGGAGCCGCCGATCACCGCGTACGCCGGAAGCCGCCGAGTGGCCGTCCCGCCCAGGAAGTCGGCCGTACCCCACAGCAGGCTGGATGCCAGTGCGAGGAGGGCTGTCACCGCCCAAGCGTATGGGCGACACGCAGCGCGGAGGCCGGCTGCGGCTGCTCATCGGCCGTACGCTCGCCGCATGGCCGCCAGCCGCGAGGCAGCGGAGCTCCCCGCGGAGTTCCAATATGCCCTCGCGACCCTGCGTACGGCTCGGGTACGCGCTGAGGTGTCCATCAGTGAGACGCCGGCGCCGCAGCGGCTGGCGCCGCACGCGGTGGCGATTCTGGGCGACCTGCGGGTCGGCGATGACGAGTTGGCCACCGGCCGGCTGGTGGTGCTGCACGACCCCGCCGGGCAGGACGCCTGGGCCGGCCGTACCCGGTGTGTGGCCTACGTCCGGGCCGGCATGGAGATCGAGATCGCCGGTGACCCACTGCTGCCGGCGGTGGGCTGGAGCTGGCTGGTGGAGGCGCTGGAAGGACGCCAGGCGGCGTACGTGGCGGCCGGCGGAACGGTCACCCGAGCCGCGTCCGAGCGTTTCGGCACTCTGGCGGGTGGCCAGGACGCCGGCGAGTTCGAGGTACGCGCCTCCTGGTCCCCGGTACCGGTCAACGGCGCCCTTGACCTCGCCCCGCATCTCGCCGCCTGGAGCGACCTGATGTGTACCGCCGCCGGACTTCCGCCGGAGATGCCGGGCGTGCTGTCCCTGCCGACCCGGCGCCGGCGGCGGGTCTGAGACGGTATTCGGCTTGCCGCCCAGCCCCGGCTGCGTCCAAGGTGGCGCCATGACTGCTCCAGCGGACGAGGTTCGAGCGGACGAGGTTCGGGACTTCGCCCGGTCATTCCGCGGATTCCTCCGCTGGATCCGGGAGACCGACACCGGCGACAGCCACAGCAACGAGGTGGTGAGGCTGGTCCGCAGTCACCTGGGGGCGGACGGCTTGGCGCAATCGGTGGTCAGCCGGGAACTGCCGCCGTTCGAGCAGGTGAACGTTCAGGTGGCGTTGGACACGTGGTCGGCTCAGCCCGGGCGTGAGGTCACCACCCAGGGGCTTGCCCTGCCCCCGCACTACGGCGGGTTGACCTTGCAGCAGCTGGTGCACGGGGACGCGTTGCCCCCGGTACGCCTGTCAGCCCCCGACCTGGTCGACCTGCCGGCCGGCCCGGACCGGAACGTGGCGTGCCTGCGCCGGGCACTTCTGCTGGTGGCCGACCCCAGGGGGACCTACGTACTGCTGGTGCGCGGTCCCGATCGGCACGAGGAGCCGATCCTCAGCCTGGAGATCGCCGGGCTGTCCACCGACGCCGCCCAAGACGTACTCCGCGAGCTCGCCGACTTGCAGAGCGCTCTCAACGTTTACCGCGGCCAGACGCTGGAACTGATCCCCGGGCCGGCCGGTCCGACGATCGCCTTCCCGGTGCTGCCCGCCACCGCCCGGGTGGACGTCGTACTGCCCGAGCCGGTACTTCGCCGGATCGAGCGGCACACCCTCGACATGGCCGCCCACCGCGACGCGTTGCGCAGCGCGGGCCAGCACCTCAAACGGGGGCTGTTGCTCTACGGCCCACCGGGCACCGGCAAGACACACACCACCCGGTACGTCGTACAGCACCTCGACGGCGCCACCGTGCTGATGCTCTCCGGCCAGTCGCTGCAGATGATCGGCATGGTGACCCAGCTCGCCCGGGACCTCCAGCCCGCGGTGATCGTGTTGGAGGACGTCGACCTGGTCGCCGAGGACCGCGGTTTCGGGCCCAGCTCCAGTCCCATTCTGTTCGAGCTGCTCGACGCCACGGACGGAGCGGCGGCCGACGCCGACCTGCTCTTTCTGCTGACCACCAACCGCGCCGATCTGCTGGAGCCGGCGCTCGCTGCCCGGCCCGGTCGGGTGGACGTCGCGGTGGAGATCGGGCTGCCGGACGCGGGGGCGCGGCGCCGGCTACTCGAGGTGTACAGCCGCCACGTCCCGCTGTCTGCCTCCGCCGAAGAGCGGGAATCTGTCGTCATCCGCAGCGAAGGCGTCACCGCTTCCTTCGTCAAGGAACTGCTGCGGCGGGCCGTACTGGAAGCCCTGCCGGAGCGTGGCGGTGAGCTGGAATCGGTGACCGGGGAGCACCTGATCCGGGCGCTCGATGACCTGCTGGACAGCACCCAGTCCGTGACCCGGGCGCTGCTCGGTGTGCCGAACGACCAGAGCGGACCGCAGCGCATGCCGCTGATCGGACGTGCGTAGCCCGGGCACGGCGGCGCGGGGTGGCTGCACCCACGGCCGGGGCTCGCCCCACCGGGGATGTGAAGATCCTTCCAGGGGAATCCCGGCCCAGGAATCAGCCGGTCGATGGGACTCAGCCAGTCGAGAGGGACAGCAACGACGAACCGGGGCTCGCCGCGAGCGGCAGCCGCAACTCCAAGGTAGTGCCGTCACCCGGCCAGGACGTGACCTGCAGCGAACCGCCGGCGAGCCGGGAGCGCTCGCGCAGCAGCCCGAGCCCGACGTGCCGGCCGCGTACCGGCGCCACCTCGTCGGGGTCGAAACCCGGGCCACGGTCGGTGACGGTGGCGATCAGGTAGCGGCCGTCGAGGCGCAGGGCCGCGCGCGCAGTGAAGACGTCGGCGTGCTTGACCACGTTGAGCAGGGCTTCCTGCAGGAACCGGTACACCGTTACCGCGGTGGCCAGCGGCAGGGGCCGCGGCTCGGTCGGCCAGTCGAGTTCGACTTCCAGCGCGTACCGCAGGTTCATGTCGTCGCAGAGGTCACTCACCGCGAGGGCCAGATCACCCTCCCGCAACGCTGGCGGACGGGTCCGGGCCATCACGCCGCGGACCTGTTCCTCGGCTTCGCAGATCAGTTCGGCCGCCCGGCGGACCTCATCCGGCTCCTGCTGATCCATGGCCAGCATCGAGCGGGCGGTCATCAGCGTCTGCGCGACGGTGTCGTGCAACTCGGCCGCCAACTGACCGCGGGCGCCTTCCTCAGCCGCCACCAGGCCGGAAAGCAGCTCGTACATGCCGGCACTTGCGGTGGCAGCGGTCCTTCGCCGCCGTTCGGCGATCTCATCGGCCACCCGAACCCGGCTGGCCAGCGCGTCGAGGGTCTCGTGCAGTTCGCGAAGTTCACGTACCGGCAGGATCGCCGGGCGGGCCGTCGGTTCGGGCTCGGAGAGCCGGCGCAGTGCATCCCGGTGCAGCGCACCCAACGCCTTACCGGTCCGGCGGGCGCTCATCCCGGCCGCCAGGGAACCGGCACCGGCCACCAGGATGCCGACGACGATCATGGCACCGGTGAAAGGCGATGCACCGCTGATCCGCATCCCGAGGCTCGCCAGCGCAAGCCCGCCCACGCCGGCACCCAGCACCCAGCCGGCGGTCCACCACGCCAGCGGCACCCGGCCGCGAAGCCGGGATGTTCGGGTCACCGATTCATGTCTGGTGCGCCAGCGGGGTCGAGCCCACCGCGATCGGCGCCGAGCGGGTGGGGAGTACGCCGGTCGTGGTCCACTCCGGTCGGCTCGGGCCGGGGGCCTCGTCGAAGGCGTCTCCGGCGGTCGTCAACTCGGGATCGGCAGACAGCGCCACCGCACCCAGGAGCGAGGCCACCGCCCGTTCCACGACGTGCAACTCCCCGACGATCTCCTGGACGTCGGCGGCGGCGTCGAGCGCGCCGGCGAGGCGGACCAGGCGGCCGGCCGACTCCTGCAGCAGCCCCAATGCTGGGGCGGTATGCGCACCGATGTCGCCAAGCGCCTTCGCCGCCTTCCCCACCGCCGCGGCGTGCCCGACGGCAGCATCTCGCTGCACGCTCAACCAGGCAGCGGCCAGCCAGGATTCACCCTGGCCCACGAGCAACCGCGCCAACGCGACTTCGCGTCGGCCGAAGGTCGCCCCGCCGACCGGCCGACGAGCGCAGAAGACCGCCAGCGGTTGGTCGCGCTCGCCGAGCATCGCCGAACAGTACGGCTGACCGTTCTCCACGCCGGTACGCACACCGGCAGCAAGTGTGGCCAGTACCCACGGCGCGCTGAAAGCCGTCGGGTCGGTGGCCCGCCGGGTGACGCCGGACTCGTTCCCGGAGTAGCAGACCGGACCTTCCAGACCGAGCCGGACCATCTCCACATCCGCCCCGCCGAAGAGCCTCGCGGCCGCGGTGAGGACCACCTCGGCGGAGATGTCGATCGAGCGGGCGCCGGCGCTTTCCTGGCCGCGGGCGAGTTCGGCGAACAGCCGCGCCTCCGCACTGCGCGCGGACTGCTCCTCATACGAGATCCACAACAGGATGACCGGGACCACCAGACCGAGCAGACCCATCGGGGCGTTGAGGGCCAACCAGGCGGCCAGCAGGCCGATGCTGGAGGTACCGGCCTCCTGAAGGGTGGAGACCGACACGCTGTCCCAGAAAACCGCGCGCAGCCGGTGGCCGGTCATGATGGCCATCGGCAACGCCACCAGGCCGGTGTTGATCAGCCAGAAAACCGCGAGTCCGGCGGTGGCGGCGGCCACATTCGACCCGAGCGCCTGCGCGGTGGCCGCGCCGGCCAGCGTGCTCGCCGCGAACAGGGCGACGTTGAAGAGCAGCTTCAGGGTCGGCTGGCGCCGTATCCGTTGGGCCACCAGGACGCCCGCTGCCACCGCGAGAACCGCCCAGCTGCCGCTGGCGAAGACGAACGCCGCCCCGATCACACCCTCGGTGAGGGAGAACGTCCACCGCTGCCGGCGGAAGGCGACATGCACCACCGCCAGTTCGGTACTGGCCACCGCCACGGCCAGCAGCGGCAGCGCCCACCAGGTCGGACTCCCCCATTTGATCGCCAGACAGCCCAGCATGGTCAGCGTCAGGGCGGTCGCTGTGACCAGCTGCACGCGCGCCGTTCGGTCGGCGAGCCGGCTCGGCTTACCGGTGCCAATCGTCCGCGGTCGCAGCGGGGTGGAGCTCATTGCGCAACGCCGTCGTAGGCCCAGCCGTACGAGGACCAGGACTTGGGCGACCACGATTTCGCCGACCAGGACTTCGCCGACCAGGACTTCGCCGACCAGGACTTCGCCGACC
>JBDUDX010000230.1:0-6877 GCA_040002735.1 Frankiaceae bacterium | reverse complement strand
GGGATCCAACTCGGGAGGCAGGGCGGCCCGCGCGGGGGTCTGGGTCACCTCAGCCTCCTCTGGTCAGCGAGAATTATGGTCAGCGAGAATGTGGACTCGTTTGACAACTATTCTGACGGCGAGCGCGGGTGGCAGGTTGCCGCGCTGGCGGAATTGAGTTTCAACGCCGAGAGCCGCCGGGCCAGGGAGACGCTGGCCTGACTATCCTCGGTAGCCGTGAAGGCGCTCGTACTCTCCGGCGGCGCCGGGACTCGGCTGCGGCCGATTACCCACACGTCGGCAAAGCAGCTGGTGCCGGTGGCGAACAAGCCGGTGCTGTTCTACTGCCTGGAGGCGGTACGCGACGCCGGCATCACCGACGTCGGCATCATCGTCGGCGACACGGCCCGGGAAATCGAGGCAGCGGTCGGTGACGGCAGCGCGCTCGGCCTCGACGTCACCTACATCGCGCAGTCCGCCCCGCTGGGACTGGCGCACTGCGTGCTCATCGCCCGCGACTTCCTGGGCGAGGAGCCGTTCGTGATGTACCTGGGAGACAACTTCCTGATCGGCGGGATCACCGACCTCGTCCAGGAGTTTCGGGCCGAGCAACCGGACGCCCAGATCCTGCTCACCAAGGTGGCTCATCCCGAGCAGTTCGGCGTCGCCGAGTTGGGTCCCGACGGCTCGGTGGCCCGGCTGGTGGAGAAGCCGTCGAACCCGCGCAGCGATCTCGCGTTGGTGGGCGTGTACATGTTCGGCAGCCGGGTGCATGAGGCGGTCCGCTCGATCGAGCGCAGCCCCCGTGGAGAGCTGGAGATCACCGACGCCATTCAGTGGCTGATCGACTCCGGATGCCGGGTACGGCCGCACTTCGTCAGCGGCTACTGGAAGGACACCGGCCGACTCGAGGACATGCTCGACTGCAATCGGCTGGTACTGGAGTCCCTGGAACCCTCCAACTCCGGCGAGGTGGACGCCGACAGCACGCTGGTCGGGCGGGTCGTGATCGAGGAGGGCGCGACGGTCCGGGGATCCACCATTCGAGGGCCGGCGATCATCGGCCGTAACACCCGGGTGCTCGACAGCTACATCGGCCCGTTCACCTCGATCTACCACTCCTGCACGATCGAGTCCACCGAGATCGAGCACTCCATCGTGCTGGAGTCCTCCTGCATCCGCGGGGTGGCCCGGATCGAGGATTCACTGATCGGGAAAGCGGTGGAGGTCGTACCGTCGTCCGCCTTGCCCAAGGCGCACCGCCTGATGCTGGGTGACCACAGCAAAGTGTCGATCGCCTGAGCCGGGTGACGGAGCTGTCGGCGCGGCCGGTGGCGCCCAGTTCCCCGCCACGCCGCCGGCACGTCCCGTGGGTGAGCTTGCTCACGGTGGCGGCAGCCGCACTGTACGGGACGTTCTCCCTGCAGCAGCACCGCCACCTGCGCACCTCGTCCTACGACTCGGTGATCTTCGACCAGGCGGTTCGGGCGTACGCCCATTTCCGATTGCCGGTGGTTCCGGTGAAGGGCGTGCACAACGAACTGGGCAGTTCCTTCGTACTCCTCGGCGACCACTTCAGCCCGGTACTGGCGTTGCTGGCGCCGGTGTACTGGATCTGGGACGACGTGCCGGCGATGCTGCTCGCCCAGGCGGTGCTGTTCGCCTCCTCGGTGCCACTGGTATGGGTTTTCGTCCGCCGGCTGCTCGGGCCGGCTACCGCCTACCTGGTGGCGACGGCGTACGCGTTGAGCTGGGGGTTCGCCAGCGCGCTGGCCACCGACTTCCACGAGGTGGCCTTCGCGGTGCCGTTGGTGGCGCTGGCGTTGGAGCGGGCGCAGGCCCGCCGCCCGGGACAGGCCGCGCTGGCCGCGCTGGCGCTGCTGGCGGTGAAGGAGGACTTCGGGCCGTTCGTGGCGTTCTTCGGCGTCTACCTGGCTGTACTGGGGTGGCGCCGACTCGGCACCGGGCTGGCGGCCGGCGGCATCGCCGGATTTTACCTCACCACCCAGGTACTGATCCCGCACTTTGGCGGGCATGGTTTCGCGTACTGGTCCTACGGCGCGCTGGGGCCGGACCTGCCGTCCGCGCTCGGGCATGTCGTGCGGCATCCGGTGGACACACTGCAACTGGCTACCCATCCGGAGGTCAAGCAGCGCACCTTGCGGTGGCTGTTCCTGCCTTGGGGGCTGCTGCCGCTGGTCTCGCCGATCGGGCTGCTGGCGATTCCGCTGCTCGCGGAGCGGCTGTTCTCCAGCAACTGGCATTACTGGTTGACCGCCTTCCACTACAGCGCCGTGCTGATGCCGATCCTGGCGATGGGGGCGGCTGACGGGCTGGCTCGCCTGTTGCGCCGGGCGACGGGGTTCGGCCGCCGTCCGCGGTGGATGATCGCAGTGATCGCCGGGACCGCCGCGCTGGGAACCTCGCTCGTCGCTATACCGGAGTTCGCCTTCGGGGCTGCGCTGGACCGCGATTGGTGGTCGGCCACCCCGACCATCCACGCCGCCTCCGCCATCACGGCGCGGGTACCGGATGGCGTGACGATCGAGGCCGACAGCCGGCTCGGCCCGCACCTGACCCGCCGGACCCACGTCCTGCTGCTGGACCAGAAGCCGCGCGGGGCACCCTGGGTGCTGATCGACGTCGGCGACCGGTACTTCCCGTTCGACGACGTGTCGCAGGCCCGCGACCGCTACGCCTTGCTGACGGCCACCGGCTACCGGTTGGTCGCCACCGCCGGCGGCTTCCGGTTGCTGCACCGGTGAGCCGCCGGCTTTCCTGGGTCAGCGGGCCCGGCGTCACCCCGGTGGTGCTGGGGTACGCGCCGCTGGCGGTCGCCGCGCTCGCCGCCGGGTGGCTGCTGGCCGGGCTGCCGCTGCTGCTCGCCGGCGGGTACCGGCCGCTGCCCGCCACGCTGCTCGGGGCGCCGGTCGCGTTCACGTCGGCTTGGTATGTCCTGCGCCGCTGCCCCCGGCTGGACGGGCCGGCCTGGGCCGGCTGGCTGACGCTGGCCGTCGTCGCCGGTTTTGCCGTACTGGCATGGGGCTGGTCCGCCGAACACGTCGTCCTGCGTCGGGACTCCGGCGCCTACGGGCTGTACGCGCACTGGCTGGCCCACTCCGGCCGGCTGCCGATCCCGGCCTCCGCCCCGGTTTTCGGACCCGGCGTGTCCCACGCCTCCCCCGCCTTCTTCGCCGACGGCGGGTCGGTCGTGCCCCAATTTCTACCGGGTACGCCGATGCTGCTCGCGGCGGCCGGTTGGCTGGGCGGCCTGACCGGCATCCTGCACGCCAATGCGCTGCTCGGCGCCGCCGCCCTGCTCGCGGTGGCCGGGCTGACGGCCCGGCTCGTCGGCCCGCGGGCGGCGCCGTTCGCCGCGTTCGGCGCCGGCCTCGCCTACCCGGTGCTGCACGCGGCGCGCTCCCCGTACAGCGAACCGCTGGCCCTGCTGCTCCTCTTCGGCGGGTTGGCGCTGCTGTCCGAGCGGCGGCTGGCCTTCGCCGGCGGTTTGCTCGCCGGGCTCGCCACGGTGGCCCGGATCGACGCGCCGGCCGACCTGCTGCTCCTGGTCCCTTACGCCGTGCTCGCGGCCCCACTCGCCGGCACCGGCCTCGTGCTCGGCGTCGGCATCGGCCTAGTGGGCGGTCTGGTACTCAGCCGGCCGTACGTCGGCTCGGTCGGCGGTGAACTGCTGATGATCACCGGTGCCGCCGTGCTCCTTGTCGGAGTCTGTCTGGCTGTTCGACGGCGGTGGCGGGTCCGCGCGCCGGGCTGGTTACCTCCGTTGGCGGCAACCGCAGTGATCACCGCCGCCGGGCTGTTCGCGGTACGTCCCCTGCTGCAAACTGTCCGCCGACCGAACCCGGCCCGCGGCATGATCGGGGTCCTGCAGCGCCGGCAAGGGCTGCCGCGCGATCCCACCCGGACCTATGACGAGCGGACCCTGCACTGGGTGAGCTGGTGGCTGGGTTGGCCGTTGGTCATCCTGGCGGTCGGCGGTCTGGCGCTGCTCGCATACCGCAGGCTGCAGGCATCGCCCGGTCGGGAGAAGTACGACCCGGCGCCGTTTCTCCTCGTCCTCGCCGCGGCTTCGGGAATCGTGCTGTGGAAGCCGAGCATCACGCCCGATCACCCGTGGGCCGATCGTCGGCTGGTACCCGTCGTGCTGCCCGGCCTCGTCATCTGCGCCGCCTGGCTGATCGGCCGGCTGCCGGACTGGTTACCGGCGCGGCGGGCGGCTGCGGCGATGGTACTGGCCGGTGCGATCGGCTATACGCCGCTCGCGGCAGCGAGCGCGCCCCTGCTGGGCGTGGCCACCGAACGCGGCGAGGTCGCCGCTGTCCGCCAGTCGTGTCAGCGGCTCGGTCCGCGCGCCGCGGTGGTGGTCACCGGATCGCGCGGGCGCAATGAGCTGCCGCAAACCCTGCGCGGGCTTTGCAGGGTTCCGGTGGCGGTGGTACGCGAGCAGCACCTGGCGACCACCCTGCCCGCGGTACGCGCGGCGGTGGCCCACTCCGGCCGCCAGTTGGCGGTGGTCGCGATGACCCCTGCACCGCTGCGGGCGGCGGGTCTGCGGCCAGTGCAGGTCACCGCGTTGCGCACCCGTGAAGACGCCCGGCTGCTCCTGCAGCGGCCGCGCGGAGATGTACCATTGACGGTCGACATCTGGCTGGCCCGGTAGCCCTGGAGGACATCCCGGGGCCCGTTTACCGGGCAATTCCGGCCAGACCGGTACCGAAACGGAACAGTTCTCGACGATCGGAGCTTCCGACCGGCACGATGCCGCCCACGGGACAACAGCCGCGACGGCCTGCGCGTTACGCCCCACTGCACCACTTGGTCTAGCCAGGACCCGCTGGACTGCGCCGATGGCAGGTAGGACACCAGCCGGACGGATCCTGGAAGGCCGCAAGCATGATCAGCCCAGCCGCCGAGCGCTGCCCGACCGTGGCGGGCGGCCAGCGACGCGATTCGGATGGCCGGTTGGCCCGGCGCAGCCGGGTCGCCGGTGCTGCGCTGGTATTGGTTCTGCTGGCGGTGAGCCTGTTCGCGATCTGGTCGTCCCAGGCGACCAGTGCCGCGGCCTGCCGGGCGGTCGCGGCCATCGGTCTGTCCGACGACTTCGCCCGGGCCGCCGCCTCGGTCGGTGCCGAGGAGTCATTGGAGCGGAAGTATCGCCTCGAGCCTGGGCCGAAGCTGCGGGTCCGTTATCTGGCGGCAGCCGCCGCGCTCGTCGCCGCGCTGGCTGAAGTTCGGCGGGACGGGACCGTCGCCGACCGGACTCTGGTGGACCGGGTCCTCACCGAGCACCGCGGGTATCTCCAGGCGATCAATCGGATGTTCGCGGCAGCCGACCGCGGGGACACAGCCACGGTGCTGCGGGTCGACGGCGCCGAGGTCGACCCGTCCTTCGCTGCGATCGAGTCAGCCGTGTCGCAGTCGGCCGCGGCCAAGCAGCACATGGCCCGGACCGAACTGGCGCAGCTGCAAGGCCTGGAACGGCTGACCGGCCGGCTCACCCCACTGGTGTTCCTCACAGGGCTGCTGCTGGTCGCCGTCCTGGTTTCGATCACTCGCGGTCACCGCCGGCTGCTGGACGTCGAGCGTGCCCGGGCGGTGCACGACTCGTTGCACGACGCGCTGACCGGGCTCCCGAACCGCACCCTGCTCGCCGATCGGTTCACCCAGGCGCTGCACGCCGCGGCACGGGACGGGACCGCCGCCGGGTTGCTCCTCATCGACCTGGACCGGTTCAAGGAGATCAACGACACGTTCGGCCACCACTACGGTGACGAGCTCCTGATCCAGGTCGGCCCGAGGCTGACCGGACGTACTCCGCAAGGTAGACACCGTCGCCCGCCTCGGCGGCGACGAGTTCGCGGTACTGCTGCCCAACGCATCCAGCGTCGCCGCCGCCGAGGTCGCCGACAAGCTGCGGGCCGCCTTTGAGACTCCCTTCCACGTCGACGGCATCGCTTTGGACGTCGAGGCGAGCGTGGGGGTAGTGCTCTCCGGGGAGCACGGCGACGACACCGCAACCCTGCTGCAACGCGCCGACATCGCGATGTACGTCGCGAAGACGCAGAACCTGGGGGTGGCCGCCTACGACCTGAGCATCGACGGGCACTCGCCGGCGAAACTGGCACTGCTCGGCGAGCTCCGCCGGGGGTTGGATCGTGGCGAGCTGATCTTGCATTACCAACCGAAAGTCAACATCAGCACCGGCAAGGTCACCGGCGCCGAAGCCCTCGTACGCTGGCAGCACCCCGACGGCGGCCTGATCTTCCCCGACGACTTCGTCCCCCTCGCCGAACATACCGGCCTGATCGGCCCCCTCACTTCCTACGTGCTGGACGCCGCTCTCACCCAGGCCCGCTCCTGGCTCGACGCCGGCCACCCCTTGACGATCTCGGTGAACCTTTCCGCCCGTGACCTCCTCGACGAACACCTTCCCGAACAGGTATCGGATCTTCTCACCGCACACGGCGTCCCCAGCCGGCTGCTGGAACTGGAGGTCACTGAATCGGCCATCATGACCGAACCGGTGCGGGCGCAGCGACTGCTGGAACGCCTCGCCGCCCTGGGAATCCGGATTTCCATCGATGACTTCGGCGCCGGATACACCAGCCTCGCACACCTCAAGACCCTCCCGGTCAGCGAACTGAAGATCGACCGGTCGTTCATCCTGACGATGAACCGGGACCGCAGCAATGCCCTTATCGTCCGCAGCGTGATCGACCTCGGCCACAACCTCGGGCTGAGCATCGTCGCCGAGGGCGTCGAGACCGAGGAGGCGTTGACCGCGCTCGCCAGCTTCGGCTGCGACACCGCGCAGGGCTACCACCTCAGCCGGCCGATCAGCGCCGACGTCTTCAGCACCTGGCGCGCCGCACGCCGC
>JBDUDX010000229.1:0-5573 GCA_040002735.1 Frankiaceae bacterium | reverse complement strand
TACGGCTCGGCGACATCCTGCCGGCCTACATCCGGCTCCTGCAGGTGACCGGCTTGGAGTGCGACGAATCGGTGCTGACCGGGGAATCGCTGCCGGTGGAGAAGGCCACCGCCCCGGTGCCGGCCGGGACTCCGCTAGCGGAGCTGACCGGGTGCGCGCTGATGGGCACCGTGGTGCACGCCGGCAGCGGACGCGGGCTGGTAGTTGCCACCGGCGCCCACACCGAGTTCGGCAAGATCGCTGCCGGGTTGAGTACGCATCAGCTGAACACCGAGTTCCAGGTCGGGCTGCGCCGGTTCTCTATGTTGCTCGCCTACGTCGCCGGCGCGTTGACCATCTCGATCTTCGCGATCAACGTGGCCCTTCACAAGCCGGTCATCGACGCCCTGCTGTTCTCCCTCGCGATCGCGGTCGGCATCACTCCGCAGCTGCTGCCGGCGGTGGTGTCCACCAGCCTCGCCGCCGGATCCCGGCGGATGAGCCGCCGCAAGGTGCTGGTCAAACGGCTGGTGTGCATCGAGGACCTCGGCGATGTGGACGTGCTGTTCACCGACAAGACCGGCACCCTCACCGAGGGCCATATCGACTACATACGCGCGGTGCCGGCCGGTGCGGAGTACATGGTGCTGCGATGGGGGCTGTTGTGTACCGAGAACACGGCAGCAGACGGGCAGCCGGCCGGTGGGAACCCGTTGGACAAGGCGCTATGGGAATCCGCGGCCGCCGCCGATGAACGGGCCGGGCTCGGCGGCTACTCCCGGCTCGGGGTCCTCCCGTTCGACCACGAGCGCCGGATGGTATCGGTCCTCGTCCAAGACAGCGCAGCCCGGTTGACGCTGGTCACCAAAGGGGCGCCGGAGACCATCCTGGACCGATGCCTCGACGTGCCGGCGGCGGCCCGCGCCGCGCTGGAGAAGGAGTTCGCCGCAGGCAACCGGGTCGTCGCGGTAGCCACCCGGCCAGCCGCAGGCACCGCCCAGCCCACAGCGGCGGACGAGCACGGACTGCGCCTAGCCGGCTTGCTGGTGTTCCTCGACCCCCCGAAACAGAACGCGGCCGAAGCGCTGCGCCGCCTCGCCGACCTCGGCATAGCGGTGAAAGTCGTCACCGGCGACAATCCCGCGGTCGCCCTCAGAGTCTGCCGCGACCTGGGGCTGGGCGCGGGCGCGCTCACCGGAACCCAACTCGACGCCCTCACCGACCCTGAGCTCGCGGCGGCGATCCCCACTACGACGGTCTTCGCCCGGGTCAACCCGGAGCACAAGGCGCGAATCGTCCACGCCCAGCGGCGCAGCGGCGGCGGCGTCGGCTTCCTCGGCGACGGCGTCAACGACGCGCTAGCGCTGCACGCCGCCGACGTGGGCATCTCCGTCGCTCAGCCACCGACGTCGCCAAAGACGCCGCTGACGTGATCCTGCTGGAGAAGGACCTGAACGTCCTCGCCGACGGTGTTACCGAAGGGCGGCGGATCTTCGCCAACACCATCAAGTACGTCCTGATGGGCACCTCCAGCAACTTCGGAAACATGTTCTCTGCCGCCGGCGCGTCGCTGTTCCTGAAGTTCCTTCCAATGCTGCCATCGCAGATCCTGCTCAACAACCTGCTCTACGACAGCAGCCAACTCGCCATCCCCACCGACCACGTCGATGAGGAACAGTTGCGTCGCCCCTCGCACTGGGACATCAGCTTCATCCGCCGCTTCATGATCTTTTTCGGGCCGCTCAGCTCAGTGTTCGACTTCGCCACCTTCGCGATCATGCTGTGGGTTTTCCACTCCGGGCCCGCGCAATTCCGCTCCGGCTGGTTCGTCGAGTCTCTAGCCACCCAAACCCTGGTCATCTTCGCGATCCGTACCCGCCGCAGCCCGTTCTTCCGCAGCCACCCCAGCCTTCCGCTGACCCTCGCCGCCCTCGGCGTGGTTGCCGTCGGGACGCTACTCCCCGCCACCCCGCTAGCCCACACCCTCGGATTCCAACCACTCCCGGGCGGCTTCTTCGCCGCCCTTACCGGCATGGTCCTCGGCTACCTCGCCCTCATCGAGATCGGCAAACGGATCTTCTACCGGACCGCCGCCACCACCACCGCACCCCCCAAACCGCGGAACAGCAGACACCGCCGGCTCCGCCGCCGCGCCGCCCGCTTCAGTACCGCCGCCCGACAGCACTAAAACTAAACACCGGTCGCCCGACTCCGTCAGCTGCTGCCCCCGACCAGGGACTGCGGCCGGCGGTGCCCGCAACCGGACGACACGGAGACGGTGCAAGATCAGACACCTCACACATCGGGGCTAGCGTTGCGACCGGGTCGGGCTTGTCCTCAGTAATCCCACGGCTGCCGCTGCGCCGGCGCCAAGAGGTCCTCCGGCCGCTCGGACGTACCGGGCCGGCTGGGCCGGGAGTCCGGACCGGCCGAAACGAGGACCTCCGGCGCCTCGCTGGCGTAGTTGATCAACGAGGGCATCGAGTCGGCCCCTGAGCCGGTAGGCTGCGGGGCGTCGACACCTCGGTCGGTCCCGGCTATGGGAATATCACGCTGGGAGATCGTCATGATGAGCTCCTTGGACGTGCAACGAAACGCTGATGTCGGTACGCGTGGGGGTACGCGCGGGGTACGGCCCGGTTCGCGGTGGCGCCCGAACACCCAGCTCAGAGAACCGGTGCCCATGGCGGTCGCGTGTCGTTGACTTGACTCTCGATTCCCGATGGTGAGCGGTGCTGCTCGCGGTCCGCGGCGAGAAAGCGGCGGTCCCGGCCCGAGCTGGCTGTTGCCCAGCACATTAAGCATACGGCCAAGGAAGTCGGACAAGGGCGGAAATCGCGAGGCGCGCCAGTCAAGCATCACCACCAGCGAGCGGAAGCAGAATCGTTATTCTCGCGTTCATGGGAGCGGTGCATGCTAAGCGCAGAAAGTGCCGATACCACTTAGAACGTGTTGGGAAAGGGGATCATGTGGCCTTGGCGGGCTGCCATGGCTGGCGGCCCGGTGACGGCGCGAGCCGTCGGGTCATCAGTCCGATCATGGCCCACTTGACCATGGCCTCGGCGTGCTCAGGCAGCCGCTCGTAGTCGGTCCGCCGGCTGAGGGGCGGTATGGGGTGGAGTATGAGCGTACGGGGCCGCCCCATCAGGCAGGGTCGTCAACCGTTGCGCCCTGAAAGGTGCGCTAGCAGTCGACGGCTGCCGCCGTCGTCGGCCCGGCGCCAGTGGTGGGTGAATCGCGCGGCGGTTACGGCTGCGCGTTGCTGCTCGGCGGCGTAGAGCAGCCCATAGGTAAAGGCCTGCGACTCGGTGGTGGCCAGTCGGCGGAGCAGGGTGCGGGCGACGACGGAGTCTTGGTACTCCCCGAGCACCGACTGCACTCTTTTGGCTTTTTTGCCGAGGCGGCTGGCCGGGCGGCCCAGGGTCGGGGCGGCGGCTTCGGCGGTGTACCGCGCTTGCTTGGCCGCCTTGCGACAATCGTGCAGATCCTGCTCGCTGCCACTTGCTACGGCGCGGGCGGCTCGACGGTCCAGCCGTTTCCAGGCCCGCCGGACTAGCCTGGGCAGGACCGTACGCGCCGCGGATGCCGCGTCGGCGGTAAAAGGCGGGGCAGCCGTGAAACTGTCGAGACGGTCCAGCAGGGCGAGGTAACGGCTGCTGCGCAGAGCGTCCAACGCGACGGATTGGGCGCGTAGCCCGCCGGCGCGCAGCTCCTCATCGAGTAGGTGTGCCCGCACCGGGCCGAGGACCAGCTCAGCAGGCAGCGCGTCGAGCTGGCGGCGCATCCGTTCACGCAGCACTTCACGGTCGCGGACCTCCCCGAGCACACCGGCCAGCCACTTCAGTTCGGGCTCCAGGTCACCGAGAGCGGCGCGGTCCAGCAGCGGCCGGAAATTCCGTAGCGCGCTCCGCAGCCGGCGGGACGCGACCCGCATCGAGTGGACCGCGTCGTGCTCGGCCCGCCGTACACGCGGGTCGGCCGCCAACAGCGCAGCGACCTGCTCACCCAGATAACCGGTCACCGCGGCCGCGGCTGACTCGCGCCCACCAGGGGCCGGCGGCCCGGCACCGGACTTCTCCGGTTGTCCCAATGTGCGGGCAAGCTTGGAGGCACTCGGGGACGGCGCGGCACCCGCCTTACCCAGCCGCTTGCCCACCGCCACCACGACCTCCTCGCGGCCAGCGGTCAGCAGCTCGACCTCGATCTCGCGCCACCGCGTCGCCTCACCGGTCCCGCCCAACCGTTGGCCCACGACGTGATCATCAGCGACCTCGACCAACGGCGTGCCGTCATCGTCGCTGACCGTGATCAAACTTCGGGTGGTGCGAATCCGCGCGACCGGCGCCGCGACAAGCCCGCGGGTGTAGGCCAGGACGAGATCGATCAGCGCCGGCGGCACCACCGTCGCCCCGCGGCCCAGCGGTCGCTGGATCTCGATGCGGCCACCGCTGGCGGGGAGTTTGAGATGCCAGCCGGCGTCCTTGCCGCCGACTCTACGTCGCAGGGTGATGTTCGCCCGAGCCAACCGGAGGCCCTCGGTGTCGTAGTAAGTGGCATCCAGCTCCACTGTTGCACCAGATGCGACAACCCAGCCGTCCCTCGCCAACTCCGGCACCACGAAACTGGGTGGCACCGCGAACTTGCGCTCCACCTCGAGCACCGACACGCCCCTTGTCTCAGGTGCACGTAACCAGCCCACACCTGACCGCCGCGGACGGTCCACCGTACGCAGCCGGCGGAAGGCGCCCCCGTACCGGGCGCCGACCACCCGCGGTAGCACCCAAGCCCCGCGCGTTAACCTTTCAGCCACCTCGCGGTCGTTGCCATCTGCCAACCTTCCACCGGTGACCGGGCCAGCCCACTCACCCAGTACCACTGGGACACGCGCCACCCCCGCCGGCGGTGCATCAGAAGCGCCGGCGGTCGGTGGTGGACAGGTCCCCGTCCGCCTTCAGCCGGGAGCGTCGATGCCGCAGTCGTTGGACGCGCTTGATAGCTCTGCCCGCTTTGTCCGCGGGACGCGACCAGGATAACGCTGCTGGGCGGCAGGAGTACGCTCAGCGGTGCTGAGTATCAGCCAACCCGGGTCGGGACCGCCGCGTACCCACCGCTGCCCCCCGCGAGCCCCACAGCTCTACGCCGGGAACCCCGAGGTGACCTCCTCCGAGGAGCCCGCCATGCCCAGAACCCCCCAGCCCGGTCTGCCGAACGCGTCGTTAACCGACCGCGAGTTGCAGGTCTTCGCCTATCAGACGACCGCCCTAACCCGAGCCAGCATCAGCCGGGAACTGGACATGTCGGCGAGGACCCTGCAGCGGCATCTTTCGGCGATCAACCGCAAGTTGACGACCGAACCTCCGAGCGCCACCAGCGACACCCGCGCTGATGATTCCAGCTGGCCGTTTTCATAGTTCGGGCACCGATGGGTGGGCGTTAAGCGGCCCGCGAGTTAGGCGGCCGATGCTCAGCCAAGGGATCGGGCCGTTCAGCTGGCAGCCTCTTTGAGCCGGGGAAGCCAGATTGACGGATGCGGCTCCGGAGGCGCGACCCGCATCCGCGCGGCGCAGACGACCGCGTCGCTCTGGGAAACGACT
>JBDUDX010000228.1:0-3262 GCA_040002735.1 Frankiaceae bacterium | reverse complement strand
CGGTATACCGGCAGGAATCCGGGCGCTGCTGCCAGATCGGCGGCGGCTCTGATTGCCAACCCCCGGTCCACATCAGCCGGCCGGGCGCTGGACGTGGAGAGTAAAACCCGGCGGCCGGTGCGACTCGACAGTAATACCGGCGCGATGCGTCGGCAGGCCACCGCGAGCGCCCGGCTCTTCCGAAGCTCCAGTCGCGCGCGGCGTTGCGCTGTGGACGGCCACAGTCCGGCCGGGCACACCGCCGTGACCGCGCCGGCGTGGCCACTCTTGGCAAGTTCCAACGCCACCCAGGCGCCATAGCTGTGCCCTACAACATGGGGGTGGTCTAGAGCTAGCGCTTTCAGCAGCCGCGCAACCGCGGCCGCCATCTCCATCGGCGTGTGTGGCGGCGCAGCCGGCAGCGCCGGCGAGTTTCCGAAGCCGGGCAAGTCAACGGCAACCACATCCCGATGTGGTTGCAGGAACGGCAGCACCGCATCCCAACTCCGGGGGGGCGCTTCCGGGTTCTCCGTGGGTGACTTGGCCCGGATCTGACCAGGGCCGAAGCGGAGCGCCTACGGCGCGCTGTCCTAGCCGGCCCGCGCCAAGCTGCCTACACCCGGTCCCCTCCCGGTCAAGGGCACCCGATGATCGTTCGCCCCTGCGTGGCGTAAACCCTTGCTGGGACGGCGAACCATCATCGGGACCCACCCTTGACCGCGAGCCTCCGGACCGGGTGCGTGACGGCAGCACGGCAGGCGCTGCCTGCCGCGGACAAACGCGGCGCGGGCCCCCGGTGAGCTCCGTTGGAGGGGTTACCCGACGGTCAGCAGGCACGCTGTTACCCACGGAGAACCCGGATGAGCCTCCGGGGGGAACCGCCGGCGCCGTGAACCAACACCAGCGGTTCCCCCCGGCCCAGTCGTTGATACGCAACACCACCGGCCACGGGCACGGTATCGACGTTCACGCGATGCACACAGTCCCTGGTTCGGAAGCAGGTGCTACTGATCCCGGCCAGCTGCAGGCGAATTCCGGCGCGAGTGCCACAGCGGGGTTGCGACGGGGCGCGGGAGTCACTGGGCATGGGCACAACCGGTCGATCGACGTGACGCGGGCCTAGTGAGCAACGGGGCGATACCGCGATCGTAGAAACGTGAGCACATGGCAGACATCGTGCATGGGTCCACCAGCTGCGTCCACAGAGCATCCGGCCCTCGGCAGGGCAACCGTTGGCACTCCGGGTACACCGTGTCTTATCCGGGCCTGCCGGGGGCACTGCACCCCTGGGATGACCCGCGGCTGATCGTGATGCGCCCGGTGCGTCGGATCATGGCCACCCGGCCAGGAATCGCCAGCTCAACATGAAACCAGGATCACCAAGTGGGCCTAGGCCGGGTGCCAAAGGCACCCCTTCTCCTCCCTGACAAACCTGTCAGCGGGGTCCGCTGTGACCTCGGCAAGATCACCTGGGAGGCGCCGATATTTGCAAAAGCCATCGACCATGTTGTGCAGCCGATCAATGGCGAGACTCTCTATAAGAAATTGCGCTGCGGCTCGAGAAGCAACTGCTGAACAACACCTACCGAATCGCCGCGCTGGACGACGACGGACCAGCGTTCCTCACCAGCAGCGTGGACTTCTCGTTCGGGCCCACGTCCGACGGCCTCCGGCAGGCCGCTCGCTAGTCGAAGCCACGGCGGGGATAGGGGTCCTTGGCCGTGAGTGGTACCGCCCAGCGGCCGCATCGCAAGCCCGAGACTCGCTGCCGGCAACAGCAGCGGCGGCACGCCGCGATGACATCGTCTCTTGCCTATGAAGCGGTAGTAGCGCCCACTCCGCAAGACGCCCATCCGCAGCGAGGCGCCGGCGCGTAGGGTGGGCCGGCCGAAGCGCGAAGGAGACCCGCCGATGATTAAATACGTCGCCCTGTACCGCACCCCGGAGGACCCGGCCGTGTTCGACGAGCACTACTTCGGCACCCACGTCCCGCTCGTGAGCGCCACGCCGGGGCTCGTTCGGGCCGAGCTCGCACGGGTGACCCGCACGTTCGTCGGCGAGCGAGCGTACTACGTCATGGCGGAGCTGTACTTTGACTCCGCCGAGGCGTTCAAGTCCGCCGCAAGAACCGACCCATGGCGCAGCTCCGGCGCCAACCTGCAGGAATGGGGCGGCGAGGAGCCCTTGTAACGGTGTTCACCGCCGAGCTGGTCGGCGCGGGCACGCCGCTGTAGCAAACCCGTCCACGTCGGGTCACGGAGTCATCGGTGGCCGACGTGCCCGTCAAATCCCGACAGCGGCCGATGATTCGGGCGGCCGTCAGCTCATCGACGGAGGCGAATTCCGACGTCTGGCCCGTTCCGGCGCGGCGAAAAGGATGAGCGCGTGTGGGGGTGCGGGTTCCTCACTGGTTCGGGGGTAAGTCAGGCAGCCAGGACACCCACCCGCCTGTGCCGTGGTCGGCGGCCGGTGGCGTCCCCCGGGCCACAGACAGGCCTTCAACGAGGATCAACCGCCAACGGCCGTGAGGGCCACAACCTCACCGATGGCGGAGACCTGAACCTGCCGCAGCTGCACCCCGGCGCCGGGGGGCGGCTAACCCTTCGCCGCCGGTGGCGTAAAACCCTGGTGCCCGCCTAGAACCCCTGGTGGGAGACGGGGATGTGGCAACTCCGGCATGAGGGACTCTGAGCATGCCTCGGAGCAAGGGGGGATGCCTTCAACTCCGCAAGGCGACGCAACATTGGCGGACGGCCGGCCGGCCGCTCAGGGACGGGGCGCGGCCATTACGTTTATCACGAGCGGGAGTTCGCCACGAGGGGATCGGGGCAGATCCCCGGCGTGATCGGGCACCCCAACCGCAGTCGGACCGGGCCAACGGAGACCACGGCGGCGCGTTGGACCGAAAGCAGCCTGGAGTGCCGGGGTCAGCGCGGAGATGCGACTCCACGAAATGTCCAGAGCGGACTGGCCTACGCGTTCTGCTCGGCACCGGGAGCAGCAGCTGATTTCTGTTGCCGGTGGACCAGTCCGGCGCCTAGACGCAGCCAGTCCGGTTGGTATGACCTCTCAGCGAATCGCCTTGATCACATGGTTCGTTGGCTGCCAACTGGCTGCCAGCGTCACTAACGGAAGCGGCTTTCGGTGACAAAAGCCCAGGTCAGCGGGTGGGCCGCCCGGGGGTCGAACCCGGAACCCGCGGATTAAAAGTCCGTTTCGTAAGGCTCCGGTACCTGCAAGGATGCGGTGACCATCCATCTGACCTGCGGTTATGCACCTTTCG
>JBDUDX010000227.1:0-7876 GCA_040002735.1 Frankiaceae bacterium | reverse complement strand
GGCGCCACCACCCGCCCGGCGCCACCACCCGCACGGCGCCACCACCCGCCCGACGCCACCACCCGCCCGGCGCCACTATCGCTGCCCGGCCAGCCAGGGGCCGTCAGGCGAGGGCGACCAGGTCGGCGAAATCGGGACTCCAGTGGTCCTCGACGCCGTCGGGCAGCAGGATCACCCGCTCCGGGTTGAGCGCCTCCACCGCCCCGGCGTCGTGGGTGACCAGGACAACCGCCCCCGCGTAGGAAGCCAGCGCGCCGAGGACCTGCTCCCGGCTTGCCGGGTCGAGGTTGTTCGTCGGCTCGTCGAGGAGCAGCACATTCGCGCTGGAGACCACGAGCCGGGCCAGCGCGAGCCGGGTCTTCTCCCCGCCGGACAGCGTGCCGGCCGGCTGCTCGGCGACCTCGCCGGAGAACAGGAAAGCCCCGAGTACCCGGCGCAACTCCGGCTCGCCGGTGTCGGGCGCGGCGCTGCGCAGGTTGGCCAGTACCGACCCCTCACGGTCCAGTGTCTCGTGCTCCTGCGCGTAGTACCCGAGCCGCAGCCCGTGACCGGGCACGACCTCGCCGGTGTCCGGCGGTTCCAGGCCGGACAGGATCCGCAGCAGGGTGGTCTTGCCGGCCCCGTTCAGCCCGAGGATCACCACCCGGCTCCCGCGGTCCACGGCCAGGTCCACGTCGGTGAAGACCTCCAGCGAACCGTACGACTTCGACAGCCCCTCCGCGGTCAGCGGGGTACGGCCACAGGCCGCCGGCTGCGGGAAACGAAACTTCGCCACCCGGTCGGCCTGCCGGGTAGCCTCCAAGCCGCCGAGAAGGCGGGCGGCCCGGCGGTCCATGTTCTGCGCCGCCTTGGCCTTGGTCGCCTTGTACCTCATCCGGTCGGCCTGGGAGTGCAACGCGGCGGCCTGCTTCTCCGCGTTCGTCCGCTCCCGCCGGCGGCGACGCTCGTCGGTTTCCCGCTGGGTGACGTACGCCTTCCAGCCGACGTTGTAGACGTCGAGCACGCCGCGGGTGGCGTCCAGGTGGATCACCCGGTTCACCGTTGCCTCGAGCAGGTCGGTGTCGTGGCTGATCACCACCAGGCCGCCCTTGTGGGTACGGAGAAAGTCCCGCAGCCAGACGATCGAGTCGGCGTCGAGGTGGTTCGTCGGCTCGTCGAGCAGCAGGGTCTCCGCGCCGCTGTAGAGGATGCGGGCCAACTCCACCCGGCGGCGCTGGCCGCCGGAGAGCGTGCCGAGGGGCTGGGCGAGCGCCCGCTCCGGCAGCCCGAGGCTGGAGGCGATCCGGGCGGCCTCGGCCTCGGCCGCGTACCCGCCGAGGGTCTGGAATCGTTCCTCCAGGGAGGCGTATCGGCGGATCGCCCGGTCCCCGTCGGCGTTGCCGTCCCCCATCCGGCGCTCGGCCAAGCGCATGTCCCGGACCAGCGCGTCCAAGCCGCGGGCGGAGAGGATCCGGTCGCTGGCCAGCACGTCCAGGTCCCCGGTACGGGGGTCCTGCGGCAGGTACCCGACCTCGCCGGATCGGGTAATCGTTCCGGCAGCAGGCGCGCCCTCCCCGGCGAGGACCCGGGTCAGCGTGGTCTTACCAGCGCCGTTGCGCCCGACCAGCCCTACCCGATCACCCGGAGCGACCCGGAAGGTGGCGTGCTCCAAGAGCAGGCGGGCACCCGCCCGCAACTCAACATCCGTACAAGTAATCAACAGAACTTCCAGGCTCGACACGGGCAGGGCTACGCCGTCGCCGATCCCACCAGGACGGCGACGAAACGAGCGCGTCAGTCGAGCAACAGCACGAACCGAGTCTATCCGCGCCGGAGTACGCCCGGCACGGAACAACCGGGTCCCAAAATCGCTTGCGGGAAGGGTGAGTACCGCCGCGCTCTCCGCTCCGGCGCCGCGACTGCTCTCCGGAACCCGGCGGCTCCCCACCCTCGGGCTGCTGCTCACCACCACGCTGATCGCCTTCGAGGCGATGGCGGTGGCGACCGCGATGCCGACCACCGCCCGAGCGCTGCACGGATTGAGCCTCTACAGCTTCGGGTTCACCGCTTTCCTGGTCACCAGCATCGTCGGCATGGTGAACGCCGGCGCGCGTGCCGATCGCCGGGACCCGGCGCCGGTGTTGCTCGCCGGCCTCGCGGCGTTCGCCACCGGGCTGCTGGCCTGCGGTCTGGCCCCGACCATGCCGGTGTTCATCGCCGGCCGGGCGGTGAGCGGGTTCGGGGCCGGCTCGGTGATCGTGGCGATGTACGTCGTCATCGCCCGGGTGTACGACCCGGAGCTTCGTCCGAGGATCTTCGCCGCCATGTCCGGCGCCTGGGTGATTCCGGCGCTGCTCGGACCTTCGATCGCCGGCGCGCTCACCGAACACGTGGGCTGGCGCTGGGTGTACCTGGCCCTGCCCCCGTTCATCGCCCTCGGGCTGCTGCTTCTCAGCTCCGCGCTGCGGCGGCTGCCCGCGGTGCCCTCCAGCGGCCGCCGGGCCCCGGCGATAGCGGCCGTGTCGCTGGCCGTCGCGGTGGCGTTGGTGCAGGTCGCGGCCACTCGGTTGACCCCGCCGCGGCTGGCTCTGGCGGTCGCGGGACTCCTTCTCATCGCTGTGCCGTTGCGCCGGCTGCTACCCGCCGGAACCCTGACCTTGCGCCGGGGGCTGCCCACCGCGGTCGCGTGCCGCGGCCTGGCCGCGGGAACCTTCTTCGCCGCCGAGGCCTTCGTGCCGTACATGCTGGTCACGCAGCACGGCGCCCGCCCGACCACCGCCGGCCTGCCGCTCACCTTCGGTGCCGTCGGGTGGTCGGCGGGATCCTGGCTGCAGGGCCGGGTCAGCGACCGGCATCGCGGCCAGCTGCTGCAGCTGGGCTTTCTGCTGATCGGCCTCGGGGTGGCCGGGCTCGCGCTGGTGACCCCCGCAGCCGTACCGGCCTGGGCCGCGGTACCGCCGTGGATGCTGGCTGGCGCCGGAATGGGCCTGGCCATGCCGGCCATCGCGGTGATTCTGCTGGCGCTGTCGGCGGAATCCGAACAGGGTGAGAACTCCGCGGCGCTGCAGATCTCCGACGCCGTGGGCAGCGCCACCGCGATCGCCCTGGCCGGTGCGGTGGTCGCCGCCGGGCGGGCCGGCGGACACCCGGCGGTCGGGCTGGTGGCGGTGTTCCTGGCAACGGGAGCGACGGCGCTGGCCGGCGTGGCGATCGCCCGGCGGACCCGGGTCTGACGAGTAGGAGCGCGGGGCCCGGGGCTACCGAACGGTGATCGAGTCGCCGCGGCGGATCTGCCCGCCGCGCAGGACCGAGGCGTACACGCCGACGAAGGTCTTGTTGTGCTGCGCCGCGGTACGCAGGATGCCGGAGTCCTTGGGCAGATCGCCCTGCGGGAGGGTGATCATCACGCAGCGGGGACACGGCTCGTTGATCGCCAGCTGCACCTGAGCGCCGATGTGGAGGGTCCGCCCGACCCACTCGTTCTCCACGAAACCGGCTGCTCCGCCGACATCCAGAACGATGTTCGGACGGAAGCGGCGGGTCGCCATCCGGCCCTGCGGATACAGCTCACCCAACCGGGACAGGGTGGCGGTGGTCAGCACGTGCACCACCGCGACGTCGAAGAACGTGCCCTCCGGGAGGTCGAAATCGGTGACGGTATCCCGGTAGTCCAGCCCCTCCAGATCCGGCCAGTACTCCTCCGCCCGGGCCGTCCGCGGGTTCGGAGAGGTCGGCTCGGCAGCCCGCAGGCGTACGTGCCGGTGAAGCGCCCGAGAGAGCGCGGCGTCCACATCGGGTTGGCCACTGGTCACGCCGGTGCCGTCCGGAAGGGTGATCGAGACCTCCGGCAGCGGCGCGCCCGGGCGAGGAGGTTTGGCGAAGGCGGCGCCGAAGGAGAGCAGCTCCGGCCACTTACGAGGGTTCTTCGCGCTCGCCACCTTCCCGGTCTCGTTATCGATCACCGCGTATGCACGGTCGCCGACCAGACCGCGGCCGGAGACCTCGCTGGCGTCGACCTCCTCGCCGGCCATCGACTTGACCGGGTACCGCCACAGCGACTCCACCGCTCCGGACGACTGCTCAGCTGCTGGGGACATGACGACGGGGAGCTGCCGATCTCATCGATTCGTCAGACGTTGAAGCCCAGGGCGCGGAGCTGCTCCCGACCCTCGTCGGTGATCTTGTCCGGTCCCCACGGCGGCATCCATACCCAGTTGATCCGGAAGTCGCTGACGATCCCGGTCAGCGCCTGGCTCGTCTGGTCCTCGATCACGTCGGTGAGCGGGCAGGCCGCCGACGTGAGCGTCATGTCGATCGTGGCGATGTTGTCGTCGTCGACGGCGATCCCGTAGATCAGACCGAGGTCGACGACGTTGATGCCGAGCTCTGGGTCGACGACGTCATACAGGGCTTCCTGCACGTCGTCCAGGTTGGCCTTGGACGCGGTCTCGGTCACGACGCGATCTCCTCGTTGCGGGCGGGCGAAGCGGTCTCAACTCGGGAGGACAAGGCTTGCACAGTGGCGTCTTTCCAGGCCATCCAACTCAGCAGGGCGCACTTGATCCGCGCCGGATAACGAGAGACGCCGACAAAGGCGACGCCGTCCTCCAGGACGTCCTCATCCGGCTTTCCCGCGCCCTTGGACTGCATCATCTCCAGGAAGGCGTCGGCGCGGTCCATGGCGGCACCGATCGGCTGCCCGACGACCAGATCGGTCATCACCGAGGTGGATGCCTGGCTGATCGAGCAGCCCTCGCTGTCGTAGGACACATCGCGGACGGTGTCCCCGTCGAGGGCGACCCGCAGCGTCACCTCGTCCCCACAGGTCGGGTTGAGGTGGTGCACCTCGGCGTCGTACGGCTCCCGCAATCCCTTGTGGTGCGGGTGCCGGTAGTGATCCAGGATGATCTCCTGGTACATCGAATCGGTCGACATCAGCCGAAGAACCTCGTCACGTCGCGCAGGCCGTCCACCAGGGTGTCGATCTCCCCCTCGGTGGTGTACAGGTAAAAAGACGCCCGGGTGGTCGCCGGAATTCCGTACCGCAGGCACACCGGCCGGGCGCAGTGCTGCCCGACCCGGACCGCGACCCCGCGCTCGTCGAGCAACTGTCCGACGTCGTGCGGGTGGATGCCCGGGAAAGCAAAGGAGATCGCCGCGCCGCGGGCTTCGGGAGTGGTGGGGCCGATGATCCGCAGGCCCGGCACGGTCGGCAGCCGGTCCAGCGCGTACGCCGTCAGCCCCCGTTCGTGCGCGGCGATGGTGTCCAGGCCAATCTCGCTCAGGTAGTCACACGCTGCAGCCAGACCGACCGCTTCGGCGATCGGCGGGGTACCCGCCTCGTAGCGGTGCGGTGGTTCGGCGTACGTCGACCCGGTCATCGACACTTCGGAGATCATCTCACCGCCGCCGAGGAACGGCGGCAACTCGGCAAGCAGATCGTACCGGCCCCAGAGCACGCCGATCCCCGTCGGCCCGCACAGCTTGTGCCCGGTGCAGACCAGGAAGTCGACGCCGAGCGCGCGTACGTCCGCGCCGAGATGCGGCACCGACTGGCTGGCATCCAGCAGCACCAACGCGCCGACCTCGCGGGCCCGGGCAACCAGGACGTCGACCGGGTTGACCGTGCCGAGGATGTTCGACTGGTGCACGAAGGCGAGGATCCGGGTCCGCTCGGTGAGCAGGCTGTCCAGGCCGATGAGGTCGAGCCGGCCGTCGTCGGTGAGCGGAATCCAGCGCAGCGTGGCACCGGTACGGGCGGCCAGCAGCTGCCAGGGCACGAGGTTGGAGTGGTGCTCCATCTCGGTGATCAGGATCTCGTCGCCCGGGCCCAGCCGGCCCCGGCCTTGAAGCGCATCAGCGTTACCGAGGGAGTACGCGATCAGATTGATCGCCTCGGAGGCGTTCTTCGTGAACACCACCTCGCGGCGATCCGGGGCGCCGAGGAACGCGGCCACGGTGTCGCGAGCGCCTTCGTACAGCGCGGTGGCCTCCTCGCCGAGGGTGTGGATGCCGCGATGCACGTTGGCGTTGTGCAATTCGTAGTAGTCCCGCATGGCGTCCAGCACCGCGCTCGGCTTCTGCGAGCTGGCCGCGCTGTCCAGGTAGACCAGCGGCGCGTCGTTGCCGACCCGGCGAGAAAGAATCGGAAAGTCCTTACGGATCCGCTCCACGTCCAGGGCAGGCGGGGCGGTCAACAGGCTCACGCCCCGCCACCTCCGGCCCCGGGGATGATGCCGGCGATCGGCTCTGCTGGCGGTACCGCGGCCGGGACGGCGTGCTTCACCCAGCGGTCGTATCCCTCGGCTTCCAGCGATTCGGCCAGCTCCGGGCCACCCTCTTCGACGATCTTGCCGGCGACGAAGACGTGCACGTGGTCCGGGCGGATGTAGCGCAGGATGCGGGTGTAGTGGGTGATCAGCAGGGTGCCGGTCTGGCCGGCGTCGCGGACCCGGTTGACCCCCTCGGAGACCACCTTCAGCGCGTCGATGTCCAGCCCGGAGTCCGTCTCGTCCAGAATCGCGATCTTCGGCTTGAGCAGTTCCAGTTGCAGGATCTCGTGGCGCTTCTTCTCCCCGCCGGAGAAGCCCTCGTTCACGTTGCGCTCGGCGAAGACCGGGTCGATCTGCAGCTGCTCCATCGCCCGCTTGACTTCCTTCACCCACAGCCGCAGCTTCGGCGCCTCACCACGCACCGCGGTGGCCGCCGTGCGGAGGAAGTTCGACACCGAGACCCCGGGCACCTCCACCGGGTACTGCATGGCCAGGAACAGCCCGGCCCGGGCCCGCTCGTCGACGGTCATCGCCAGCACGTCCTCGCCGTCCAACGTGACCGAACCGCTGGTGACCGTGTACTTCGGATGGCCGGCGACCGAGTACGCCAGGGTCGACTTGCCGGAGCCGTTGGGCCCCATGATGGCGTGAGTCTCGCCCTGCTTCACAGTGAGGTTGACCCCGGTGAGAATCTCGGTGTCCTCGACGTTGACGCAGAGGTCGGTAATTTCCAGCGTGGCCATGCGGTCAGGACTCCTTGAGGCGGACGAGCACGTCGTCGCCGTCGATCTTGGTGGGATACACGGGTACCGGCTTGGTCGCCGGCAGCCCAGTAGGTCGGCCGCTCCGCAGGTCGAAGCGGGAGCCGTGCAGCCAGCACTCGATGGTGCCTTCTTCGACCTCGCCCTCCGACAACGCCACCTCGGCATGCGAGCAGACGTCGTACATGGCGAAGTACTCGCCCTCGCTCCGCGCGACGCACACCGGGCGGCCCTCCAGCATTACCCGGACCGCGCCCTCCTCGGGGACGTCGGCAGCCGCGCAGGCCCGAAGGTAGTCACTCATGAGCCAACCTGCTCCAGCTCGGCGTCGATCGCCGCGGTGAGCCGCTCGCGCAGCTCCGGTACGTCGATCTGCGCGATCACGTCGGCGAAGAAGCCTCGGACCACCAGTCGCCGGGCCACGTCGGACGGGATCCCGCGGGACTGCAGGTAGAACAGCTGCTCGTCGTCGAACCGGCCGGTGGCGCTGGCGTGCCCGGCACCGGCCACCTCGCCGGTTTCGATCTCCAGGTTCGGCACCGAGTCGGCGCGCGCGCCGTCGGTGAGCACCAAGTTGCGGTTGAGCTCGTAGGTGTCGGTGCCGACCGCGGCGTGCCGGATGACCACGTCGCCGACCCAGACCGTGTGCGCATCCGCGCCCTGCAGCGCGCCCTTGTAGGTGACTCGGCTGCGGCAGTGCGGCACCGCGTGGTCGACGAGCAGCCGGTGTTCGAGGTGCTGGCCGGCATCGGCGAAGTACAGGCCCAACATCTCGGCGTCGCCGCCGGGCCCGTCGTAGTTCACCCGGGTGAACAGCCGGACCAGGTCACCGCCCAGGGTTACCGCTACATGACGGAGCCGGGC
>JBDUDX010000226.1:0-8392 GCA_040002735.1 Frankiaceae bacterium | reverse complement strand
AGTTGGTGACCATCCCGATCTGAGCGGCTCCGGCCCGGCCGCTCGGGCCGGACCGCTCCCCGGCGCTGCTCGGCTCGTGGCCGCTCCGCGCCCCCGTTCTGGCGCCGATCATGCTCGTACGTACGTCATTCCACCCGCCAAGCGTCCGATCGAGCATGATCGGCGCGAAAAACCGGCGGACGAAAACCGGCGTACGCGGCGCCGCGCCGGCGTGGGGCTAGAGGTGGATTTCGCGCTTGAGTACCTTGCCGGTCGGGCCGTGGGGCAGTTCCTCGGCCAGGACGACCCGGCGGGGGTACTTGTACGCCGCCACCTGCGCCTTGACGTGGTCCCGCAGCTCCTCCGGGGTCGCCGAGGCACCGACCTTGAGTACGACGACGGCGGCCACCTCCTCGCCGAACTCGGGATGCGGGGTGCCGATGACGGCGGCTTCGGCGACGGCGGGGTGCTCGTACAGGACCTCTTCGATCTCCCGCGGGTACACGTTGTAACCGGCGCGGATGATCATGTCCTTCTTGCGGTCGACGATGAAGTAGTAACCCTCCTCGTCGGTGCGGGCCATGTCGCCGGTGGCGAACCAGCCGTCCTTCATGACCGACTCGGTGGCCTCGGGGCGTTGCCAGTACCCCTTCATCACGTTCTCGCCGCGGATGCAGATCTCGCCGACCTCGCCCTGGGGCACGTCCTTGCCGTCGTCATCGACGAGCTTCAACTCCACGCCGGAGATCGGAGTGCCGATCGAGCCGGGCTTGCGCTCGCGGCCCGGGTGATTGAACGAGGCCACCGGGCTGGTCTCGGACAGCCCGTATCCCTCGAGCACGATCGCGTCGTACCGCTTCTCAAAGGAACGCAGTACCTCCACCGGGATCGCCGCGCCGCCGGAGATGCACAGCCGCAGCGAGGAGACGTCGTACTCCTCGGCCTCGGGGTACTGCACCAGGGCGACGTACATCGTCGGTACGCCCAGGAAAATCGTGATCTTGTCGGCCGCGATGATGCCGAGGCACTCCTTGGCGCTGAACTTCGGCAGCAGGCTCAGCATGGCGCCGACGTAGACCGAGAGGTTCATCGAGGCGGTCTGGCCGAAAGAGTGGAACAGCGGCAGCGCCCCGAGGAAGCGGTCCTCCTCCGTCGCGCTCACCATCTTCGCCGTGCTCTGGGCGTTGCTGAGCATGTTGGCGTGGGTCAACTCGGCGCCCTTGGGCGTGCCGGTGGTACCGCTGGTGTAGAGAATCACCGCGGTGTCATTCGCGTCCCGCTCGGCCACCTCGGTGACCGGCTCGGCACCGCCGAGCAGCTTCTCGAACTCGCCCGGGGTAACCACGACGAGTTCCGCGTTGGCCGCCTCGGCTCCCACTTTCGCCGCATCCGCGAACCCCATCCAAGCGAAGATCACCTTGGCTCCGGAGTCACTCAGGTAGAACGACGTCTCCCGGCCCTTGAGCAGCACGTTCATCGGCACGACCACCGCACCGACCCGCAGAATGGCGTAGTAGGCGATCGGGAAGTACGGAACGTTCGGCAGCATGATGCCGACCCGATCGCCTGGCTGCACGCCGAGGCGCCGGAGCAGGCCGGCGCAGCGAGCGACCGCCCCGTCCAGTTGTGCGTAGGTCAGCGTGGAGTCACCCAGCTTGACCGCCGGCCGGTCCGGGCAGCGCTGTGCAGTGTCGGTGAGGATGGAAGCCAAGTTCGCGGCCATGGAGGAACCTCCTACGTACGCGGCCCACATCGTCGAGGGCCGGTTTACATACAGTCTCCCAGCCTCATGATGCAAACGTGTCGCAGGAGTCGACCGTCCCCTCGCGGTAGCCGGTGAGGAGGTGCGACGCCGGCTGCTCGGCGGTGCCGTGGGTGAAGGATTCCGGGCTGACCAGCCCCGGCGAAGCAGTCCGCCTGGAGTTCCGTCCGTACCGAAAGCCTTTCACGACCGCGCGACGAATCGGGTCTCGGTGGTCTGGGCTGCCGTGGGCACGCCCGGGCCCTTGCTGGGACGCCTGCGCGGAGTCGGGAAACCGGTTCAGCCCGGAGTTGACGTCCCCGTACGGGCCATCGGCGCCACCGCCACCGCCAGGCTGACGATCAGCCAGATCACCAGCCCGACGACACCCAGGCCGCCCCCGCCGACCGCCAGACCGGTTCCACCGCCCATCCCGCGGCGGTCCTCGATCCCCGACATGTCCAGACCGCCGTCTCCGAAGCGCATTCCGAGGTCGTACCCTCGCCCTCATGCGCGACCCCCACCCGTTGCCCGGCACGGACTTCGTTGTCGACGACCGGCGGGTGCACGTCGTCCGGCACGGCCGCAGTCGCACCGGAGGGCCGCCGTTGCTCCTGGTGCACGGCTTGCCCACCTCCTCCTACCTGTGGCGGGATGTGATGCGCGACCTGGAGCACGAGGTGCCGACGGTCGCGCCGGACCTGATCGGTCTGGGCCGCTCGGAGAAGCCGCGGGTCGCCGGATACGACCTGCCGGCGCAGGCTCGGATGCTGCTCGCGCTGCTGGACAACTTGGGCTTGGACCGGGTGCTGGTGGCCGGACACGTCCTCGGTGGCGCCGTCGCGATCCACCTCGCCGCGCAGGCGCCGGAACGGGTGGCCGGCTTGGCACTGCTGGGTACCCCGGTACACCCGGATGTGTGGCCGGTACCTGCCGTACTTCCGCTGACCCTGCCGGGCGTGGGCACCGCGTACGCCTCGCTGGCCGCCCGGGCGCCGGCGCTGGCCCGGCGACTGCTCGCGGGCGGGTTGGGCGCCGCCGGCGTACTGCCGGCCGAGGTGCAGCGGCGGTACGCGGCCCCGCTGCTCACCCCGGACGGGGCGCGCGGCCTGGTCCGCTTCGTGCAGTCCGTCGACCCTGCCGCCACCAAGGCGGCCTGGGACCGACTCCGAGCAGCGCCACCGCCGACCCTCTTGCTATGGGGCACGGAGGATTCGGTGCACTCGATCGCGTACGGCCGCCGGCTCGCCGAGGAGTTGCCCAGCGCCAACTGGGTACCGCTTGCCGGTCGCGGGCACCTGCTGCCGGAGGAGTGCCCGGAACGGATCGCCGAGGAGTTGGCCGGCTTCCGCGCCGAGTTGGCGGCGCCGGTCGGATAGCTCCGCACGCTGTGCGCATACTGTGTGTATGAGCCGCGTGAACGTCTACCTGCCGGACGAACTAGCCGCTGCCGCTCGGGCCGCGGGGTTGAATCTCTCCGCCGTCACGCAGGAAGCGGTGCAGCGGTCGCTGAGAGCCCGCTCGACGGATGCGTGGCTGGCCACGCTGGGGCCGGCGTCGGCCCACCGCGTTGACCATGCGGACGTGATGGCCGCGTTGGATGCGATCCGCGACGAGCCCCCTACCCATCATGGCTGAGGCGGTCATGGACGCTTCAGCCATGGTTGACCTGCTGCTGCATTCGGACCTGGGAATCGCCGTGCAGCACAGGATCTCCGGTCACGTCCTGCATGCGCCGGCACATGCGGATGCCGAGGTACTCTCCGCGCTGGGGCGGTTGCAGCGCGCCGGAACCGTGGCCGCTGAGAGTGTGGACGTGATGCTGTCCCGCCTGGAGGCCGCCCCCATCGCACGTCATCCGGTGAGCGGATTGCTGCGCGGCGCCTGGGGGCGGCGCCACCAACTCCGATTGGCCGATGCGTTGTACGTGGAGTTGGCGACCACGCTCGAGGTGCCGCTGATCACCACCGACCGCCGCCTGCGCTCCGTGCCCGTCGCCGACGTGGTGGTCGGGTAACGGCGCCCGGCTCGATCCGTCAGTCCCCGGACCAGTACCGGTCGCCACGTAGTACCAGCGCGGCGGCTCCGACCAGGCCGGCCGCCTGGCCGAGTTGTGCGGGGAGGACCCGAGGGCGGCGGCTGAACGGCAGCCGGGCGCGGTCGGCGTACGCCTGAGCCAGCGGGTCGAGCAGCGAGGGGCCGGTCTGGATCACCCCGCCGCCGATCGTTACCAGGGACACGTCAGTCAGGTTCACCGCGGAGGCGATGGCAACGCCCAGCGCCCGGCCGGCCCGGGCGTACGCCGCCAGGGCAAGCGGGTTCCCGGCGGTCGCAGCGGCGGCCAGCGCGACCCCTGTCGGCTCACCCCTCCAGCCGTCCTCCTGCGCCTGCTGCACGATCGCCGGGCCCCGGGCGATCCCTTCCAGGCAACCGAGGGCGCCGCATCCGCACACCCTCCCGTCGGATTCGGCGAGTACATGTCCGATGTGGCCGGCGTTGCCGCTGGCCCCGTCGATCAGCCGATTACCGAGCACCAGGCCACCGCCGACGCCGGTACCGACCACCATGCCGAGCACGTCCGGAACTCCCCGACCGGCGCCCCGCCAGTGCTCCCCCACCGCCACGCAGATCGCGTCGTTGTGCAGCCGCACCGGTCCCATCTCCCGGTGGCCGGTACCGCCGGTGAGCAGGTCGGCGACCCGGGTCCGGACCGGGAAGCCGCGCCACGCCGGCATGTTGATCGGGGATACCTCGCCGGCCGGCCAGCTCATCGGGCCGCCGCAACCGATGCCGGCAGCCGCGACCGGCCGGCCGTACTCGGTCAGCACCGTCTCGATCAGCTCGGCGAGAGCCGCCCAGATCACTTCCGCGTCGGCCGTCACCGGCGTCGGTCGGCGTCGATGTCCCACCAGCACGCCCTCGGGGGTCACCACGCCGGCGGCGAGCTTCGTGCCGCCGACGTCGACCGCGAGGACCGGCTCGTCATAGCGCACGTCGTGCAGTATCCCGGCCGGCACTGCTTCCGATGCGGTCAGCCTGCGGGTACCCCTACCGCCCGTTCCACTGCAGGTGCCGGTACGGACATCTCGGGGCCGCTGAGCTCGTCGATGCGGACCAGGGCGATGCCGGCGAGCAGCACGGCTCCCCCGACCCACTGCACGGGCGACGGGACCTGCCCCAGCAGCAGCCAGGCGAACACCACGGCGAAGAGCACCTCGCTGAGCCCGACGAAGGACGCCAGCTTGGCGCCGAGCCGCCGGGCCGCGCCGATGCCGGCCACGTAGGCCACCACCGCCGCCACCAGCGAGAGCCCCAGCACCGGAACCAGCCAACTCACCCGCCGGTCCAGCAGCACGACGTCGGTCAACGGCGCGCGTACCGGCAAGACCCCGACCGCACCCAGCAGCGCCAGGGTGACAGCGCCGACGGTCATCCCGCCCCAGGCCATCACCAGCGGCGGCAACGGCTCCTCCGCGCCCGCGGACAGTACGAAGTACACCGCCAACCCGACCGCGGCCCCGAGTCCCCAGAGCACCCCCACCGGGTCGAGCCGGTGGGAGCCGGCCAGGTCGAGTACCAGGGCCAGTCCGAACAGCGCGAGCGCCGCACCGGCGACGGTTCGCCGCCGCGGCCGCTGGCCGTGCCGCAACCAGAGCCAGCCGACGACGAGGATGGCGCCGGAGTACTCCAGCAGCAGCGCCACGGCGACGGAGAGGTGCGCCACGGCGTTGAAGTAACACAGCTGGCAGCCGGCGACGGCGATCAGCCCGTACCCGACGACGCCGCGACTGCCACGGCGCAGCGCACTCCACTGCCCGCGCAGCTGTACGACGCCGGGGACCGCGAGGACGATCGCCGCCGCCACGATCCTGGCCGTGACCGCGGCACCCGGCGACCAGCCCGCATGGAGCAGGGCAGCAGCGAACGCGCCGGAGGTGCCGAAGGTCGCCGCGGACAGCACGGCGAGGGCCAGGCCGGTACCGCCGGCGAACCGCTGGTGCACGGAAGCTCCGTCCGTCTCGTTGGCGCCTAGAGTAAGAGGCGACGCCGCGTATGATCCTTACCGGGCAGCGACGCTATACGACTCCCATGAAAGGAGTCAAGGTGCTTTTTGCCCATGACACCGAAGTCGCCCTCACGGCCGCCGCGGCGCTGGTCAATACCGAGCAGGACGACGACGAGCTCGCCGACGTGCCGGCGCTGGACCTCTTCCTGCAAGCGTGGGGCTGGACCGGGAAACGTCGCGGCAACCACGCCGAGCTCGATGACGTACGGACGCTGCGGCCCCGGCTGCGGCGGCTCTGGTACGTCGACGAGGACAGCGCGGTGGCCCTGGTGAACGACCTGCTGCGCGAGGCCGGCGCGCTGCCGCAACTCGTCAAGCATGACGGCTGGGGGTATCACGTCCATGCCACGCCGTCACACGCTCCGCTCGCCGAGCGGATGGCGGTAGAGGCGGCGATGGCGTTCACCGATGTCATCCGGCAGGGGGAGCTCGCCCGGTTGCAGGTCTGCGCGGCGGACGGCTGCGACGACGTGCTGGTGGACCTCTCCAAGAACCGCTCCCGCCGGTTCTGCGGTACCTCCTGCGCCAACCGCACCAACGTGGCCGCCTTCCGGGCGCGGCGGCGGACCCCGTGACCGGGCGGGACGATGCGATGGATCGCCCTTACACGGGTGCCGCGACGGTGTGGATCATCGCCGGGGCGCCGGCGTTGGCCGACTAGGTGGACCGCCTCCTCCGCGGCCGGGAGCCCGGGTAGCGCACGCCGTACGGTGGGAAGCTCCGGCAACATGCCACCGAGGGGAGCCCGGGTGCAGGTCGACACATCGCTCGAGGCGGCCGTGGTGGGCTGGGTGGCCACCCGGTCCGCGGACGGCGGCCTCGGGGAGCCGAAGGGCCAGCCGCTGGTGGAAGTACTCGCCGAGGACCTGGGACTGGACGCCAACCCGGCCACGCTTGATGCCCTCGCGGCGACGCTGCTGGGCTTGGAACGCGACGAGCGGATCGTGCTCGACGGCCCGGTGGCGACTGCAACGGATCTCGCCCCGCTCGACCTCGCCACTGGTGGCGGCCCCTCCGTTGGCGTGGACCGGCCCGCTCCGAGCGCGCGGATCGCGACGTACTCCAAGCTTTCCTCCGCACCCCGGCACGTCCAGCTGAACTGGGCGCTGCGCGCACTGCGGGCGGGGACCGATCCGGGCGGTAGCGGGGAGTTCGACTTTCGCTCCACGATCGCCGCGCTGGAGCTGAATCCTAAGGACGTCCGGCACCCGCTGGAGGCGCTCGGCCACCTGCGGAAGGAGGCCGGTGCTTCCGGCGCCGAGGCATGGTGGGTGGACCCCGGGGCCACCGTGACCGCCGCCGACCTTGACGAGCTCGGGCGGCAGGAGCGAATCCCACCGCCCCCGCCTGAGCCACCCGATCCACCACCCGCCGAGTCCGGGCCGTCAGCGCCGGCCGGCAGCCGCGCCCTGCTCGCCGACCTCGGTCCGGTGGTGGAGTCGCTGACCAAGCTGGAACCGCGGCTCGTCGACCTGATCCACCAGCTCGTGGAGGCAGCCGAGAGCATGCACGGCATGGCCGGTACCCAGGCACAGCTGCTGCGCGAGCAGGTCTCGGAGATCGAGGCATTACGTCAGGATCGCGAGCGACTGGTACGGGACGCGGCAAACCTGCGGCAGGAGATGTGGAACCTCAAGCATCGCAACGCGCGCAGCCCCGAGGCCGAGGAATTGTCCGCGGAGGCTTCCCGGTTACGCGCGGCCGAGCGGCGGTTCGCCGGCACGGCCAGCGAGGTCACGGACAAGGTACGGCGGGTCAACCGCGGTCTGGACGAGGCCGCCGGCAGCGCGGACTGAGCCGCCGCGAAAGCGCCTGGATATTCGTGCGGATCCCGGGCGCCGGTCCCAGCGAGTAGGTCGCGACTGGGCATAGCGTGGCGCGGTGAGCAATGCCACCCTGCCCCCGCCGCCGGGCAGCGCCCCCGCCCCCGGCATCCGTACCCTCGGTGAGCTCCGCCGCGCCGGGCACGCAGCCCGCAGCGTCAAGGCCGAGATCCGGGACAACCTGCTGGCCGCGTTGCGGTCCGGGGCGGACCGCTTCCCGGGCATCGTCGGCTTCGAGGAGTCCGTACTGCCACAGCTGGAACGCGCGCTGCTCGCCGGCCACGACCTCGTCCTGCTCGGCGAGCGCGGCCAGGGCAAGACCCGGCTCATCCGCACGCTGCTCGGCCTGCTCGACGAGTGGAGCCCAGTGCTGGCCGGCTGCGAGATCAACGATCACCCCTATGCGCCGATCTGTGGCCGGTGCCGCCAGTTGATCGCGGACGAGGGCGAGCTGGCGGCGGTCGCGTGGCAGCACCGCAGCGAGCGGTACGGCGAGAAGCTGGCCACGCCGGACACCAGCGTCGGCGACCTGATCGGCGACGTCGACCCGATCAAGGTGGCGCAGGGGCGCACGCTGGGCGATCCGGAGACCGTGCACTACGGCCTTGTCCCCCGCACGAACCGCGGCATCTTTGCCATCAATGAGCTGCCCGACCTCGCCGAGCGCATCCAGGTGGCGCTGCTCAACGTGCTGGAGGAGCGCGACATTCAGGTGCGGGGATACCAGCTGCGGCTGCCGCTGGACCTGCTCGTCGTGGCCAGCGCCAACCCCGAGGACTACAC
>JBDUDX010000225.1:0-9777 GCA_040002735.1 Frankiaceae bacterium | reverse complement strand
CGTCTGCAGGTTGTTCTTCACCCGGTGGTGGATCTCCCGGATGGTGGCGTCCTTGCCGAGCAGCTGCCGATCCCGATGGCGCAGTTCGGTCACGTCATGCACCAGCAGGATGGCTCCGATCCGCTGGCTCTCCGGCAGCAGCGGTATCGCCCGCAACGCGACGACGGAGCCGTTGGCGTCGAGTTCCCCGGATCGGGCCGCCCGACCTTCGGCCACGGCGCTGACCGGACCGCTGAGCGGACTGTTCCCCAGCAGCGCCGTGGTCAAGGTGGCCAGGTGCACGCCGGTGAGGTCCCCGGCATGCCCCAGTCGACGGTACGCGGACAGCGCGTTGGGACTGGCGAACAGCACCCGCCCGGACGCGTCGAGTCGGATCAGCCCGTCCCCGACCCGCGGCTCCGCTCCGACGTGGTCCGGTGAGGGGCCGGGAAAGGGAAAGCGTCCCCGGGCGATCATCTCGGCCAGGTCGGCGGCGCATTGCAAGTACGCCAGATCCAGCCGACTCGGAGTCCGGACCGCCTGGAGATCGGTCTCGCGGGTCACCACGGCAATCGCGGCGCCGTCGTACCGGACCGGAATCGCCTCCTCCCGGACCGGCGTTCCGTCCCGCCACTCCGGATCCCCCTCCCGGTAGATCCGCTGCTCCGCCCAGGCGATCCGCAGCGCCGGCCGAGCCGTGGCCGATACCTCGACGCCGACCCGGTCGTCGAGGTGACAGGTCGGCCCGGTGGTCGGACGCATCTGGGCTACCGCGAGGAAACCGGCGCCGCCCCGGATCGGAGCCCACAGCAGCAGGTCGGCGAAGGACAGGTCCGCTAGGAGCTGCCAGTCCGCCACCAATCGGTGCAGCCAGTCCAGGTCGCTATCAGTAAGCGCGGTATGGGCGCGCACCAGGTCGGCCATTGTCGGCACAGCTGCGAGCGTAATCTCGCGCCGTGACCACGCCACGCACCTCCGACCTGATCGCGCGGGACCTCGCGTCCGTCTGGCATCCGTTCACCCAGCACGCGCTGTGGCCTGCCGACGAACCGTTGGTGATCGATCGGGCGCAGGGCGTGTGGCTGTACGACACCGAAGGCCGGCGCTACCTCGACGGCGTCTCCTCGCTGTGGGTCACCGTGCACGGCCACCGTGAGCCGGCCATCGACGCAGCGATCCGGGCTCAACTGGACCGCCTCGATCACGCGACGTTCCTCGGCCTGACCCACGAGCCCGGCATCGCGCTGGCCGAGGCGCTGCTGGACACCGCGCCGGCCGGGCTGTCCCGGGTCTTCTACGCCGGCGACGGCGCCTCTGCGGTGGAGGCGGCGCTGAAGATGTCCTTCCAGTACGCCGCGCAGCGCGGCGAGTTCCGGCCGCTCTTCGTCTCGGTGGCTCAGGGCTACCACGGCGACACGCTGGGCGCGGTGAGTGTCGGCGGCATCGACCTATTCGCGCAGACGTACTCGCCCATCCTGCTCCAAACCCGGCAGATTCCTTCCCCCGGGGAAGGCCTCGGCTCGCCGGAGGAGCGGGCGGATGCGGCCGGCGACGCGCTGCGGGCGGTGCTGGCCCGCGAGGGAGATCGGGTCTGCGCGGTCATCGTCGAGCCGATGGTGCAGGCGGCCGCCGGGATGCTCACGCACTCCGCCCAGTTCCTGCGGCGGGTACGGCGCTGCTGCGACGCGTCCGGGGCGTTGATGATCGCGGACGAGGTGGCCACCGGCCTCGGGCGTACCGGACAGATGTGGGCCGTGGATCACGCCGGCGTGACGCCGGACCTGCTCACCTGCGGCAAGGGACTCACCGGCGGCTATCTGCCGCTGTCCGCGGTGCTCGCCACCGAGGAGGTGTACGCCGGCTTTCTCGGCCCCCCGTCGAGCGGCCGGACGCTCTTCCACGGCCACACCTACACCGCCAACCCGCTGTGCTGTGCCGCCGCGCTCGCCAATCTGGCGTTGATGGCCGAGCGCGACACCGTCGCGTACGCGGCCGCGGTCGGCGACCGGATGGGGACGTTGTTGGCGCCGCTAGTCGGCGAGGTGCCCGAGATTCGGCGGATCGGCACCATGACCGGAATCGACCTCGGCGTCTTCGACCCCGACCTGCGGCTCGGCGCCCAGGTGTGCCGGCTGGCGCGCGAGCGTGGGGTCTGGGTACGCCCGCTGGGGGACGTGGTGGTGTTGATGCCCCCGCTGGGGATCAGCGATGACGAACTTCGGCTGCTGGTGGACACCGTGAGCGAGTCGATCTGCGAGGTGCTCGCCGGCGCGCGCAGCGGGGTCTTCGCCCCGGCCCGGCCGTGACCCTCCCGGGCGCTGCCGCGGTTATCGCCGGCGTCGACCCCTTGGGTTGGCTGGATGCCCGGGCGGACGAGCGGGTGGCGGCCGGGTTGCGTCGGCGGCTGCGACCGCGGGCGGCCGACGCAACGCTCCTCGACCTCGCCGGTAACGACTATCTCGGTCTGACCCGACACCCGGACGTGGTGCAGGCCGCGGTGGACGCTGTCCGTACCTGGGGCGCCGGATCCACCGGGTCCCGGCTGGTCACCGGGTCGACTACGCTGCACGCCGAACTGGAGTCCGCTCTCGCCGGGCATCTCGGTACCGAGGCCGCGCTGGTGTTCTCCTCCGGTTACCTGGCCAACCTGGCCGCGGTGACGGTGCTCGCCGGGTCGGGCGACCTGGTGGTCTCCGACGCGTACAACCACGCTTCGATCATCGACGCCTGCCGGCTCTCCGGTGCGTGGGTCGCGGTGACGCCGCACCGCGACGTGGCTGCGGTCGAGGCGGCGCTCGCCGGCCGGACCTGCGAGCGGGCGCTGGTGGTGACCGACGCAGTCTTCTCCGTCGACGGCGATCTCGCCCCGCTGCCCGACCTGCACCGGGTCTGTCGCCGATACGGCGCCGTACTGCTGGTGGACGAGGCGCACGCTCTGGGCGTGGTCGGCCCGGGCGGTCAGGGCGCCGCCTGGGAGGCGGGCATTGTCGCTGCGCCGGACGTCGTGCTCACCGTCACCCTGTCCAAGTCCCTGGCCAGCCAGGGCGGCGCGCTGCTCGGCAGCCGCCGGGTGATCGACCACGCGCTGGACGCGGGACGCCCGTTCATCTTCGATACCGGTCTGGCGCCGGCGTGTGCCGGTGCCGCGCTCGCCGCGCTCCGGCTGTTGATCGCCCAGCCGGGCCTCGCCGCCGCCACCCGGCAGTCCGCTGCGGCGCTGGCGGGGGTGGCCCGGGACGCCGGCTTCACCGCCTCGGAGCCGGACGCGGCGGTGGTCGGCGTACCGATGTCCGCTCCCGCGACGGCGGTCGCGGCGGCGGAGACCTGCACCCGGCACGGCGTACGCGTGGGCTGCTTCCGGCCGCCGTCGGTACCGGACGGGGTGTCGCGGCTGCGACTCACCGCCCGCGCCAGCCTGGCCTCCGACGCCCTGGACCGGCTCGGATCGGCGCTCCGCGAGGTCGCCGCCGGCTGACCCCGCCGGCTCACTCCACCGGCTCAAGAACGGACGATGCCGGCTTCGGCGCAGCCGCGTTCCAGCGCCGCCAGGCCAAACGCGTCGACCGGGCCGAGCGCGCCGGTGCCGGAAACGGCCCCGGCCGCGAGTTGCTCCGCTCCCCAGGCCAGCATGGTCGCGGTGAAGTCGTAGCCGTCGACACCCTGGACCAGCACCTGAGAGAGCGGGTTCCCGTCAGCGTCGGAGCAGACCGCCACCACCGAAGTGCCGCGTCGCGCCCGGGTCCCGGCGTCCGGCCCGCTGCCGGTCCCGCGGGTCAGCGGCCGGACGGCAGCCTCGATCAGCCGGGTCGCCCCGGGCACCTTGGTCAGCGCGGACATGCCGACGGACAGCACCTGCAACGGCCGGGTCGCCGGTCCGAACCAGCCCAGGTACACCTCGACTTCGGTGAGCTGCGGTGCAATTCGTGGCAAGGCGAACTGTTCCGTGCCACCGATCGAGGCTGCGAGCTTCGCCCGGCTCCCGACCGGGAAAGTTCGCACGTGGCGGGCGGCCGGCTCCAACACGATCCGGCCGTTGCGCCAGGCATGGTGGCGGGCGATCATCATGCCGGCCGCCGATGCCCGGGTACCGCTGGAGATGCCACCGGCGTCAGCGGCGCCGCGAACGAAGTAACCGATATCGACCCGTACCGCGGCCGGCGCCTCGGCGAGCGCCAACGCGCCGGCCAGGTTCCCCGGAACGTAATCGCAGCCGAAGGCGGTCAGCAGCGCCGAGCGGGTGGCCCGCGGGCCGAACTCGGTGAACACCTCTCGGATGAACGCCGCCTCGCCGGTCGAGTCCAGGTAGTGCGCCCCAGCGTCGACCGCCACGGCCACCGCTGGCCGGCCGTACCGGGCGAACGGACCCACCGTGGAGATCAACACGTCCCCGGCACCGACCAGGGCGCGTACCGACGCCGGGTCACGCACATCTGCGACGACGGTCTCCAAGCCGCCGCCGAGTTCGGCCGCCAGGCTGGCCAGCCGGTCGACGTGCCGGCCGGCGAGAACCGGCCGACTCCCCCGGTCGACGAGTGCCCGTGCGGTCAGCCGTCCGGTATATCCGGTGGCACCGAAAAGGACAATGCGGGAGGATGTCTCGGCGCCAGGGGAAGCGCTGGTGGGGGCGGTGTCGAAGGCCATGCCCGCTAGCGTCGCACCGTGAGCATAGTGATCGTCACCGGCACCGGGACCGGCGTGGGCAAGACCGTGGTCACCGCCGCGCTCACTGCTTTGGCGGCTTCTCGCGGCTCCTCGCTGGCGGTGGTGAAGCCGGCCCAGACCGGTGTCGGACCCGGTGAACCGGGGGACCTGTCGGAGGTTCGCCGACTGGCGGCGCTGCCCTCGGCGGCGGCCGTGCACGAGTTCGTTCGGTATCCCGATCCGCTGGCGCCGGCCACTGCTGCCCGGCACGCCGGCCGACCCCCGCTGGACTGCGCCGACGCGGCCCGCCGGATTACTGCTCTGGCCCGGCATTTCCGACTGGTGGTCGTGGAGGGGGCCGGCGGGCTGCTGGTCCGCTACGACGACGGCGGGACCACCCTCGCCGACCTCGCTCGGTCGCTGCAGGCCCCCGTACTGGTCGTCACCCGAGCCGGCCTGGGCACGCTGAACGACACCGCGCTCACCTTGGAAGCGCTGGCTTCTCGCGGACTGGATCTCGCCGGGCTGGTGATCGGCTCATGGCCGCCCGCTCCGGGGCTCGCCGAGCGCAGCAACGTCGCGGACCTGCAGACCCTCGCCGCCCGGCCGTTGTCCGGCGTGTTGCCGGAAGGCGCGGGCCGGCTGGCACCACCGGACTTCCTCGCGATGGCCTCGGCCAGCCTGGCCCCGGCGTACGGCGGCCGCTTCGATCCGGCAAGATTTCTCCCATGACCGCGATCACAGACCCCGAGCCGGATACAGACACCGACATCCTCACCGTGGCCCGGGAGCAGGTACTGATCCGCGGGCGTGGCCTGGACGAGGCCCAAGCGTTGGCTTGCCTACGGCTCCCGGATGACCGGTTGGCGGAGTTGCTCGAGCTGGCCCACGAGGTACGGCTGCGGTGGTGCGGACCGGAGGTCGAGGTCGAGGGAATTGTCAGCCTGAAGACCGGCGGTTGCCCGGAGGACTGCCACTTCTGCTCCCAGTCGGGCCAGTTCGTCTCCCCCGTCCGCGCGGTGTGGCTCGATGTGCCGGCGTTGGTGGCGGCCGCCCGGGAGACCGCGGCCACCGGAGCCACCGAGTTCTGCATCGTGGCCGCCGTCCGGGGTCCGGACCGCCGGCTGATGGACCAGGTCCGCGCCGGTATCGAGGCGATTCGAGCCGCCGGCATCGAGATCAACATCGCCTGTTCCCTCGGCATGCTCTCCCAGGAGCAGGTCGACGAGCTCGCCGCGATGGGCGTACACCGGTACAACCACAACCTGGAGACTGCCCGCTCCTACTTTCCGCAGGTGGTGACCACTCATACCTGGGAAGAGCGGTGGGACACCCTACGGCGGGTGGGCGAAGCCGGCATGGAGGTCTGCTGCGGCGGCATCGTGGGCATGGGCGAGAGCCCGGAGCAGCGGGCCGAGTTCGCCGCACAGCTGGGCGAGTTGGCACCCGATGAGGTACCGCTGAACTTCCTCAACCCACGGCCGGGGACGCCGTTCGCCGACTACGACGTGCTCGACCCCAGGGATGCGCTGCGTACGATCGCCGCCTTCCGGCTCGCGCTGCCGCGGACCATCCTGCGGTACGCCGGCGGGCGCGAGATCACCCTCGGCGACCTCGGTACCTCCTCCGGGCTGCTCGGCGGGATCAACGCCGTGATCGTCGGCAACTACCTGACGACCCTCGGGCAGCCGCCCGAGCAGGACCTTGCCCTGCTGCGGGAACTGCAGATGCCGGTCAAGGCACTGTCCCAGACGCTCTGAGCCCAGCCGGTAACCTCACCGCATGGCACCGATCGTCCACGGCATATTCCGGCGGTGAGTTCGCTCTCGCCCGCCGCTGCGCCGGAGGCCGGTGCCGACAGGCGACCGCCGGATCTTGGCCGCGACCGGTTGCTGCCGCTGGGCGCGGCGGTGAGCCAGCTCGTCACCTTCGGTGTGGTGCTGCTCCTGGCGCGCATCCTGAAACCGCAGGGCGTAGGGCTTTACATCCAGGCGTATGCGGTGCTCGCCCTGCTCAGCAGTCTCTGCCTCGCCGGACTGCGAGGTGGGCTGAGCTCCGCGGTGGCCGGGCGACGGTCAGCCGGGGACGAGGCCGGGCTACGGGGAACCATCGCCCTTGGCTTGGCGCTCCCCACGGCGGCCGCCATCCTCTGTGCCGGCCTGCTCTTCGCCGCCGCGCCGTCACTGTTGCGGGCACTGTCCATGGACCCGCGCCTCTCTGACCTACTGCGACTCGCGGCGGTGACGCTGGTCTTCCACGTCTTTACCGACTGTGCCTTGGCGGCGACCCGCGGCTTCCATACCACCCGGTACTTCGCCCTGGTGAGCCTGATTGTCGAGCCGGTTCTTCGCCTGGTGGTCACCGCCGACCTCCTCGGCGTCGGAGCCGGCATCCGGGGCGCGCTGGTCGCCCTGCTCGCCAGCAACGTCGTCGCCGCCATCCTGGCCGGAATCACTCTGTGGCGCCTGCTCGATCCCGTCGCGGTACGCCCCCGGTACGACCTGCGCGAACTCCACGTCGCCCCGGTGAGCTGGCTCGGTGCCCTGGCCACCACCGGACTGATCTGGGGAGACGTGCTGCTGGTGGGCGCCCTCCGCAACAGTTCCGACGCCGGGGTGTACGCGGTCGCCACCCGGCTGGTCGCGCTGGCTGCGGTAGGACTGCCCCCGGTCCTGGCGGCAGGTACGCCGGCGCTGGTGCGGGCGGTCGGCGGGCGGCGGATCGCCGACATCCAGCATCGGTACGCGACGACGACCGGCTGGATGGCACGGCTGGCGCTGCCCGGTCTGGTCGCGCTCATCGTGCTGCCGCGCGACCTGCTGGCGCTGTTCGGGCCGGGGTTCGCTGCTGCCGCTACCGCCATGGTGGTCCTGGCAACCGGCAAGCTGCTCGACGCCCTCACCGGACCCACGGCACTGATGCTCACGTTGACCGGGCGGGCTCCGGTAAACGTGCTGGACAACGGGGCCGTGCTGCTGCTGAACATCGGCCTCAACCTGTACCTGATCCCCCGGCACGGCATCCTCGGCGCCGGGATCGCCTGGGCGGCCTCGATCTGGGTACTCAACATCGCTCGCATCGTGCAGGTGTGGCTGCTGACCGGCATCCTGCCGTTCAGCCTCGGGGTGCTGCGGGCGCTCGTCGCCGGTAACGCCGCGCTGCTCGCCGGCCTGCTGGTGAGTCACTTCCTCAGCGCCCCGTGGCGGCTGCCGGTCGCCGTACTGCTGCTGCTGCAGGCCTACATCGCCGTCACCGCGGAGCTGGGACTGAGCCGCGAGGAGTCCCAGGGGTGGCGCGGCCTTCGCCAACAGGCGACCCACCTGTTCGCCCGGTAACCTCCTGCCATGGTCGATGCCGGGAGTTCGATCACCGGTTCCGGCGGACGGATAGCGGTCGAGGTGGCCCGCTGCCACGGCGTGGAAACGATGTGGACGCTCTCCGGCGCGCATGTCTTCCCGATGTACGACGGCGCGGTGAAGGCCGACCCGCCGATGCGCCTGATCGACGTACGGCATGAGGCGACGGCGGTGTTCGCGGCGGAGGCCACCGGCAAGCTGACCCGCCGGCCAGGCTTGGCGGTACTCACCGCCGGACCGGGGGTGACGAACGGGATCAGCGCGGTAACCGGCGCCCACTTCAACGGCTCGCCCCTGGTCGTACTGGGCGGCCGGGCGCCCCAGAATCGCTGGGGGTCCGGCAGTCTGCAGGAGCTGGATCATCCGCCGCTACTGGCGCCGGTGACCAAGTACGCCGGAACCGTCACCCAGGCGGCCGACGTGGCGCAAGCTGTCAATAACGCGTTCGGCTTCGCGGGCCGGCCGCACCGGGGTCCGGTCTTCCTCGACGTACCGATGGATGAGCTGTACTCGGTGACCACATCGACACTTCCGCCGCCCGCCGAGCCGGCGGAGGGGGAGCCGGACACCGATGCGCTGGCCGCGATCGCGGGCCTCCTTCGGCGGGCACGGCGACCGGTTCTGGTCCTCGGCTCCGACGTCTGGCTCGCCGGCGCCGCGACCGCCGCACGAACACTCGCCGAGGCGCTGCTGCTGCCGGTGGTCGCGAACGGGATGGGCCGCGGCCTCCTTCCGCCCGATCATCCGCTGCTGGTGACCAAGGCGCGAGGGGCGGCTTTCGCCGGGGCCGACCTGGTGATCGTGGCCGGCGCGCCGCTGGACTTCCGGCTCGGCTTCGGCATCTTCGGCGCGGCGGAGAGTCCCGCCCCGGTGGTCCACCTCGCCGACTCCCCCGAGCAGGTGGCGCGACACGTCGAACTGGCCGGATCCGCTGCCGGGGACCTCACCCGCATCCTGGCGCTCATGGGTGCGGCGACGCCCGGACGGTACGAGGAGTGGCGCGAAGCGCTCCGTACGCAGGCCGACGCGGTCGCCGCCCGGGACGCGGAACTGCTCGGCTCGGACACTTCCCCGATCCACCCGGCACGGATCTACGGCGAACTACGCCGCTGCCTCGCCGACGACGCGGTCGTGATCGGCGACGGCGGCGACTTCGTCTCCTTCGCCGGCCGTTACGTCGAGCCAGCTGCCCCCGGCGGGTGGCTCGACCCCGGGCCGTACGGCTGTCTCGGCACCGGACTCGGCTACGCCATGGCGGCCAGGATCGCCCGACCGGGGAGCCAGGTCGTCCTGCTGCTCGGCGACGGCGCGGCCGGTTTCTCCCTGATGGACGTCGACACCCTTGTCCGCCACCGGCTGCCGGTCGTCATGATCGTCGGGAACAACAGCGCGTGGGGCCTGGAGAAGGGTCCGATGCAGATGCTGTACGGGTACGACGTGGCGGCCGACCTGCAGCCGCAGACCCGGTACGACGAAGTGGTTCGAGCCCTCGGCGGAGCCGGTGAGAAGGTCACCCAACCGGCCGGCATCGCTCCGGCGCTGCGCCGGGCGTTCGACGCCAACGCGCCCTACCTGATCAACGTGATCACCGATCCGGGTGCGGCCTATCCGCGACAGACGCTCGGCATCTGATCAGCAGCAAAGCCGCAGGGTGCAGTCTGGTGCCTGCGGGGTAGTCGCAAGAAGCAGGATCCGGTCCGGCGGCTCCCCGGACACGTTACCGACATGGAGGCGACATGGCTTTGAACGACGACGACATGGTGAGCACACCCGAGGTGGGCGGCGGGGAACTGCCGGTCCA
>JBDUDX010000224.1:0-19545 GCA_040002735.1 Frankiaceae bacterium | reverse complement strand
CACGCCCGGCAACCGCACGCCCGGCAACCGCACGCCCGGCAACCGCACGCCCGGCAACCGCACGCCCGGCTGCACCCGCCCCGGCCGTACGCCGGCCAGCCCCGCGCCCAGCCGCCCACCCGGCCGTTCGGAAGCGGGCCAGCCGATCCCTTGTCCGGGTGTCACTCGCCCCTCGGGACATCGCCAAGGCGCTGCTCGCCCAGCGTGGCTGGAGCGGCCAGTACAGCTGCCTGAACTCGTTGTGGACCAAGGAAAGCAACTGGCGGGTCAACGCCGACAACCCCGGCTCCAGCGCCTACGGCATCCCGCAGGCCCTGCCGGGCGCCAAGATGCGCAGTGCCGGCGCCGACTGGCGGACCAACCCGGCGACCCAGATCAGCTGGGGCCTGCGGTACATCGCCGGCCGCTACGGCACACCCTGCGCCGCTTGGAGCCACTCCCGCTCCTACAACTGGTACTGATCGGGCCTGGCACGGCTGTAAGCGTCCGCGGTTGCCGTAGCGACCGGCAACACTTACAGCCCGGCGGTTATCCGCTGGTGGGACATCCCGGCAGTACCTGGCTGCCGGGTCAGCCGGTTGGGCGGCGGGTCATCGCCAAGACGTCCAGCGCTTTGTCGAGTTGGGCCTCGGTGAGCGTGCCGTTCTCCACGTACCCCAGCTCGATCACCACGTCGCGGATGGTCTTCCGTTCGGCCAGCGACTTCTTGGCGATCTTCGCGGCCGCCTCGTAACCCACGTAGGAGTTCAGCGGGGTCACGATCGACGGTGAGGACTCGGCAAAGAACCGGCACCGCTCCACGTCGGCGGTGATGCCGTCGATGCAGCGGTCGGCGAACAGCCGGCTGATGTTGGCCAGCAGCCGTACGGACTCCAGCAGGTTGCGTGCCAGCACCGGCAGCATCACGTTCAGTTCCAGGTTGCCGGCGGCCCCGCCGAAGGCCACCGCCGCGTCATTCCCGATCACCTGGGCGACGACCTGGCAGACCGCCTCCGGAATCACCGGATTGACCTTTCCCGGCATGATCGACGAGCCGGGTTGCAAGTCCGGAAGGTGGATCTCGCCGAGGCCGGCCCGTGGGCCGGAGGAGAGCCAACGCAGATCATTGGCGATCTTGTTGAGCGAGACCGCGATCACCCGCAGTACGCCACTCGCTTCCACGAGCGCGTCCCGCGCACCCTGGGCCTCGAAGTGGTTCCGGGCCTCGGACAGCGGGAGGCCGGTCGAGGCCCGCAACTCGGAGATCACCTTGTCGGCGAAGCCGGGTGGCGTGTTGATGCCGGTACCGACTGCCGTGCCACCCAGCGGCAGTTCACCCAGCCGCGGCAGGCAGGCGTCGAGGCGTTCCACGCCGAGCCCGATCTGCGCGGCGTACCCGCCGAACTCCTGCACGAGCGTGACCGGGGTGGCATCCATCAGGTGGGTACGGCCGCTCTTGACCACCTCGGCGAACTCCGTGGCCTTCGCCGCGAGCGCGGTCTCCAGGTGCCGTAGTGCCGGCTGCAGCGCATTCACCACCGCATCGGTGGCCGCCAGGTGGATCGCGGAGGGGAACACGTCGTTGGAGGACTGGGAGGCGTTGACGTGGTCGTTGGGATGTACCGGGGCGCCGAGCCGCTCGGCGGCCAGGCTGGCCAGTACCTCGTTGGCGTTCATGTTGCTCGACGTGCCGGAGCCGGTCTGGAAGACGTCGATGGGGAACTCGGCGTCGTAGTGCCCACTGGCTACTTCCTCGGCGGCACCGGCGATGGCTTTCGCCAAGTCGTCGGCCACCACACCGAGTTCCGCGTTGGTCTTCGCCGCCGCGCCCTTGATTCGGGCCAGCGCGGCGATCAACGCCGGGTCGATCCCACGACCGGATACCGGGAAGTTCTCCACCGCGCGCTGGGTCTGCGCCCGCCACCGGGCCGCGGCCGGTACCCGTACGTCGCCCATCGAGTCATGCTCGATCCGGAAGTCCTGCGGGGATGCCTCGGCAGTCATCGTTGACCCTCCTTAAGCGGTGGAGCTCACCGTACCGACTGCCGGGATACGCCTATCGCAGGTGCCGGTCGAAGTCGATGGAGGAGTAAGCCCGGAGCTTGGTGAGCTGGTGGTCGCTGAGGACCTCGCGGATGGTGCCGCTCTTCGACCGCATCACCAGGGAGTGGGTGGATGCGCCTCCGCTGCGATAGCGCACGCCTTGGAGCAGCTCACCGTCGGTGATTCCGGTGGCCACGAAGAAGACGTTGTCCGAGCGGACCAGGTCATCGGTGGAGAGCACCCGAGACAGGTCATGCCCGGCGTCCATCGCCCGCTGCCGCTCGTCGTCGTCGCGCGGCCAGAGCCGGCCCTGAATGACCCCGCCCAGGCATTTCACCGCGCAGGCCGTGATGATGCCCTCGGGCGTACCGCCGATGCCGAGAAGCAGGTCGACGCCGGTGCCTTCCCGCGCGGCCATGATGGCCCCGGCGACGTCGCCGTCGGAGATGAATTTGATCCGGGCGCCGGCCTCGCGTACCTCGTTGACCAGGTCGGCGTGCCGAGGCCGGTCCAAGATGACCACCGTGACGTCCTCGGTGCTGCCGCCCTTGGCCTTGGCGACTGCGGCGATATTGTCCGCGATCGGCGCGGAGATGTCCACCACGTCCGCCGCGGCGGCACCGGTGACCAGCTTCTCCATGTAGAACACCGCGGACGGGTCGTACATGGTGCCGCGCTCGCTCACCGCGAGTACGGAGACCGCGTTGTTCATCCCCTTGCCGGCCAGCGTGGTGCCGTCGATCGGGTCGACCGCGACATCGCACTCCGGGCCGTGGCCGTCACCGACCTCTTCCCCGTTGTAGAGCATCGGCGCTTCGTCCTTCTCGCCCTCGCCGATGACCACCACGCCCCGCATGGAGACCGTGCCGATGAGGCTGCGCATGGCGTCCACCGCGGCCTGATCGGCACCGATCTTGTCGCCTCGGCCGACCCACCGGCCGGCGGCCATCGCGGCGGCTTCGGTCACCCGGACCAGCTCCAGGGCCAGGTTGCGGTCCGGTGCCTCGCCACGGACAGCCAGGGCTGGTGCGGCTGGGTTCGTCACAGTGGGATTGGACACGGTGGCCTCCTCGTCGTTGACGCCGATGCTAGCGATCGTGACCTTGGCGGACACCTGACCTACCCTGGCAGACAGTGCTGGCGGCCCGGGAGACGAGATGCACGAGGAGTTACTAGATCGTCGCGCGGACTATCCGATCCTGGCCCGAAAGACGTACCTGATCAGCAATTCGCTCGGTGCCATGCATCGGGGAACCCGAGACCGGCTGAGTCGGTACGCCGACGAGTGGGAGTCTTGCGGGGTCGCCGCCTGGCGGGACTGGATTCCCGAGGCGGTCCGGATCGCCGACCTGGTCGGTGAGATCCTCGGCGCTCCGGCCGGTAGCACCGTGCTGCGGGCCAGCGTCGCCGACCTGTTGCCCACGGTCGCGTCCTGTCTGGACTTCACCGGTCGGCGCAACCGGATCGTGTACTCCGACCTGGAGTGGCCCGGCAGTTCCTACTTCTGGACCGAGCAGGCCCGGTACGGCGCCGAGCCGATCGTCGTACCGATCTCCGACGACGGGGTCAACGTCGACATCGACCGGCTGGTGGCTGCGATCGACGACCGTACGCTGCTAGTGCCGATCAGCCATGTGCTGTTCCGTGCGTCGACCCTGCTCGACGTGGCGCCGGTCGTGGCCCGGGCTCGCGAGGTGGGCGCGCTGGTGCTCCTCGATGCGTACCAGTCAGCGGGTTCCGTGCCGGTCGATGTGACCGCGCTCGGCGTCGACTTCTGCGTCGGTGGTTCGGTGAAGTACCTCAGCGGCGGGCCGGGAGCGGGGTGGATGTACGTCCGCCCCGATCTGGTCGAGACCCTGCGCCCGGCGGCGGTGGGCTGGTTCGGCCACGCCGACACCTTCGCCTTCGAATTCGCGCCGGTGCGGTACGCGCCCGGTATCCGCCGGTTCACCGGCGGCACCCCGAACGTACCCGCGGCCTACGCCGCCGAGCCGGGCTATCGCGGCATCCTCGATGCCGGGGTGACCCGTATTCGGGAACGCTCGATGTCGCTGACCCAGCCGCTACTGGAGGAGGCACTCGCCCGCGGGTTTACGGTGCGCTCTCCGCATGATCCGGCCCGTCGCGGCGGGCATGTCACCGTGGACCCGGGTGACGCCCAGCGCGTGCACGATGTGCTGCATCAGCGCGGCTTCGCGGTGGACTACCGGCCGGGGGCGGGATTGCGACTCGCGCCGCACTTCTACAACACCGCCGAGGAGGGTGCCGCGGTGCTGGAAGAGATCGCGCGCATCCGCAAGGAGATCGGATGAGCCGCAAGCGGGGCACCGAGACCGCGAACGACATGGTGCGCTCGATGCTCGTCGTCGGCGGCGTCACCCTGGCCGTCCTGGTAGCCGGCGCTTCCCGGCAACTGCTTTTCCCCAGCGGTAAGGTCGCCGAGCGCATCCGGGTGGTGGATTACTCCAACGAGGTCGCGGCCGCCCAGCGACTCTCCGCCGGCGACGTGCTGGCGCCGGCCGGCTTGCCGCCTCGTTGGCGAGCCACCAGCGCCCGGCTGAATCCGCAGGGCAGCGTGGTCGACTTGCATGTGGGATTTGTCACCCCGGCAGAGAAGTACGCGGAGCTGGAGGAGAGCACGGGGCAGGCTGACGCCTTCATCCGGGACACCCTGGCGAAGGGCGTCCGGGTGATCGGCTCGACCACTATCGCCGGGGTGCGCTGGGAACAGCGCCGGACGGCCAAGGGGGAACTGGCGCTGCTGCGTACCTCCGGCCGGGCCACCGTGATCGTGACCGGCAATGCGGCCCCGGGCGAACTGCAAGCCCTAGCGTCCTCCCTACGGTGAGCGGTACGCCTGCTCAGGCGTCCGCCGACCCTCCCGCAAGGCTCGCCTCGGTGGGCCCTTCCGCGGCCGCGAGCCGGGTGCGGGCACCCTCCAGCCATCGTTCGCACGCGTCGGCGAGTGCCTCGCCGCGTTCCCAGAGCGCCAACGACTCCTCCAGCGGCACGCCACCGGCCTCCAGCCGGCGCACCACGTCGGCTAGTTCCTCCCTGGCCTGTTCGTAGGACTGCGGCTCGCTCACGGCGCCGAGATTACCTGGGCGGCGATCTCCCCCTCGGCGAGCCGAATTCGCAGCGGCTCGGTTTCCGAAACCTGCGCTGGCGCCCGTACCACCGCACCGTCGGCTCGCTGGACCACGGCGTACCCCCGGCTCAGCGTCGCCGCCGGTGACAATGCGGTGACTCGTGCGCGGGTATGGGATAGATCGTTGTGCGCGCGGTGCAGTGCGCCGTGCACGCAGCGCCGGATCCGATCCCGGCTCGCCGCAACGTCCGTGGCCCGGCGATCGACCGCCTCGTGGGGTCGGGCGAGTACCGGCCGGGAGCGCAGCGCGGTGATCGCGGCGGCCTCCCGATCAACCCGGCCGCGCAGGGCGCGCCGGGCCCGCTGGCGCGAGGTATCGATTCCCACCAGCTCCTCGGCAACGTCCGGAACGACGAGTTTCCCGGCGTCGGTGGGCGTGGAGGCCCGTCGATCGGCGACCAGATCCACCAGCGGTACGTCCTGCTCGTGTCCGATGGCGCTGACCACCGGCGTTCGGGCAGCAGCCACCGCTCGGCACAGCGCTTCGTCGCTCCACGGCAGCAGATCCTCCACGGAACCGCCGCCCCGAGCGAGCACGATCACCTCGACGCCGAGGTCGGCGTCGAGCCGGGCGAGGGCCGCGGTCACCTCCGTCACCGCGTACGGGCCCTGCACCGCCACCTCCTCCACCCGGAATCGCACCGCCGGCCAGCGCCGCCCCGCGGTTTCGCGTACGTCCCGCTCGGCGGCGGAGGCCCGCCCGCAGACCAGGCCGACGGTGCGGGGAAGAAACGGCAACGGGCGCTTACGGTCCGCGGCGAACAATCCTTCCGCGGCGAGCATCGCCCGCAGCCGTTCCAGCCGAGCCAGCAGCTCACCGACGCCGACCGGCCGGATGTCCAGCGCGGCCAGGGTGAGCGAGCCGCGATTGAGGTAGTACGACGGCTTCGCCCACACCACCACCCGGGCGCCTTCGGTGAGCCCGGCGCACAATTCGCGGGACGCGGTTACGGGAATCGAGACGTCGGCGACCGGGTCGCGCAGCGTCAGGAAGACGGTGGACACCCCCGGCCGTGGGCGCAAGCCGGTCACCTGGCCTTCCACCCAGATCCGGCCGAGTCGCTCGATCCAGCCCCCGAGCAGCCGGGCGACCGTGCGCACCGGCACCGGCGACTCCGCGCTCGATTCGACCGCCACCCGGGTAGCTTACGAGCGACGATCGGACCCGTCTGTTCAGCCGCGCGTTAGGCGGGGGCGGCCTCGAGCTTGGCGATGCGGTTCTCCAGCAGGGTAAGAATCGGCAGCCGGTGAGCGTGTTCCTGCTCATACGTCCGCAATGTGCGCAGCTCCGGCAATTCCAGGCGACGCAGCCGGCCGCGGAGCGAACCTGCAGTGACGTGGTCGAAGTCCTCGATCGGCAACTCGGCCCGCTCGACCTGGGGGAGGCTGTCGTCGGCTGCGGCCTCCTCAGCCGCCACCGCCGCCCGGGTCACGATGTCTACCGGCTCCACATCGACCGACTTCTCAGCCGCCGGCCCACCAGCCGCCGACTCTGCCCCGGCCGGCCCTTCAGCCGCCAGCGCTTCAGCCGCCAGCGCTTCAGCCGAGGGACCGGCCGGTGCCCAAGGTCCCACCGTTGCGCCAGCCTCGGCGGCCAGGTCAGCGGCGGCAGCCTCGAGGTCCTCTGCCGACAAATCGCCTCCGGACCGGTCCGCCATGGCTAGGTCGGCGCTGAAGTCGGTCCCCAACTCCGCGATCAGGTCCGCGTCAGCGTCGGACAGCATGTCCGGATCAGCGCCAACAGCGACTCCTGTGTCGAGCCGGCCGGTGAACTCCGGACTGAACTCGGCGTACTCCCCGTTGCGTGATTCCGGTTCGGTGAGGTAGCCGGTCGGGTCGATCGACACCTCCTCCGGGCCGCTTCGCAGTCCGAGCAGATGCAGGCCGCGGCCAGCGATCTCCAGCGAAGTCCGACAAACCGCGTCAGTCACCAGGCACGCTTGCTGGAAACCGATCAGCGGCAGCCGCACCAGCGACAGCGACAGCGTCACCGGAGCCATCACCGCTCCCCGCGCGCTGGCGGAGAGCAGTTCCAAGGCAACGCCGCTCACGCCGCCGCGCGGGGTTCGGGCATGGCCGTTGGTGGTCGTTTCTGGCATGTAGGCTCCTCAACCGCTGCGACAACTTCCTATCCAGCATGCCCGAGCCGGCTCCCGACCTAACCCCGAGGGAGGGGACGCCACTTACCCCCGGGGCCTGGGCCGATCCCACGTACCCTGGGCTGATGAGTCCCGTCGCAGCACCAGCCGGCAAGCGCGTCCTCCTCGCGCGGCCCCGCGGCTATTGCGCGGGTGTCGACCGGGCGGTACAGACGGTGGAACAGGCGCTGCAGCGCTATGGCGCGCCGATCTACGTGCGCAAGCAGATCGTGCACAACGCGCATGTCGTACGCACTCTGGAGGAGAAAGGCGCCGTCTTCGTCGACGAGACGGCGGACGTACCGGAGGGGGGGATCGTCGTCTTCTCCGCGCACGGCGTTGCTCCGGTGGTACGCGACGAAGCGAAACAGCGGCGGCTGCGCTCCATCGATGCAACCTGCCCGTTGGTCACCAAGGTGCACATGGAGGCGCGGCGTTTCGCCGCCGACGACTACGACATTCTGCTCATCGGGCACGAAGGGCACGAGGAGGTCGTCGGTACCACCGGCGAGGCGCCGGCGAACATCTTCTTGGTCGAGGGTCCGTCAGACGCGGCCGACGTCACGGTGCGCGACCCCGAGAAGGTGGCTTTCCTCTCTCAGACCACCTTGTCGGTGGACGAGACCAACGTCACTGTGGATGCGCTGCGGCAGCGATTTCCCGCTTTGGCCGCGCCGCCGAGTGACGATATTTGCTATGCCACGCAGAACCGCCAGGTGGCGGTGAAGGCCATTGCCGCGGAGGCTGATCTGGTACTCGTCGTCGGGTCGAGAAACTCCTCCAATTCGGTTCGGCTGGTGGAGGTCGCTCGGGATGCCGGCGCCAGCGCCGCGTACCTGATCGACGCGTCGGAGCAGGCCGATCCCGCTTGGCTGCAGGGCGTACAGACCGTCGGGGTGACCAGCGGCGCGTCGGTCCCGGACGAGTTGGTGGCGGACCTGCTGCGCTGGCTCGCGGAGCGGGGCTTCGGCGAGGTCACCGAGGTGGAGTCAGCGCGGGAGAGCCTGCTCTTCGCCCTGCCGCAGGAGCTACGACGGGACCTGCGCGCCCCCGCGTAAGTCCCGAGCCGGTCCGATGCGGCCCGGTCAGCGTGGCGGCAGCTGGATCACCGGAGGTGAGCGGCGCACCAGCACTCTGGCCAAGGCCACTGCTGCCGCCGACAGTGTTGCGGCCAACAGCACCGGGGCGCCGGTCATCAGTGCCGTGAGCAGTTCGAATATCTGGCGCATCAGCCACGAGGTGGAACTGCTGTCCCGTTGCACCTCGGCCGCAGCCATCGCGAGGGCGACGTAGGCAAAGGGTGGAGTAACCACCGCGGCCAACAGGCTCTGCCGGCGGACCACGGCGGCCGCGGCCATGCAGCCGAGTACGAAACTCACCGCGAACAGGGCGCGCAGCCCCGACCCGGTGAGGACGTCGACCGCGCCACCGCCCATGCCTGCACCTAAGGCAAGCGCGACGGCGCCGGATGCCGGCAGCCCGCGCCTGTTCGGCGTACCGGTGAGGTTCGGCACGATGCCCGAACCCAGCCTTCCGGACAACTGCGGCGTCGCCCGTTGCCCCGGAATGGCAGCATCGCGCGGCGTCGTACCCGTGGGGCCGCCCCCGAATCGGTCACTCACCAGAGCCTCCGTCCCGCCACCCGGACCAGTCTTGTCTCCCGCGAGGCCGTCTCTCGCCGCTGCCCTTCACGCTAACGAGATCGTCGCAAGAAAACGCTCAGGACGCTCCGGGAACGCGGTTTCCGACGGCGGACAGGCCCGCAACCAACTCTGGCGAGCTGAGCCGGCGCACAGGTTCCGCCAGCGACGCCGGCGGCGGGATGGCGTCCTCGGCGACCCCGAGGTCCTGCAGCCGCCGGCTGGACGCCAGTACGTTTCGTTCCAAGGAGCCCACAGCAGCGTTGTAGTGGGTCACGGAGGCTGCCAGGGAGCGGCCTAACTGCTCTACGTGACGCGCATAGGTGGCCAGTCGCTGGTACAGCTCGCGGCCGACGTCGTGCACCGCCCGCGCGTTCTCCGTCAGAGTGACCTGCTGCCACTCGAACGCGATCGTACGCAATGCGCTGATCAACGTGGTCGGCGTCAGGAGGTGCACCCGGCGTCGGAAGGCGTACTCCAACAGGGCCGGGTCGGCGTCCAGCGCCGCCGACAGGAAACTCTCCCCCGGGAGAAACAGCACCACGAACTCCGGGGACTGGGCGAACGCCGTCCAATACTCCTTGGCGGCCAAGGCGTCGACGTGGGATCGGACATGTTTGGCGTGACTCGTCAGCCGCTGGCGGCGGACGTCTTCAGGCTTGGCCTCTGCCGCCTCGAGGTAGGCAGCGAGGGACACCTTCGCATCCACGACGATGCTGCGGCCACCAGCGAGGCGCACCACCAGGTCAGGGCGGACGGACCCGGTGAGGGTGCAGGCCGCAACCTGTACGTCGAAATCGCAGCGCTCCACCATGCCGGCGATCTCCACAACTCGGCGTAGCTGCATCTCACCCCAGGCGCCACCGCCCTGCGGTCGGCGCAGCGTACTGATCAGGGCACCGGTCGAATCGCGCAGATTCTCCGAACTCGACCGGACCAATTCCATCTCCCTGAGCAAGGCCGCCTGCGCCGCCGCTCCCCGACGGTCGTTGTCGCCGAGTTGATCCGCCACCCGGCCCAGGGTGTCCCGCAGCGGGGTCACGACCTGCTCTAAGGCGGTGCTGCCGTCCTCCAGCCGCCGGTCGAGTCGGTGTTCGGCCAGGTCCAGGAACTGGGCAGCAGCCTGGCGCAGGGCCTCCGCAGACAGCACACCGAAGCGCTCCTCCAGCTTTTGCGTCGTGACCGCGGCGGCCGCGAGCCGCTCCGAGCCCAGGGTCCGCTCCGTCTCGACGGCCGCGGCGAGTCCGGCCCGCTCAACCGCCCACGCCGAACGCGCGTGCAGCCGGGTCAGGGCGCCGCCGATGACCAGGCCGACCAGCAGGCCGACCAGGAGGGCCACGACGGCGACAGTGAGGATCTGCGGTTCCATACCGGCAGGGTGCGGCAGGGGTACGACAGTTTCGAGCCTGCCGTCCGATCAGACGGCGAATCGGATGTTCAGCACGTCGCCCTCGGCCACGACGTAGTCCTTGCCCTCCACCCGTAGCCGTCCGGCGGTCCGGGCGCCGTCCCAGCTTCTGGCGGCGATGAGGTCGTCGTAGGACACCACCTCGGCCCGGATGAATCCCCGCTGCAGATCGCTGTGGATCGCGCCGGCCGCCTCCGGTGCCGTGGCGCCCTGCCGCAGTTCCCAGGCCCGCGACTCGTCCTCGCCGGTGGTCAGGAACGTCAACAGCCCGAGCATGCGGTACGCCGCAGCGATCACCGAGGGGAGTGCCCCCACCGTGACACCGAACTCGGCGAGCAGCTCAGCCGCCTCCGCTGGGGGCATACCGCCCACTTCGGCCTCCAAGCGGGCCGGGACCGCGAGTCCTTCTCCGCCACCACCGCCAAGAGTGCCGGCCAGCTTCGCCGCCAGGTCCGCCTGTTCGCCCGCCGACTCGTCGTCGGTGTTGAGTACGACGAGCACCGGCTTTCCGGTCAGCGGCGCGTAGTTACGGAACAGCGTCAGCTCGGCCGGCTCCCAGGTGCCGGCCCGCAGCGGCTGCCCGGCCTCCAGCAGGGCGATGGCGCGCTCCAGCACCTCGGCCTCCGACCGGGCCGTCTTGTCTCCGGTCCGGCCCTTCTTCCGGGCTCGCTCGGCCGCACCGGAGAGGGCCTCCAGGTCGGCCAGCGCCAACTCCAGCGCGACGTCAGCCAGTTCCGCGGCCGGGTCGGCGTCCTCGCCGTAGGCCCGTACCACGATCGCCAGCGCGTCCACCTCACGCAACGCGCCGAGGATCTGGGCCGACAATCCCGCCCCCTTCGCCAACCCGGCGACGTCGAGGAACTTCAGCTGGGCGTACACCGACTTTTTCGAGGCGTGCAACTCGGCGAGCCGGTCGATGCGTGGATCCGGTACCGGCACGACCGCCACGTTCGCCTTCCCGCCGCCGGAGGTGGCACCGGCATGCGTGAGGGCGTTGAAGAACGTCGTCTTACCCGAGTACGGGGCGCCCGTGATCCCCACCTGTTTCACGAGCGATCGCCCGGGCCGCTCTCATCGGATGGCAGGTCGATGTTCTGCCCGGCGGGCGGGGTGCCTTGCCCCTCCGGGCGGCCGATTCCCGGCTGCGGTGAGTTCGGCACGGTATCCGGCAACGGAACACTCGGCGTGCCTTGCCGTGCGGAAGCGGCCCCGACCGCCGGCTCCAGCGAGTCGGTGTTCGCGCCGGCGAGGTTCTCGCCACGGTCGGCGGTCTCGCCGGCCTCGGTGGGTACGTGCACGTCCGGCCGGGTGGCGCCGTCGGCGCGATGGCCCGTTCCGACGTGCCACACGCCTCCGCTGGTGCCCTCCGAGGTCGGGGCGCCGACCACCGTTCCACCGCCCTCGCCGGTTACCTTGCTGATCAGGTCGTCGATTCGGGAGGCCATCGCGATGTCGTACTCGGTGACGCCGCCTTCGGAGTGCGTGCTGAGGCCGAACACAATGGCCCCGCCCGCGCGCTCCACGTCGGGGTGGTGGTTCAGCGAGTCGGCGGTGACGGCCACTTCGGCAAGCAACTTGTCCGCGGCGGGACCGCTGACCGAGACCGTACGGACGATCCGTTTCGCGTCGCCGGACCAGCCGGTCAGTGCGGTTAGCGCGTCGGCCACCAGCCGATCATCGAGCAGGGTCGGCATGGCGTCCTCCTATATGCGTGCGAATTCGGCGCCCCGGCCGTCGTTCCAACCAGTGTGCCCGACGACCGCGCGATGGCGTCGGTTCGCCGCCGCCAGGGTGCGGACCGGACTGGTGAACGTAAGAACACACAGTGCCCTTGACTCGGCAAGATCTCTACGCTCAATCGCAAGATCATCGGACGTCGGCGGCGGGGCACTGTGTGTTCTTATGTTCATCCGGATGCCCCGGCCATGACTGATGTTGTGGCCGGCGTCGCCATCGTCGACTGGAGTGGCGCGGCGCCTCGGGCGCTCGTCGGCCGGCGCCGGCGACCACCGGCACTTGCCGGCCGGTGGGAGTTTCCGGGCGGCAAGGTGGAGCCGGGTGAGTCCGATGAGCAAGCGCTGCGCCGGGAGTGCCGTGAGGAGCTGGCCATTGAGGTGATTCTCGGCGAGCGGCTCGGCAAGGAGTTGCCGTTGGCGACCGGGGCGGTGCTCCGGGTGTGGGCCGCTACCCTCCCGCCCCGTGCAGCACCGAAGCCGATCGAGCACGCCGAATTGCGCTGGGTGACCGCAGACAACCTGGAAGAGCTGGACTGGATACCGGCGGACCGACCGCTGATCGGGCCCCTGCAAGCCCTGCTGCGCGGGTAAGCGCTGCGTTCCGGCAGCTCAGTACGGCGGCGTCCACCTAGACTGGTGTCCCGTGTCTACTCGCCCCGACCTTCGCAACGTCGCCATCATCGCCCACGTCGATCACGGCAAGACCACACTCGTCGACGCGATGCTGTGGCAGTCCGGCGCGTTCACCGCGCACCAGGCGGAGAACGAATCTGTCCGCGAGCGGGTGATGGACTCGATGGACCTGGAACGCGAAAAGGGCATCACGATCCTCGCCAAGAACACCGCGGTCCGGTACGGGGACGTCACGATCAACATCGTCGACACCCCCGGCCACGCCGACTTCGGCGGCGAGGTGGAGCGCGCGCTCGCCATGGTCGACGCCGTAGTCCTGCTCGTCGATGCCAGTGAGGGGCCGCTGCCGCAGACCCGGTTCGTACTCCGTAAGGCGCTGGCCAGCAAGCTGCCCGTGGTCCTAGTCGTGAACAAGGTGGACCGCAAGGACGCCCGGGTCGGCGAGGTACTCGACGAGACGTACGAGCTGTTCCTCGACCTCGACGCCGACGAGGGCCAGATCGAGTTTCCGGTGGTGTACTGCAACGCCCGCGCCGGGCATGCCTCGCTCACCCCGCCGGACGCCGACGGCGGCCTGGACAGCACCTCGCTGAAGCCGCTGATGGACGTGCTGATCAGCGAGGTGCCGGCGCCGACCTTCGTCGAGGGCGCCCCGCTCCAGGCGCACGTCACCAACCTGGACGCCTCGCCGTACCTGGGCCGGCTCGCGCTGTGCCGGGTACACAACGGCACCATTCGCCGCGGCCAGAGCGTGGCCTGGTGCCGGCACGACGGCAGCGTGGAGCGGGTGAAGCTCGCCGAGCTGTTCCTCACCGAGGCGCTGGACCGGGTACCGGCCGAGGAGGCCGGGCCGGGGGACATCATCGCGGTTGCCGGAATCGCGGAGATCACCATCGGGGAGACCCTGGCCGATCCGGAGAACCCGGTCGCGCTGCCGCTGATCACCGTGGACGAGCCGGCGATCAGCATGACGCTGGGGATCAACACCGGACCGCTCGCCGGCCAGGAGGGCAGCAAGGTCACCGCCCGGCTGCTCCGCAACCGCCTCGACACCGAACTCGTCGGCAACGTCTCGCTCCGGGTGCTGCCCACCGTACGGCCGGACACCTGGGAGGTCCAGGGCCGCGGCGAGCTGGCGCTGGCGATCCTGGTCGAGGTGATGCGCCGGGAGGGCTTCGAACTCACCGTCGGCAAGCCCCAGGTGGTCACCAAGGAGATCGACGGCAAGGTGCACGAGCCGGTCGAGCGGCTCACCATCGACGCACCGGAGGACTACCTTGGCGTCGTCACCCAGCTGCTCGCGCTGCGCAAGGGCCGGATGGAAGCCATGGTCAACCACGGCACCGGCTGGGTGCGGATGGATTACCTGGTACCGGCCCGCGGGCTGATCGGCTTCCGTACCGAGTTCCTCACCGAGACCCGCGGCACCGGCATTGCGCACGCCGTCTTCGAGCGGTACGAGCCCTGGTACGGCGAGCTGCGCACCCGGCCGACCGGCTCGCTGGTCGCCGACCGGCGGGGCGCGGTGACCGCGTTCGCGCTTACCAACCTGCAGGAGCGCGGCTCGATGTTCGTCGCCCCCGGCACCGAGGTCTACGAGGGCATGATCGTCGGCGAGAACTCCCGGGCCGACGACATGGACGTCAACGCCACCAAGGAGAAGAAGCTCACCAACATGCGCTCCTCCACCTCCGACGAGCTGGAACGCCTGGTGCCGCCCCGGACACTGTCGCTGGAGCAGGCGCTAGAGTTCTGCCGGGCGGATGAGTGCGTCGAGGTAACCCCGAAGAGCGTCCGGATCCGCAAGGTGGCGCTCGCCGCGGCGGACCGGGAGAAGCTGCGTGGGCGCCGCTCCCGAGCCGGGCTCGCCGAACTCAGGTGATCAGGGAGGCGGGGACCACCCGAACCGGAAACGGCCGCTCGATCGCCACCACGTCGGAGGCGTCGCCATAGGCGACCTGCTCGTACGCCCCGTCCCGCAGCTCCAGCGCGCACAGGCTGGGTACGGTGACGTCGACCAGCCAGTACGACGGAATTCCCAGCCGGGCGTACGCCTGCACCTTCAGGATGGCGTCCCGACTCGCGGTCGACGGTGAGCGGACCTCGACCGCCAGCTGGGGCAGGTCGCCGTTCTCGATGGTCCGGAACTCGTGCCCGACGACAGTGAGATCCGGCTCGAAGTGCGTCCAGTCCGGGTCGTCCACGTTGATCGGCAAGTTGAACACGAACAGCTCCGGTGGCGCCGCCGCCTCCAGGATCGCGCCGAGCCGCATGCACGCCAGCTGACGCAGCCGCCGGGCCATCGGGCTCACGAGAAGCCAGCCGTCGGCGAGCTCGTACCGACGACCGTCCTGCGGAAAGTCGTCCAACTCGGCGATGGTGTACCGCCGACCCAGGTCCACCTTGAGACTGCCCAGCTCGACACTGCTCACGCTCCCCATGGTGCCCCTTCTCCGCCGGCCCGCCAAGACTCGCCGTAACGCCCGACGCGTTCAAGACGGCTATCCACAGCACGTAGGGTGCGAACCCATGACCACGATGGAGCCCGGAGGTCCGGAACCAGGCGAGGTGCTCGACTCCAGCCCGGCCGAGCAAGTCCTCGCCGCCGCTGCCCAGGCCGTCGATCCCCTGGGTGAGACGGTGGACATGGACGCCCTGGACACCCCGAAGCGGATCCTGCTGGTGCACGCCCACCCCGACGACGAGACGATCAGCACCGGCGCGACGATGGCCAAGTACGCCGCCGGAGGTGCCCTGGTTACGTTGGTGACCTGCACTCTCGGCGAGGAGGGTGAGGTGCTGGTTCCGGAGTTGGCCCACCTGGCCGCCAGCGCCGAGGACGGACTCGGCCGGCGCCGGATCGACGAGCTGGCGGTGGCGTGTGAGGCCCTCGGCGTACGGGATCATCGGTTCCTCGGCGGACCCGGCCGGTGGCGTGACTCGGGAATGATGGGCCTGGCCACCAACGACGCCCCCGGAGCCTTCTGGCAAGCGGACCTGCAGGAGGCGACCGGAGAGTTGGTCGCCGTCCTCCGCGAGGTGCGCCCGCAAGTGGTCATCACCTACAACGAGAACGGCGACTACGGCCACCCGGACCACATCCAGGCGCACCGTGTGGCGGTGGCGGCCTACGACGCTGCGACCGATCCGACGCGCTATCCCGAAACCGGGGTGCCGTGGCGGGCGTCGAAGCTGTACTACGTGGCCACCCCGTACTCGGTGCTCCAAGACATGATCGACATCATGCGGAAGGATCCGGACGCCCCCGACTTCTGGGGTCCGGAGGTCACGTCCGCGGCGGAGCTCGAAATGGGCGTGCCGGACGAGGTGGTCACTACCAGGATCGATGGTGGCGAGCATTTCGACGCGAAGATGGCAGCCATGCGGGCGCACAAGACGCAGATTGCGGTGGATGGGCCGTTCTTCGCCCTCGCGGACGGCGTCGGAAAAGCCGCCTGGGGAATCGAGCACTTCCAACTGGTGAGGGGCGAGCGAGGACCCGGCGAAGGCCCGCACACTTGGGAAACGGATCTGTTCGCCGGCTTGTGAAAGCACAGAGGAGCGATAGGCCGACCGGGTGAAGTAACTGGTCGTGGCCACCCGATCTCACGACAGCACACGACACTGGGGACATACCGTGCAATGACCAGGGGAGTCCCGTGTCCGCCTCAGCCCTTCGTGACCTTTCGCACTCCGACGTGCTCGACGTGCGGGGCAGCGATGTCGGCGCCTCGCGGGAGCGGCTCCGGCGTACCCGGCTCGGCAAGTTCACCGTGCTGGTGTGGGCCGCCGTCGTCGTCGGCTGGCTGCTGGCGCTCACCGGCGGCGCCCGGCCGTTCGCGCCGCCGCACGTCGACTGGCTCGCGGTCACGCCCATCCTGTTCTTTATCCTGCTGGCGGTAGTGCTCGTCGGCAGTCAGGCGCTCACCGGGCGCTCACCGCATGTGGCCTACCGCCCGGAGCAGATCGACGTGCGACTGGCCGACATCGTCGGTATCGACGCTGTGAAGGAAGAAGTCGTCCGGTCGCTGAACCTCTTCCTGTCGGCGGACACCTTTGCTCGGGAAATGGGTGGCCGGCCGCGCCGCGGACTGCTCTTCGAGGGGCCGCCTGGTACTGGCAAGACTTTCACCGCCAAGGCGCTCGCGGCCGAAGCCGGGGTGCCGTTTCTGTTCGCCTCCGCGTCGTCCTTCCAGTCCTCCTACTACGGCGCCACGGCCCGCAAGGTGCGCTCCTACTTCCGCGCACTACGGGTAGCGGCCCGTCGCGAAGGTGGCGCGATCGGCTTCATTGATGAGTTCGACGCAATCGCCGGTACCCGGCGGGGTCTGGAGATGACTCCGGCGCCGAGCGCTGTGCTCGGGTGTGGCGGGTTGACCGGGCTACCGGCGCGATACGGCACCCCGGCAGCCGGTTCGACACCGGTACAGCACGGCTTCGGAACCTCCGATCTGGCCGGGCCCGTGGTCAACGAACTGCTCGTCCAATTGCAGTCCTTCGATGAGCCGGCCCGGCGGGACAAGCTGATCGGCGGACTGGTGGACCGGCTGAACCTGCTGCTGCCGGCGCATCGCCAACTCCGCAAGCCGGTGACGCCGACCGCCCACATCCTGTTGGTCGCCTCGACGAACCGGGCGGACGGCCTGGACCCCGCGCTGCTGCGGCCCGGCCGGCTGGACCGGCGGCTGACCTTCGATCCACCCGGCCGTACCGGTCGTCGGGCGCTGTTGGATCATTACTTGGACCGCAAGGCGCACGTCGAGGCGCTCGATGACGGGGATCAGCGGGAAGCCCTGGCGGCCGTCACGACCGGCTACACGCCGGCCATGATCGAGGGGCTGCTCGATGAGGCCTTGGTCAACGCGGTACGTCGGGGCGCCCCGGCGATGAACCGGCTCGACGTGGAGGACGCCCGCCTCACCTTGGAGCTGGGGGTCGCCAACCCCACCGCGTACACCGAACACGAACGCAGACTGGTGGCCACTCACGAGGCCGGCCACGCGGTCGTCGCGTACCTGGCCGCCCCCGATCGTCGGCTGGAACTGCTCTCGATCGTGAAGCGGCGTTCGTCACTCGGTTTGCTGGCCCACGGCGACGCCGACGATGTCTACACCCGCTCCCGGACCGAGATGCGTGCTTTGGTCCGGATCGCCTTCGGCGGCCAATGCGCCGAGGGCCTCTTCTTCGGCGACGTCTCCACCGGGCCGGGCGGCGACTTGCTGTACGCCACCAATGTTGCCGCGGAGATGATCGGCGCCTGCGGAATGGGTGACACCCTGGTGTCATTCTCGGCGGTGACCTCCAGCGCGTTCACCGATACCAACGTGGTCGGCCGGGTACTCGCCGACAGCGCCGGTCGCGCCGAGGTCGAGGCGCTGCTGCGGGCCGAGTCGGCCGCCGCCCTGGCGTTGTTGACGGCGAACCGGGACCTGGTGGAGGCGCTGCGGGATGCCCTCCTGGAACGCAGCGAGTTGATCGGCGCCGACATCGCCGCGATACTCGACGATGCGGTGAACCGGCGTTCTGGCCGGGTCGTCGACGTACGGGATTCGTCGTTAGCCAACCCGCGGGCCGTGACGACGTAGGCTTTTCCGGGTGAGCGTCCCCGTCAGTGAGCCGTCGACGCCCGTTCCCGGCGCCGCGGGGGAGCCCCCGATAGGAGACGAATCGGCGCGGCCGGAGCGATTCACCGGCCCCCGCAGCCGGCGTGCCACGTACGCCCTGCTCGTCTTCATCGGTATCGAACTGGGCCTGATCGGTTCGTTTCTGTCCTTGCAGGTGCTCCACCTGGCGGGGGTGGCCGTTCCGGTCGGCCCGGTGGTGGCTGTGGCCACGAACCTGGCAACCGGAGTGTGGGCCGTACGCATCACCCGTAACCGGGCGGCCGCCGCGGCGCCGGGTTTGGGCTGGCTCGCGACCGTCCTCCTGCTGAGCACCAGCCGGGGTGAGGGCGACCTGGTCATCACCAACAGCGGCAAAGGCGTCGCGTTTCTCCTGCTGGGTGCGTTGGCCTGGGCGCTCGCCGGGGCCGGCGGTCGAATCGCGTTGCGCGCTCAGCCCGACTGACGGGCGAAAACCACCACGTTGTCCCGGTAGTGCCGCTGGGCGGTGTCGAACGTACCGCCACAGGTCACCAAACGCAGTTCGGCGAATGGCGTCGGGCCATAGACCGCCGCCGTCGGGAAGCCGGACTTGGCGAACCGCGATACCTCGGTGACGGTGAAGTGCACGTCGCGCCCGTCCGCCCGCCGAACGTTCACCAGGTCCCCAGCCTGCAACTCCCGGATCCGGTAGAACACGCCGGGACCGGTACGAGAGTCGACGTGCCCGACGAGCACCGCCGGACCGACTTGGCCGGGGGCCGGCCCACGGCGGTACCACCCTGCGACAGCGGCCGAAGCCGGTACCTCGATGGTGCGATCGGCTTGTAGGCCCAGATCGATCAGGCGGGTGTCGATCCCGACCCGAGGCACTTGCAGACGTACCGGGGCCGGTGTCCGCAGGTCAGCGTGGGGCAGGGCGGCGTCCGGGCGGATCTGGTCGGTGCCGGTCTCCGTCCGCTGCGCGGTCGGCACCGCCATCGACGGAGCCTTGGCCGGGGGCCCGGTAGCTGGTCGGGCGTCAGCGGCGGGCCCGCATCCGGCCGTCAATGCGGCGACGAGCGCCACCGCGGGGGTCAAGGCGATAACGACCCTTCGCGGGTGGCGCAGACAGCTCACGTCCGCCGGCGGGCGCCGAGCCAGATTCCGCCGGCGGCCATCACGGCGAGGCCGCCCAGCAGTCCCGGCCAGACCGGCCTGGGCTGTCCAGGCGCGGGCTG
>JBDUDX010000223.1:0-16949 GCA_040002735.1 Frankiaceae bacterium | reverse complement strand
CGTGGAGCCGCCTGGGAGAGTCGAACTCCCGACCTGCTCATTACGAGTGAGCCGCTCTGCCGACTGAGCTAAGGCGGCACCGCCCGGGGGCGGACCAGGACAAGTCTAGCCGCTCCGGGCAGCGGCCAGGCTATGAGCAGCGCGTCCCCGCCGTCGGCAGCTGCAGCGAGATGAGGTACGCGTCGACCGCCCGATCGACGCACTCACTTCCGCGGCGGTACGCGGTGTGCCCGAACGCGTCGTAGGTCAGCAGCACGCCGGGTAGCTGTCGGGAAAGTCCGACCGCCCAGCCGTACGGGGTAGCCGGGTCATGGGTGGTACCCACCACCAGGATGGGCGGCGCGCCAGGTGCCCGTACCGGTCCGGGCCGGTCCGTCGGCGGCACCGGCCAGTACGCGCAGGCCAGGTTTCCCCACCCGAGCGTCGGCCCGAAGCGGGGCGCCACCCGGCGCAGCGCTGCAGCCTGTTGGGCGTACCCGGCGAGGCCCCGCGTCGCCGGCCGGTCCAGGCAGTTCACGGCGTTGTTGATCTCCAGTTGGTTGGAGAAGTGGCCGTTTCGGTCACGTTCGGCCAGCTGGTCCGTCAGCTGCAGCAGCCCCGAGCCGTCGCCGGCCTCAGCGGCGAGCACCGCCACCGCAAGCATGGGCCAACTGGCGCGGCTGTAGAGCCCACCGGCCAGACCGAACGTCGCCTCCCCGACGGTGAGCCGGCGGTCTCCGGGAGCGCTCGGTGCGGGCAGGGGCGTCCCGGCGATACGCGCGAGCAGCCGGTCCAGCCGGGCGGAGGCGTCTGCTGGCGAGGCGCCGCAGGCGCCAGCCGTACCGCAGGCCCGGAGGAATTCGCGCAGGTTCGCCTCAAAGCCGGCCGCCTGCCCGGCGTTGAGCGCGTTGATCCCCAGGGTCGGATCCAGCGCACCGTCGAGAGCCAGCGCGCGGACGCGCCGGGGAAAGAGTTCCGCGTACTTGGCACCCAACAGGGTGCCGTAGGACTTGCCGAGGTAGGTCAGCTCGGCGTCGCCGAGCGCGGCGCGCAGCACATCAAGGTCGCGGGCGACGTCCAGGGTGCCGACGTGCGGCAGGAGCCGGGCGGCACGACTACGGCAGCCGCTGGCCAGCCCGTGCGCGGCACGCACGGTGTCGGCGGTTTCGGCGGCGTTCCGCGGAGCCGTCGGCGCCTGCAGTAACGCGTCGAGCTGGCGGTCGTCGGCGCACTTCAGCGGGGTGCTCAAGCCCACTCCGCGGGGGTCGAAGCCGACGGCGTCGAACCGATCCCGCAGCGCGGAGGACAACACTGAGGTGGCGGCTCTGGCGTAGTCGACACCCGAACCGCCGGGTCCTCCGGGATTGATCACCAGAGAACCCAGGCGCCGCCCGCTCGCCGGGAGTCGGATGACGGCCACGGAGATACCCCCGTCGGCGGGCCGGCGGTAATCCAGCGGTACGCGCAGCGTGGCGCAGGTGAAGCCCTCCCGGCACGGCGCCCATCGCAGCCGTTGGTTGTAGTACACCGCCAGCCCGTTCGGTGCGGGCGAGACGCGCTCGGCGGCGGAGGGCGCGGTGGAGAGTCCGGCGTCTGGACGGCTCGACGTTCCGCTGGAACAGGCGGCGAGCAGCAGCACGCTCAGCGCCCCGGTGATCAAAGGGCGCATCCCGCGGCCGGTGCGGGGGGAATGTCCCAGGGTCGGCCGCGGGTTACGGCGTCCCCGGCTGGTCACCCGTCGAGCGTGCCACGAGAACGCCCCCGCAGGCAGATCGGGGCCAGGCTCAGCCGGCGTGCAGGGTCAGGGCCATTGCCTCCAGCGCCAGCTGCGGGGCGACATTGGCCTCGATGGCGGCGCGGGCGGCGAAGACCGCCTCCATCCGGCGCAACGTGACGGCCGGGCTGGCGGACGGCCCACCCGCGAGGCGACCTGCCTCATCCGCCGCGTCGCCATGGACCGCATCCACAGCGGCACCGAGCTGACGTACCAACACATCCCGGTACAGCGCGGCGAGGTCCAGCAGGGCACGGTCCAGCGCGTCCCGGCGGGTACGGGTGCCGCGGGACTTCTGCCGGCCCTCCAGTTCCCGCATCGCCCCGGCGGTGCCACGGGGTAGCCGGCGCCCCGGCGCGATCTCCCCCAAGGCCTCGCGCAACTCGGCCGTCTCGGCGGAGTCGAGTTCGACGGTGGCCGCCGCGGCCTCTTCCTTGGCGGCACCGTCGAGGTTCTCGGCGGCACTGAAGGCCGCCGGTACGGTGCTCAGCTCGGTCGCCAGCAGCAAGACATCTCGGCGGCGACGGCGGGCCTGAGCGTCCCGAGCCAGCCAGCGGGCCCGGCCGACGTGACCCTGCGCCGCCCGGGCCGCGAACGCGGCGATCGCCGGCTCCGCGCTGTCCCGGCGGATCAGCATGGCGGCGATGGCGTCGGCGGTCGGAATCCCCAGGCGTACCAGCCTGCAGCGGGATCGGATGGTCGGCGGTAGGTCCTCGGCGGACGGTACGCAGAGCAGCCACACCGTCCGCGGCGGCGGCTCCTCGATGGTCTTGAGCAGTACGTTCGCCGCGCCTTCGGTGAGCCGGTCGGCGTCCTCCACCAGGACCACCCGCCAGCGGCCGCGGGTGGCCGTACCACCCGCCCGGGCGACAAGCTCGCGGGCTTCGCGCACCCCGATGGAGAGCCCCTCCGGTCGGACGATCTCCACGTCGGCATGTGTCCCGGCGAGTGCTGTACGACAGTCCGGGCAGCTCCCGCATCCCCCGGAGCCACATTCCAGCGCGGCCGCGAAGGCGCGGGCCGCCACCGAACGACCCGAGCCCGGCGGCCCGGTGAACAGCCAGGCATGCGACATGCCGACGCCGGGGTCACCGGCCACTACCGCCTGGGCGGCATCGGCGGCGGACCGCAACTCGGCCACCACCCGCTGCTGGCCGATCACCTCGTCGAAAACCCCGCCGGCCGATCGGGTCACTCGCTGACCACCATGGAGCCGTGTCGGGTTGGCGCCCCCGAGCCTTGGACCGGTAGCAGCGACTGAACCCGATCCAGAATCAGCGCGGCGATCTCGGCCGGTGGTTGGCGGGCGTCGATGACGAGGTACCGATTAGGGTCGCGCTCCGCCAGCTCACGGAATCCCCGACGTACCCGGTCATGGAACGGTGCCGGCTCGCCCTCCAGGCGGTCCGGCGTCTCGGAGTGTGCCCGAACCAGCCCGACCGACGGTGGGATGTCGAGCAGCACGGTCAGATGCGGCACAAGGTGCTCGGTGGCGAAGTTGTTCAGCCGCTCGACCTGGGCCAACGTGAGCTTCCGCCCGCCCCCCTGGTAGGCCAGCGAGGAGTCGACGTAGCGATCCGTGATCACCACGGCGTTGCGATCCAGTGCCGGCCGAATCAGCTGGGCGACGTGATCCGCGCGGTCCGCGGCATAGAGCAGCGTCTCGGCACGCGGGGTCAACCCGGCGGTCGCCGGGTCGAGGAGCAGCTCCCGCAGCCGCTGGCCGGCCCGCGTGGCGCCGGGCTCCCGGGTCAGCAGCACCTCGTACCCCAGGTTCCGCAGACTCTCGGCAAGCAGCCCAGCTTGGGTGGACTTTCCTGCGCCCTCGCCGCCTTCGAAGGCGAGGAACAGCCCGGAACCGCGCGTTGGCCGGCTCACCGCTGACCGGCCGCCGACGGCGGTCCGCAGATCCGACACCAACGACACCCCAGGCCGGTCGTCCATCTGCCGGTACGAAACTGCCCCGAGCAGCATCGCGAACAGCCCGCCGGCCAGCAGCACCAGTGTCACGCCGTCCATCCGCAGGCTGACCCGGAGCACCCGAACCCGATGGTCGCCGATCACGCCGGCAAGGACGGGGGCGGCCGCCAGGACGAGAAGCAGTACCACGCGCATCAGGGTGTAGAGGAAGGCGAACGTCCGTCCGCGCAACTCATCCGCCACGTGCTTGCCGACCAGCGTGTAGCCCACCACCCACGCGACTCCGGCGAAAGCCCCGACCCCGAGCGCGGTCCCGACCGCGATCAACAGGTTCGGCGCCAATGCGGTCGCCACTAGCGAGGCTCCGGCCCCGAAGATCGCGCAACCGAGGAGCCGGCGGCGGGACAACCGGGTGAACAGCCGCGGACCGCCGAACATGCCGGCGGCGAGGCCGACGAACAGCGTCCCGAAGATCACTCCATAGCCGGCGTTGCCACCGCGCAGTTCATCGACGAACACCCGGCCCAAAGCGATCACTGTGCCCGCGGCCGCGAAGCCGCCTAGCATCCCGATGATCAAACCCCGCAGCAGCCGATCCTGACCGACGAACCGCCATCCCTCGGTGATGTCCTTGGCGATCGACGGACTGGCCCCGTCTGCGGTGGTGGCGGCGCGCCGGCCTCCGATACTGCGTAGCCCGAAGATGGTCGCCGCGGAGAACAGGAACGTACCGGCGTCGAAGTACAGCGCGAGGTCGACCGGGTTGGTCTTGAAGAACGGGATCGCAGCACCGAGTGCGGAGTTGAACAGGGCCAGCAGGGAGAACAGTGCCGCGGCGATCGGGGCGGACCCGTAGGTGGTGAGCAGGCTCACCTGATTCGCCGTTTCCAACCGCTCCTTGGGCACCAGGTTCGGCACCGACGCTTCCTTGGCCGGTATCCAGAACAGGCTCACCGCCTCGATCACGAAGGAGGCGATCAGCAGCCACGGCAACGTGTGCACGACCGGAATGGAGACGTACAGGGCGCAGCGAATGACATCGGCGCAGACCATCGTCCGCCGCCGGTCCCAACGGTCGGCGAGCGCGCCGGCCAGTGGCCCGAGCAGCAGTGCGGGGAGCAGTCGGATGAACAGCACCCCGCCGAGCGCGTAGGTCTTCGCCGAGTAGCCCTTGACCAACTCGGTGGCCAATGAGGACGTGGCGAGCAGTCCCAGCCAGTCACCGAGGCTGGACAGCGACAGTGCGATCCACAGCCGACGGAACGCCGTGTAGCGCAGCAGACCTCGGATGTCATGGAGATCGCCGCCGGCGCCCGTCGCCGGCGGGCTAGCAGCCGGGGTGTCCCCGGACGGGGCGACAGCGGGAATGGCGTACTCCGCACGTGGACGACTGACCCCGGAGCCTGAACCGGCTCCGGCACAACCTACGGGAACTGCAAGCCTTCGAAGCCGACTGTATTCCCTTCAGCGCTTGGTACTGGCCTTACGGGTGGTCTTCGGGCGCGTCGCGCGGGCGGTCCGCTTCGCCTTGGGCGGTGCGGTGGCGTCGCGTTCCCGCCGCGCGGCCATCAACTCAGCCGCCCGTTCGGTGGTCAGTTCCTCAATGCTGTCCCCCTTGCGGAGGCTGGCGTTGGTCTGCCCGTCGGTGACGTACGGCCCGAATCGCCCCTCCTTCACCACCATCGGCGCGCCGCTCACCGGGTCCGGTCCCAGCTCCTTCAGCGGGGGGGCGTCCGCTGCCCGGGCTCCGCGTCGGGGCTTGGGCTGAGCGAACAGCGCCAGCGCCTCGTCCAAGGTCACCGTGAACAGCTGATCCTCCGACTCCAGGGACCGGGAGTCGGAATCCTTCTTGACGTACGGGCCGTACCGGCCGTTCTGCGCAGTGATCTCCACCCCGTCCGGCGATTGCCCCAACACGCGGGGCAGGGTGAGCAGCCGGACCGCGTCGTCCAGAGTGACGGTGTCCAGGGTCATGGACGCGAACAGCGACCCGGTCCGCGGCTTCTCCTTGCTCTTCGGTGATCCGGCGGGGACCGTGGTGACGTACGGCCCGAACCGGCCGGCCTTGGCGACGATCGGCTCACCGGTCTCAGGATGTGGACCGAGTTCCCGCTCACCGCTCGGGGCGGAGAGCAGCTCCTCGGCTTTGGCCAGGGTCAGCTCATCGGGAGCCAGGTCCTCCGGAACGCTGGCCTTCTCCTCGCCGCGCTGAACATACGGGCCGTAACGCCCGACCCGAACCTCGACCGGGCCGGCCTCGGTCTCCCCGATGGGGATGGAGTTGATCTCCCGGGCGTCGATGTCGCCGAGTCGCTCCGCGACGAGTCGTTTGAGGCCACCAGCCCGGGCGACGCCACCTTCGGCGCCCCGGTCGCTGCCGAAGTAGAACCGGGTCAGCCACTCGATGGACTGCCGGTTGCCCTCGGCGATGGCGTCGAGGTCGTCCTCCATGGAAGCGGTGAACGCGTAGTCCACGAGCTGACCGAAGTACTGCTCGAGCAGCGCCACCACGGCGAAAGCCACAAATGACGGCACCAGCGCGCCGCCACGCTTAAGGACGTATCCGCGGTCCTGGATGGTGCCAAGGATGGAGGCGTACGTCGAGGGCCGGCCGACGCCGAGCTCCTCCAGCCGCTTCACCAAAGTGGCTTCGGTGAACCGCGGCGGCGGGCTGGTGGAGTGACCCTGTGGTTCCAGCCGCTCGGCGGCGAGCGCGTCACCGGCGGTAACCACCGGCAGCCGGCGCTCCCGGTCCTCCAGGTCGGCTTCCGGGTCGTCGCTGCCCTCGACGTAGGCCCGCAGGAACCCCGGGAAGGTGATCGTCTTGCCGGTGGCTGCGAACGTGACGTCCTCACCAGCGCTGCTGGTGGCCGCGATCTCGATGCGTACCGACTGCCCGCGGGCATCCGCCATCTGCGAGGCGACGGTGCGCTGCCAGATCAGCTCGTACAGCCGGCGCTCGTCGGAGTCCAGCGCGCCGGCCATCTCCCCTGGCGTGCGGAAGACGTCGCCGGAGGGGCGGATCGCCTCGTGCGCCTCCTGGGCGTTCTTGACTTTGCGGACGTACTGCCTCGGCGTCTCGGGTACGTACTCCGGCCCGTACAGCGTGCGGGCCTGGTCCCGGGCCGCCTTCAGCGCGGTGTCCGACAGCGTGGTCGAGTCGGTCCGCATGTAGGTGATGTGGCCGTTCTCGTACAGCCGTTGGGCGACCCGCATGGTGTGCTGGGAGGAGAACCGCAGCTTGCGACTGGCCTCCTGCTGCAGTGTGCTGGTGATGAACGGGGCGTACGGGGAGCGCCGGTACGGCTTCTCCTCGACCCCGGCCACGGCGAACTCGGCGTGGGCGAGCCGGTCGGCGAGGCCGCGGGCGTCGCCCTCTTCCAGTTGGAGGGCGGCGGCGTTCTTCAGCGAGCCGTCCTCGGCGAAGTCGCGGCCGGTGGCGAGTCGACGGCCGCCGACGGTGACCAGCGTGGCGTCGAAGCGCGGCGGGTCGGTGGCGTCGCCCGCTCGGCCGGTGGCGAAAGTACCGGTCAGGTCCCAGTACGACGCGGACACGAAGCGCATCCGGGCGCGCTCCCGCTCGACCAGGATTCGGGTCGCCACCGACTGCACTCGGCCGGCCGACAGCTTCGGCATGACCTTCTTCCACAACACCGGCGAGACCTCGTACCCGACTAGGCGGTCCAGCAGCCGGCGGGACTCCTGGGCGTTGACCAGGTGCTCGTCGATGTCACGGGGGTTGTCGATGGCGGCCTGGATGGCGGCCGGCGTGATCTCGTGGAAGACCATCCGACGCACCGGCACCTTGGGCTTGAGCACCTCCATCAGGTGCCAGGCGATGGCCTCGCCCTCCCGGTCCTCGTCGGTGGCGAGCAGCAGTTCGTCGGCATCCTTAAGTGCGGCTTTCAGCTTCGCGACCTGGGCCTTCTTCGCCGGCGGCACGATGTAGAGCGGGGCGAAGTCGGCGTCCACATCGATCCCGAGACGCGCCCAGGGCTCCTTCTTCTGCGCCGCCGGGATCTCCGCGGCGCCGTTGGGCAGGTCGCGGATGTGGCCGATGCTCGGCTCCACGACATAGCCGCGGCCGAGGTACCCGGCGATGGTACGGGCCTTCGCCGGTGACTCGACGATCACGAGCCGCCGCCCGCCGCCGTTGTTGGCGGCACTGCTGGCCCGGTCCTTGGGCACGGACTGGGGCGGGGACTTGGGCACGGACGCGGGCACAGTTTCCTTTCCGATCTGTCGTCGTGCGGCCGGCAACTGTTACCGGCTGGGCGGGTCCGGCAGGGGGCGGGAAGTTCCCGGCCAGCCACTGGCCGAGGCACCCGCAGGCGCCGGACCGACGAGTTCCACCAGCCGTCGAAGCCGGCGACCCACGATGCGGTACGCCGGACGACTCCGGCCCGATGGGGACTCGGTCGGTCGCGGCCGGACGAACGTACCCGGTACGCCGGCAGCGGCAAGCGCGCTACCCACCCGACTCCAGGATGCCTCATCGCTACCCAGCGTCAGCGCGTAACCCACGGTGTCGCTCGAACCCGCAGCGAGACACCACCACCGTAACGCAGGACCGTCCAGCACCAATCCGGCCGGTGCCACGGTAACCGCTCCCCGGCTCCACCGGCGGGCCGTCTCGTCCAGCTCTGCGGTGAATTGGGTACGCACCGAGCAGCCGAACTCGCTGCGCTCCACTTCGCCGTCAAGGCCCAGTGCCAGCAGGTCGGCCAGTAGCGCGGTGATCCGCCACTCCGCCGGGTCGGTAAGCAAGATCGACAGCCGGGCCGAGCCGGCGCGGCGAACGATCTGCCCCGGGCCGGCGAGCAGGCCGTCCAGGTCGGCGTACGCCGGCGGGCGTACGCCGACAGAGAACAGCGAGAGCTGTGCCGACATACTCGAACGGTAGTCTGCCGGGCACCCTCCGCGGCAACCCGCCAGCGAGCGGAGCGCCGACGGGCCCGCTCCCCGGAGGAAGCGGGCCCGTTTCGACTACGGGTGCGGATCGATCAGACCCGAACCGCCGGCTTGCTGGGCTCATCGATAATCGCTGACGGGCCGTATTCGACCACCCGCCGCTTGGAGATCACCACGGCAGTGACGATCGAGGCGAGCGCGATCACGCCGACAGCGACCCGGAGCACAGTGTTCTCATCCGAGCCGTGCACGCCGTATTTCACCACAGTGGGAGCGATCAGCAGCGACACCAGGTTCATTACCTTGATCAGCGGGTTCAGCGCGGGCCCTGCGGTGTCCTTGAACGGGTCACCAACGGTGTCACCGATGACCGTCGCAGCGTGCGCCTCGGAGCCCTTGCCGCCGTAGTTGCCATCCTCGACAAGCTTCTTCGCGTTGTCCCAGGCCCCGCCGGAGTTGGACAGGAACACCGCCATCAACACGCCCGCGCCGATCGCGCCCGCAAGGAACGCGCCGAGGGGTGCGTAGCCGAGGAAGAAGCCGACCGAGATCGGCGCCAGGATGGCGAGCAGACCGGGAGTGGCCAACTCACGCAGCGAGTCCTTGGTGCAGATGTCGACGACGCGGGCGTAGTCCGGGCGGACTGAGAAGTCCATGATCCCCGGGTTGTTACGGAACTGTTCCCGCACCTCCATGACCACCCGGCCGGCGGCACGGTTCACCGCATTGATCGCCAGACCGGAGAAGAAGAACACCACCGAGGCGCCGATGATCAAACCGAATAGCAGGTTGGGCTGGTCCACCGACAGCGAGAAGTCCGCGACACCGGCGAGCCGGACGGACGTCGCGAACGAGCCGAACAGCGCGGTCGCCGCGAGCACCGCCGTGGCGATGGCGATGCCCTTGGTGATCGCCTTCGTGGTGTTGCCGACCGCGTCGAGTGAGGTGAGCACCTCGGCGCCCTTCGGCGTGATGTCACCGGACATCTCCGCGATGCCCTGCGCGTTGTCGCTGATCGGGCCGAAGGTGTCCATCGCGACGATCACGCCGACCGTGGTGAGCAGGCCGGTACCGGCGAGCGCCACGCAGAACAGCGCGAGTACGACGACGCCGTTGCCGAGTAGGAAGGCGAGGTACACCGCGCCGCCGATCAGCAGGGCGGAGTAGACCGCGGATTCCAGGCCGACCGAGATGCCGCCCAGGATGACGGTGGCCGCTCCGGTGAGTGAGGATCGACCGATGTCCTGGACCGGCTTGCGGGTGGTTTCGGTGAAGTAGCCGGTGAGCACCTGGATACCGCTGGCGAGCAGCAAGCCGATCACTACCGCGCCGAGCGCGACCAGGCGAGGGTTGCCGTCGATGCCAGCCACCGGAGTGCCTGGGAATTCTGCGAAGGAGCCCGGGAGGTACAGGAACGAGGCGATACCGACCAGGACGGCGGACACGATCGCGGAGATGAAGAAGCCTCGGTTGATGGCGCCCATCGCGTTGCGGTCGCTGGGCCGAAGCTTGGTGACGAAGATGCCCAGCAGCGCGGTGACCACGCCGAGCATCGGCACGATGAGCGGGAAGACGAGACCCTTCTCCCCGAGCGCGGTCTGGCCGAGGATCAGGGCCGCGACCAGCATGACCGCGTAGGACTCGAAGAGGTCCGCCGCCATGCCGGCGCAGTCGCCGACGTTGTCTCCGACGTTGTCCGCGATGGTGGCCGCGTTGCGCGGGTCGTCCTCGGGAATGCCCTGCTCGACCTTCCCGACCAGGTCAGCGCCCACGTCCGCGGCCTTGGTGAAGATGCCGCCGCCGACTCGCATGAACATCGCGAGCAGTGCGCCGCCGAAGCCGAACCCTTCGAGCACCTGCGGGGCGTGGTTGTTGAACAGCAGCAGGACGACGGCCGCACCGAGCAGTCCGAGGCCCACGGTGAGCATTCCGACCACGCCGCCGGAGCGGAACGCGATCCGGACCGCTCGTTCGGCACCGCTCTCGTTTGCCGCGGCCGCCACCCGGACGTTGGCGCGGGTGGCCAGCGTCATGCCGGCGAAGCCGACGAAGGCGGAGAACGTACCACCGATCAGGAAGAAGATCGAGCGGCCGATCCGGACGCCGCCGGTGTCCGCGGGCAGCAACAGAAGGAGGAAGAAGACCAGTACGGCGAACACCGCCAGGGTACGGAACTGCCGGGCCAGGTAGGCCGAGGCGCCCTCCTGTACGGCAGTGGATATCTCCCGCATCTTGGCGGTGCCCTGCGAGGCGCGCAGCACCTCCCGGGCGAACACGAAAGCGGCGCCGAGAGCGGCGAGCGCCACCAGCGCGATGATCCATACAAGGGTCTTGTCCCCGCCGTCGACGGAGGCAAGCTTGCTACCCTCCGCAGCGAGGTTCAGCCGGGACATCCATGTCCTCCTAGAACGAGCGAAATAAGGGTCCAGCCCAGTAGCGCGGTGCCGCAGCCCACGGTCGGTGGTGCAGCTGCACCTGACGGCCGGACATCCGAGCACGCGAAGACACTCGGCGAACGCCCACAGTGTAGGGGATTGGGTTTACTGACCCGGGAACGGGGCCACGGCCGGCGCGACGGAACGAGGTGTGACGGAGCTAGCTGACGCCGTCGACCGCCCAGGACATCCGGATCCGCGTGCCCGCCCCGGCCGGCTCGGGAGTGATGTCGACCTCGTCGGCCAGGGCCCGAATGACTGCCAGTCCGAAGCCGTCGGGCAGGCAGTCCAGCGGGCGCTCCCCAGCGGCCAGATCAGCCGATTCGGCGATCGACGCCGGATCGTAGCGACCCGAGCCGATCCCATCACGGTCAGCGTCCGCAGCGCCCGGCGCGGCATCGATCACCGTGACGCCGAGACGGCCCCGATCGTCGGAGATCTCCATCCGCACCGCCTCGGTGGGCACGTACCGCTGATGGAGGTCCACCGCCCGCGAGCACGCCTCGCCGACCGCGATCCGGACCTCGTCCAGTACCCGGTCAGCGACACCCGCTCGACGAGCTACCGCGCTCGCCACCAGCCGAGCGGTTCGGACATGCGCCGGCAGCGCGCTGAACTGCACATCGATGACGGGCATCCCGTTACGCGACCGTCATTGCGCGGCGACGGCCTCGTCGACCGTGGCATGGATCGGAAACACCTTGGTCAGTCCGGTGATCCGGAAGATCTTCAAGATGCGCTCCTCGGTGCAAACCAGCCGCAAGGACCCTTCATGGGCGCGTACCCGCTTGAGGCCCCCCACCAGGACGCCGAGGCCGGTCGAGTCCAGAAAGTCAACGTTCTCCATGTCGACCACAAGGTGATAGTTGCCGCTGGAGACCAGGTCGATGAGCTGTTCGCGAAGCTTCGGCGCCGTGTAGACGTCGATCTCGCCCCCCACCACAACGATGGTGCGGTCACCCTCGGTCCGGGTCGAGAGAGACAGGTCCACGCGTCCTCCTGCAGGCAACTGCTGGTCATGGCAGTACCGACGGCGAGCCGACGGCAACTTGTTCTGGTGCTTCTTCTCAGGTCGTGTGGTTCTTCTCAGGTCGTGCGACGATTGAACCACGCTCGATGCACTGCGCGTCGCGCGACGCTTTGGCGAAACGGTCGGCGCGGATGCAGCCATCACGCACTGCCGGGTGCCAAACTGAAGCGTCGTGTCAGCTCCTCCCTCCTCTGGCTCGCTGCTCGGCCGGCTCTGTCTCGACCCGCGCCGGTTGGCGCGGGTGGCTCACGTCGAGCACCTCCCGGCCCGGCCGGCTGCCGTGGGCAGCTGGCCGTCGTTCGTACCGCCCCTCCTGCGGCAACAGCTGGCCCTTCGCGGGATGCAGGCGCCGTGGTCGCACCAGGTCGAAGCCGCCCAACTCGGCTGGACCGGTCGGTCGGTGATCACTGCGACGGGTACGGCATCCGGCAAGTCACTGGGCTACCAGCTACCGGCGCTGTCCGCGGTCCTACGGCGGGATGCCACGGTGCTGTACCTCAGCCCGTCCAAGGCGCTCGCCGCCGACCAGCTCGCCAACATTCGCGGTTTGGACCTGCCAGGAGTCCAGGCGTGCACCTTCGACGGCGACACACCGCGCGAAGACCGCGACTGGACCCGGGCCCACGCCAACGTCGTGTTGACCAACCCCGACATGCTGCACTGCGGAATGCTGCCCCAGCACCCCCGCTGGACCCGGTTCTGGCGGCGGTTGCAGTACGTCGTCATCGACGAGTGCCACCACTACCGCGGAGTTTTCGGGTCTCATGTGGCGCTGGTCCTGCGCCGGTTGCGGCGAGTGTGCGCCTCCTACGGCGCGTCGCCGACCTTCTTGCTCGCCTCGGCCACGGTCGCGACGCCCGCGTTGTCCGCGGGACGCTTGATCGGCGCAAAGGTCACTGAGGTGGTGGCCGACGGCTCGCCTCGCGGCGGTGTGGACCTCGTGTTGTGGGAACCGGCCGCCGCCGATCCGGCGGATCCGGACGGGCCCCGGCGATCCGCCACGGCCGAAGCCGCCGAGCTGTTGGCCGACCTGGTGATCGCTGGGGTGCCGACGCTGGCCTTTGTCCGATCCCGGCGCGGCGCGGAAGGCGTGGCCAGCCTGGCCCGCCGGCTGCTCGGCGAGGCGACGCCGGCCCTGAGCGGTCGGGTGGCCGCCTACCGCGGTGGTTATCTGCCGGAGGAGCGGCGGGCCCTGGAATCGGATCTGCGCAGCGGCCGCCTGCTGGGGATGGCCGCCACCTCCGCATTGGAGCTCGGAGTCGACCTGCGCGGGTTGGACGCTGTGGTACTGGCCGGCTATCCCGGCACGGTGGCGTCGATGTGGCAGCAGGCCGGCCGCGCCGGTCGGCGGGGAGATGACGCACTGGCAATCCTGATCGCCCGGGACGACCCCTTGGATACCTATTTCCTTCGACATCCCGAAGCGTTGATCGGTCGGCCGGTGGAGGCCACCGTGGTGGACCCGGAGAATCCATACGTCCTCGGACCCCACCTGGCGGCCGCAGCCCAAGAGTTGCCGATACCGGAGTCCGAGGTGGCCGACTTCGGGCCGACGGCGCAGCACGTACTGCGTCAGATGGCCGGCACCGGGATGGTGCGCCGGCGACCCGGCGGCTGGTACTGCACCGCCCGCGGGCGAGCAGCCGATACCGCGGACTTGCGGGGCTCCGGCGGCACGCCAGTTGCCGTGGTGGAGACCGGTACCGGACGCCTGCTCGGGACGGTAGATGCCGGGACCGCAGATGCGACCGTCCATCAGGGGGCGGTGTATATCCACCAAGGCGAGACGTACCTCGTCGGGGAATACCACCTCGACGAGGGAGTGGCGATCGTGGAGCCGGCAGCGGTGGACTACTCGACGTGGGCACGTCGCGGCACCGACATCGCGGTGGTCTCCCGATTGCGCCACACCGGCACCGATCACGTCACACTCAACTTCGGCACCGTGGACGTCACCACGCAGGTGACCGGATACCTGCGCCGCCGGGTGCCGGGCGGCGAGGTGCTGGCGGAGGTACCGCTGGATCTCCCCCGGCGTTCGCTGCGTACCCGTGCGGTGTGGTGGACCGCAACCGTCGATCTGTTGTCGAGCTTCGGGGTAGCGGCTGGTGAGATTCCGGGGGCGGCCCATGCCGCCGAGCACGCCGCAATCGGACTTCTCCCGCTGGTCGCCACCTGCGACCGCTGGGACGTCGGTGGCGTCTCCACAGCACGGCACCCGGACTCCGGACTTCCGACAATCTTCGTCTACGACGGTGCGCCCGGCGGTGCGGGCTTCGCAGAGCGCGGCTTTTCCGCAGCGCCGCGATGGCTGACCGCTACCCGGGATGCGATCGCGGCCTGCCGTTGCGAGGACGGCTGCCCGTCCTGCGTGCAGTCGCCCAAGTGCGGCAACGGCAACAACCCGCTGCACAAGGCCGCTGCAATCCGGTTGCTCACGGCTGCAATCGGTGAGCTGGATTCTCCCGCTGAACCACTCGGTGAGGCGGCTGTGGCGAGTAGGTGACCATCCAGCGGGTAACTTGCGAGCACGTGCAATACCCGGAAAGGGGTTCCCCATGGTGGTCCTAGGACTACTGCTGGTACTGGCTGCGGTGATCTTGGGCACCGACATCGTCCTGGAAAACAACGAGCGGTTAGGCGGGACGGTTTTCAGCCAGACACTCGACAACGTCTCGCTGGGTGGCATGTTTCTCGCCGGTGCGGTGACCGCCTTGGCGTTGGCCCTGGGGCTCTGGCTGATCTTGGGAGGCGCGGCCCGCAAGCGGCGTAAGCGGGTGGAGCGCAAGTCCACCTTGCGTGAGACGCAGACCCAGAAGGAAACGCTGGCCGAGGAGAACGCTCGGTTGGCGCGCCAACTGGAGCAGGAGCGGACCGCCAAGGCGGCGACTTCGGTCTCCCCGTACGACGACGACTCGGATTCCGGGTCACATCGCGTTCGCTGATCGGCAGCCATCTCAGCGCCCGGCTGCCGGACCGGCCTGAGCGCCGGCGGTGGCGGCAGGCAGCCGGGTCAGCGGACCCTGCGGCCGCAGCCTCACAGTGACGTTGACCATGACGCCGTTGACGGTGCAGTCCGCCAGCTCGGCTCCATTTGCGCGGGCGACCACGCCGGCAGCTGAGCAACCCGGGGTGCCGCGCTGCAGCGCTGACGCACCGGACAAAGCCGCGAGGTCGGCCGCGGTTTCGGCACGGTGCCGAACGCTGATCGCAGCGCCTACGAGCGCGGTCGTACCCGCGACGGTGCTGAGCAAGGTCATCACGACCAGGACGTGCACGGTGCCCGAGCCCCGCTCGCGGGCGGGTTCGACCCGCGCGATCACGGTGTACCGCCCGAGACATCGGCGGCGGTTCCGGTCTCGTCGGTGGCGGTAGCCACCGCCTTCAGGGGCAGGCTGCCGAGTCGGTCAGCCCATCCACCGAAGGCTCGCTGCCGCGCCGTGACCGTCGCGATGACCTGCCCGTTCTGGCGAGTGATCGTCACTCCCGCACCGGGCGGCGCGAGGGTGCGTGCCACCGACACCACCGAACTCCCCGAATCACCGCGGGCAGCCAGCCGAGCCGCCTCCCGGGCAGCATCGATACAACGCAGCTGACCCATCACCGACACGATGACCCAGAGCAACCCGGCCAACAGCACCGCGAGGGCCGGCAGCAGGATCGCCGTCTCGGCTGTCACCATTCCGGCTTCCGGACCCGCTTCTGGGCCGGCACACCGCGCAATCCGGCGCTGCCCGCCTTTCGAGGGGGATCCCATCGGTTTCTCCTTGCCGTCTGACTGACTTGTACTGGGCCGGGGGCCGCCGCCTGTAGTCGTCGCCGGGGAGACGGCCACAGACGGCGGGTACGCGATGCGGCGGTCAGAGCCCCAGGACGCCGAACACCCGCTTGGCGATGCTGTCGAACAGGTGTTGGCCCCAGGTACTGGTCAGGAGCTTGAAAAGCATGCCGGCGAAGCCGCCGGCACCGCAGACACCGATGGCGTACTCCGCCGTGCTCATGCCGGCCTCGCGGGAATCCGCCAGTGCCTTGGTGCGATTCATGGTGCCTCCTCGAACTGGTCCGGCGTACCGGCCGGCCGGTGCCCGGAATGCCCGGGCACACGTAGCTTCGGTTTGCGGCAGCACTTCCGCCAAGGGGCACTTCAGGCGATGTGGACCGCGCGGCGAGCGCAGCTATCCGTCCTGTGGACATCTTCAGACCAGCAGCCCGCCGACGAGTCCAGCCACGATCGGGACCACCCCGAGCAGCAGGAAAGCCGGCAAGAAACAGATGCCAAGCGGGATCACGACGAAAACGCCAATCCGCCGTACGGCCGCCTCTTGGACCTGGTGCGCCCGATCGCGCTCCTCCGTCGCCAACCGATGCAAGGCCGGAGCCAAAGCAGCGCCACTGTCGCCGACCCGTCTTACGGTCTCCACCAACGCCTGCAGCGGTGGAAAGTCCTGCGCTCGCCGCCAGGCGACGTGTGGAGGGGCACCCAGGTCAAGCTGCCGGGCTACGTCGGCGAGCACGGCGGACAGCGGACCCGGGAGATCAGCACTCACCGCGGCGACGGCCACCGGGAAAGGCGCGCCGGCAGCGAGACAGGCGGCGACCAGTTCCAGCGCCAGGGGCAGGTCACCCGCCAGTCGTCGCGCATGTGTGGCGACCCTCGGGTCGGGCAGTCGGGCGATGAGCCGCGGGAGCGCAACCATGACCAACAGCCCGAGGGCGACGCCGGCGAAGCCGTTGATGGTGAGCACCACGGCGGAACCCGCAGCCAGAGCCATCACGGTGCGGGCGACCGGCGTCAGTAGGAGCGGGGGGCCTTCGATCGAGTTGCCGTTGCCGTTGCCGTTGGCATAGCCGTTGGCGGACATAGCCGACCGAGGGCCGCGGGCACTCCGCCTCGGCTTTC
>JBDUDX010000222.1:0-14662 GCA_040002735.1 Frankiaceae bacterium | reverse complement strand
CCGCCGCGCCGGCTCGTCGTCCTGCAACTTGACGGCAGTGTCGAGACCCTGCCCGCCCGCGGCAGTGCGGTGATGTGGCGGGACCGGGCGGTGGGCTTCGTCGGTACCACCGCCCGGCATTACGAGTTGGGCGCCGTCGCGCTTGCCGTGGTAAAGCGCGCGGTCCCGGACGATGCTGAGCTGCTCGCCGACGGCGTCGCCGCGCGTATCGACCCGGAACTCAGCCTGACGCCGTCCGAGCCGGTCGTGAGCCGGGACCGGCTGAGGCTCGGTTAGCCCCAGCGGCTTATACCTCCAGCAGTAGCGTGATCGGGCCGTCGTTCACCAACTCCACCTGCATCGCGGCTCGGAACTTCCCGGTGGCGACCCGCGCGCCGAGCTTGGTCAGCGCGTCCACCACCGCCGATACCAGCGGTTCGGCGACCTCTGCGGGTGCCGCCGGATGCCAGGACGGCCGGCGACCCTTGCTGGTGTCGGCGTACAGGGTGAACTGGCTGACCACCAGCAGCGGTGCCCCGAGATCCGCGGCGGAGCGTTCGCCGTCCAGGATGCGCAGGCTGTAGATCTTGGCGGCCAGCGTGGTCGCCTCCCGCTCAGTGTCGCTGTGAGTTACTCCCAGCAGAACGACGAGACCCGGCTCGTCGATCCCTCCGACGACCTGCCCGGCGACCGTCACGCTGGCCCGGGTCACCCGTTGCACCACCGCCCGCACCCGGCCAGTCTCCCCGACCCGCAGCCGGATCGCGCGCGCTGGTCCGCTTTATCCCCCGACAGCCCCGCTTGCCGTGGGAGCATGCCTTATGGGGATGGCCGGCACGATGATCACGGTGGCGCCGACCGGTGCCGAGACCGCGAAAGCCGATGCCCCCTCACTGCCGGTAACCCTGGATGAGTTGGTCGACGCCGCCCGAGCGTGCCAGCACGCCGGTGCCGCGATGATCCACGTACACCTGCGGGACGCCGAGGCCCACCCGACGCTCGACGTCGGCTATGCCGGCGAGGTGGTGTCTGCGCTGCGGGAGACCACCGACCTGATCGTGCAGCTCTCCACCGGCGGCGCGGTGACCGATCCGGAGGCCGCCCGGCTCGCCGTCCTGGACGCCCAGCCGGACTCGGCGAGCCTGACCTGCGGCACGGTGAACTTCGGCGATGACGTCTTTCTCAACCGCTGGCCGTTTCTGGTGGAGCTGCACCAGCGGATGCGCGAGCGGCGGATCGTGCCGGAGTACGAGATCTTCGACCTCGGCCACCTCAGCGCGCTGCACCGGTTGTTGGACCGGTACGGCGCCCCATACGGCGGCCACGTGCACTGCGACCTGGTGATGGGCGTACCGGGTGGCATGCCGGGGACGGCCGCCGCCCTTGTCGCGGCGGTCGGCATGCTGCCCGCTGGGGCCAGCTGGTCGGCGACCGGCGTGGGTCGGACCGCGCTGCCCGTCGCTCTGGCGGCCCTGTCCGCCGGCGGCCAACTGCGGGTCGGCATGGAGGACACGCTGTCCTTCGCGCCCGGAGTGCCGGTGGCGGACAACGCCCAGCTGGTCACTCGTGCCGCGGCGCTGGCGAGGCTGGCGCAGCGCCCCCCGTTTTCGCCGGCGGAAGCTCGGCGGTTGCTCGGGATGTCAGACCCTGCTGTGCATGAACGCCGGCCCGAAGTGGCCGGCAGGCGCTGAGAGGAACTATCGCGGTGACCGATGGGACAGCTGGGGAAAACGTGGGGCGACGCCGGCTGGACCGGGTACTGGCTCCGGAGTACCTCGACGGGCTGCCGAGCCGCAGCCTGGACGAAGTCCGGCGACTGCGGGCCGAGGCGGAACAGGAGGAGACCGACCTGTCCTTCTTCCGGCGCATTCTGCACGGCCGAATCGACATCCTGCAGGCCGAACTGGACCGCCGGACGGGCGGTACAGAGGAAAACCTCGTCGCCGCGCTGCCCAAGATTCTGTCCGTTCCGCCGCGACCCGGACCGCATGGGCTCGGGCGGCACCATGTGATGGAGCCGTCGGAGCCGTCGGAGCGCTGGCGAGGTGCCGAGGTGCTGGTCGGCGACGTGAACCTGGTCGACCTCGGCGCGCGTACCGATGACGAGCTGCGGAGCGCGCTCACTGCGTTGAACGCTCAGGAAGCCCAGCAATCGGAAAATCGCCGGGCGGTGCAGCGGGTGGTGGATGCGTGCAGCGCGGACATCACCCGCCGCTACCGTACCGGCGAGGCATCGGTGTCGGATCTGCTCAGCCGCGGACCCGCCGAGGCGCCGAACGCCGAACCGGCGACCCCCCCTGCCCGCCCCCGTGGGGGAGGAGGGATCGCCGGAGCTTAGGAAGCTGTGCGGCCGGTTACCCAGCCGCCGAGCTTGCCGTCAGGTCAGCTGTTCGTCTCGCTGAACTGCGGCGTCAGTTCCTCCGTCCGCGCCTGGGCGGCCCGGACGACACTCGCGCGGTTCTTGCTCGCCTGCTCGTAGGTGAGGACGACCTGAACGTCGTGCACCTCGTCGAGCTTCTCGATCCGAGCCGCCGCCATGCCGGCGTTCAGCGCGTCGTAACCCTTGATCGGCAGTTCCTCGGCCCGGAGCGCCCCGAGGGACTCGCGGGTGTCGCGGACGGCCTCGGCCGTACGACCGGCGCCTTCCTCACGAGCGACTTCCTCGGCCCGGCTGAGCGCCGCGTCGCGACCGGCGACGACAACCTCATTGGTGTCCCGGCGGAGGCGCTGCAGCTTGTCTACTGCGTCACCGGCGGTCTGGCCCACGCGCTGCTGCACCTGCTCGGCCGTCTGGCCGACGCGGTGCTGCACGTTGCCGAAGGCTGCTACGGAGCGGTTCACCGCGTAGGCGGCCCGGCGGGCGCCGAAGAACGCCACCCGGCGACCGGTGGCCACCGCAACCTGCGCGGGGGTCGGACGGAGCTTGGTGGGTGCGCCGACGGCTACCTCGGCGAGGATCGCCTCGATCCATTCGATGGTGGCCGTGTGAGCGGTCTCCAGCCGGTCCATCACCGTCGTGGCGTGGGCCTCGTCGAGAGCCTTGGCCAGCAGCTTGACGAAACGGGCGCGGTCGAGGAGCTGGTGCTCCAGCGCGAGATCGCTGAAGAGCGCCTCGGGAAGGGTGGTGCCCTGCTCCAGCTGAGCCTTGGCGGTGGCGCTGAGGCGGCCCACGGCGGAGCCGACCACGTCGTGTACTCCACCCAGCTCGGTGATGAGGTCGCGGAGCAGGGTGATCCGCTCGCGGCACTTCTCGGCGTTGTGCGCCAGCTCGCGTTCGACGGTGTCCGAGGTGGCCTGGACCCGGCGGACCTGGGCGATCATTTCCTCGGTGGAGGTGAGCCGGTGCAGGGTATTCAGTTGGCTCAATAGTTCGGAGCGGAGTTCAGACATTCGGATTTGCGCCTTTCGGTCGCGATGGTGGGACACCTTTGTTCTTCCACCGTACGTCCGCGCGCAAACTCTTGCAAGCACTTCTATAGCTTCTAGCTAGCACTCCGAGTCGTATGCTTGCACCTGTTAGCACCTCGGTCAGCAGGTGCGTTCGGCTGGAGACGGTGAGGAGCCCAAGTGAGCAAGATCACTGTCGGGGACTTGGGCACCTACATCCGTGATCAGCGGCACTTGGCGCAGATCTCGCTCCGTCAGCTGGCGAAGCTCGCCGGGGTCTCCAACCCGTACCTCAGCCAGATCGAACGCGGACTGCGCCGGCCGAGCGCGGAGATCCTGCAGCAGATCGCCAAGGCGCTCCGGATCTCCGCCGAGGCGCTCTATGTCCAGGCCGGCATCCTCGATGCGCGCCCGGACGGGAGTACGGTCGCCGACTCCGTACTCGCCGATCGGACGCTCAACGACCGGCAGAAGCAGGTACTGCTGGAGATCTACGACTCCTTCCGCCGGGAGAACGCCGAACGCCCGGCCGATGAGGAGAGCCCGATTGCTGCGGTGGTCGAACCGGCGCCGGTGGCCGAGGTCGCGGTCGCGCCGAAGAGGGCTCCCCGGCGCAAGGCCGGCTAGTCAGCCTCCCATCGATCGTGACATGGTCAGCGCACCGTCCCAGGTCTAGGCTGGTTCGGTGCTACATACGCTGATCGTCGGGCCCTTCACCGGGTTGCTCTCGCTGGTGTCGATGGCCATCTTCGGCCTGAAGCTGTTCGCGCTGATCGATGCCGCGGCGCGGCCGCAGGCGGTCTGGCAGGCGGCCGTATCGCAGTCCAAGGCGATGTGGGTGGCGATCCTCGCCGTGTCACTGCTGCTCGGTGGGCTGGGACTGCTCGGCGTTGTCGCGCTGGTGGCGACCATCCTGTACCTGGTCGACGTGCGGCCGAAGCTCAAGGACATCTCGGGCCGCGGGTCGTCCCGCTGGTGAGCGTGCCAAGTCAGGAACTCGGCGGCATATGGATCGCCTCCGGAGCGACGCCCGCGGTCGACTCCTGCCCGACCCACTCGAAGACGATCGCCTCCTCCTCGTTACCGCGTACCGGTGAGGTCTCCGCGGTCGCTTCGTAGATGTCGAGCAGCCCCGGGGCGTCCGACGGGGTGAACAGCCGGGACACCTCATCGGCGACCTCGGTGCTGTCGCCGTCTCGGGAACCGCCGCGGAGCAGCACGGTGATGGCCATCAGGAGATACCGGCGGAATGCTGTCGGGAGGTCATGAGGTCATACCTTGCCAGGTATGACCTCAGCCGACCACGTGCACCACGCCGGTCGCAGCACTCGACTGGAATTGTCCGACGCCACGTTGCGGGAGTGGGACGCGACCGTGCTCGACGCTGGTCCGGACGGCATCGTGCTGGACCGCTCCGCCTTCTATCCCGGCGGTGGCGGCCAACCGCCGGATGCCGGGGTGCTGCTCTGGGGCGGCGTGCAGACCCGCATCGTCGGTGCCCGCAAGACGGCGGCGGTCGGTGGGGATGTGCTGTTGCTGCCGGCGGAGGGCGACCCGCTGCCGCCGGTCGGCACCGCCGTTCGCGGGGCGGTGGCGGACGAACGCCGCACTGCGCTGATGCGCACCCACTCCGCGCTGCACCTGCTCGGCGGCGTGGTGCTGCGCGACTTCGGGGCGCTCGCCACCGGCGGCAACATGGAGCCGCTGAGCGCGCGGATCGACTTCAACCTGCCCGACCTGCCGGCCGACTTCAAGGAGCGCATCGCTGCCGCCTGCGCCGCTGAAGTGGCGGCCGACCGGCGGATCGACGTCCGGGTGCTGCCGCGGGAGGAGGCGTACGCACTGCCCAACCTGCTCGGGACCGAGACCGATCTGCTGCCGCCGGAGCTCACCGAGGTGCGGATCGTGGACATCGTCGGCCTGGACCTGCAGGCCGACGGCGGGACGCACGTCGCCTCGACCCGGCAGATCGGCCGACTCGAGGTCGTAAAGGTGGAGAACAAGGGAAAGGCGAACCGCCGGCTGCGGATTCGACTCGTTTAACGGCGGGCTCAGGACACCGTCAAGGCCGAGATCAGGTCCTTCTTGCCGGCTTCGACGATGATCTGCCACTCGCCCGGCTTGGACAGCTTGACGAGAACTTCCCCGGTGCCACCCGGCTTGATGTCGGCCACCTCACCGGCGACGCCACCCGCGGGGTCCTTGAGTTCCAGCGTGCGGGGGCCGGTCGCGCGGTTGCTGAGTTTGAACTCGATCACTTCACCGACCTTCGCGCGTCCCGGCCCGCCGGAGATGCGGGAGCCGTCGGTGGCCAACTCCACCTCCCGGTCGTACCGGGGGGTCACCTGGGTCGTGGGGCTGGCGCTGGCAGACCCGCCGCCGCCGACCGTGATGGTGGCGCGGATGCCGTTGCCGGTCTGGCCGGGCTTGCACGCCACCTCGTAGGTACCGGCCGGCAGGGACACCGTGAGGTCTCGGGACGTGCCCGGTCCGATGTTCTCCACCTCGCTGACGATCTTGGTGAAGGCGTCGCCTTGCTTGCCGTACACGTACAGCTCGGTCACCTTGGATCCGGTGTTGCGGACCGCGAAGGTGGTGGACCCGGCCTCCAGCGTGGTGCGGTCCAGCTGGCACGCGCGATCGCTGGCCGACACGGCCACCCGGCCCGCCGCGGCCGCCGAGGTCGAGGTTCCGGTCCCGGTTCCGGTTCCGGTTGAGTCCGTAACGCCGCAGCCGGCGAGCAGGGCGGCGCCGGCGGTGGCACCGAGCAGGACGATAGAGCCGCGCGCGGCCATGAGGAATCTCCGTTCAGGGGGTGTTCGGTGGGGGCGTCGAGGTGCGGAGCCCGGGTTACGACGTGGCAGTCACCGGGGCCGGCGCGGCGGGGGCCTTGGCGGCGGGTCGGAGGAAGAGCAGCGTGACCGGCAGCAGATAGCCGAGCCAGGCCAGGGCCTGCAGCCAGGTGGTGGCCGGAGTGAAGTTGAGCGTGCCGCGGAGCAGCGTCCCGTACCAGCTGTCCGGCGGAATGGTCCCGGACACATCGAAGGCCAGGGCGTGCAGGCCCGGCAGCAGGCCGGCCTCCTGCAGGTCGTGGACCCCGTATCCGAGTACGCCCGCCGCGACCAGGATCAGCGCCGCCCCGGTCCAGGTGAAGAACTTCGCCAGGTTGATCCGCAGCGCGCCCTTGTAGAACAGGTAGCCCAGCGCGACGGCGGTGAGCAGGCCGAGTGACGCGCCGAGGACCGGCTGGGTGCTCTGGCCGGTGGCCTGCACCGCCGACCACAGGAACAGCGAGGTTTCCAGGCCCTCCCGGCCGACCGCGATGAAAGAGGTCACGACCAGCGCCGTCGTACCCATCGCCAGGGCGGCGTCGAGCCGGCCGCGAAGCTCACGCGAGAGGTGCCGCGCGGTGCGCCGCATCCAGAAAATCATCCAGGTGACGAAGCCGACCGCCACGATCGACAGCGTGCCGCCGAACGCCTCCTGCGCTTCGAAGCTGAGGTGGTTGGAGGTGAACGTCAGCAGCGCGCCGAAGCCCAAGCTCAGCGCGACGGCGGCGGCCACCCCGGTCCACACCGGCGCCAGCCGGTCCGCGTGCCCGGACTTCACCAGATAGGCGACGAGAATGCTCACGACCAGCGCGGCTTCCAGGCCCTCGCGCAGGCCGATGAGGTAGTTCGCGAACACTCGTCCTCCGTATCGCCGCCGACTTCCTTGTGAGGCTAACCTAACCTCAGCTGTCGAGCCAATCGTCGCCCGGCTGTTGTTGGCTGCCCGCGCACCAGGCAGGATCGGTGTGATGCAGATTGAGCTGGTATCCGGCGACATCATCGAGGTAGCCGCTGACGCTATCGTCAACGCGGCGAACTCCTCGCTGCTCGGCGGGGGTGGAGTTGACGGCGCCATCCATCGGGCCGGCGGAGCGAGCATCCTCGCCGACTGCCAAGAGCTGCGGCGGACCACCTTGCCGGACGGGCTGCCGGCGGGGCAGGCCGTCGCCACCACCGCGGGGAACTTGCCGGCGCGGTGGGTGATCCACGTCGTCGGGCCGGTGCACAGCAACCGCGAGGACCGCTCGGATCAGCTCGCGTCGTGCTACCGCGAGGCGCTGGCGGTCGCGGACTCCCTCGGCGCCCATACCGTGGCTTTTCCGGCGGTGTCGGCCGGTGCCTACGGCTGGCCGATCGAGGACGCCGCCCAGATCGCCGTGTCCACGGTGCAGCAGACGCCGACTGATGTGCAGCACGTGATCTTCGTACTGTTCAGTCGGCAGGCTCTGGAGGCATTCGAGGCCGCGCTGCACGGCGAGGGGTAAGCGCCGGCGCTCAGATCTTCACTTTCTCCCGCCAGTCCCGCAGCAACTGCTCGTTGCCGAGGACGTCGACCGTGTCCGTATCGGCCCGGTTGTAGAGCACGAGCAGCAGATCGGACGCCTTCCCGCGCAGCGTGACGTCGGCGCTGCGGGCACCGCTCGGTCCCCGGCTCACGGCGATCGAGTCCGGTGCCATCTTGGCGGTCCATCGGGCGTCGGCATCGTTGGCCGCCAAGTGCAGGATCCCGTTGATCTCCGGTACTCCCCGGGCGAAGGTACGCGGCGCCATGGTGTCGAACAGCTCGTCGACGCCGTCCACCGCAAGATCCGCGTCGATCACGTTCGCCACGTCGTGCGCCAACTTCGCGTCGATGCGGTGGATCAGCGATTCGTGCGCCATCCGCCGGGCCCAGAACCGGCCCACGTCCGGCTGCACCGACCAGTTCCATAACGGGGTGTCCGGGTCGGTCTCCCCGAGCGCGGTGACGATCTCGTCCAACCCGTCGAGCAGGTACTCGACCGGATCGGTGCCCTCGGCCGGTCCTTGCGGTCGCTCCGGAGCGGCGTTCGCCCGAGTCTCCAGGACTTCCGCGGCGAAGCGGTACACCGAACCGACGTGCAGCAACAACCGACCCACCGTCCAACCCGGGCAGGTGGGCACCGGTTCCTCGACACCCAGCCGACCGACTCCGGCCAGCGAGGCGCCTTCGCGGCGCACCACGGCGACGTACTCGGCGTAGGAAGGGTTGCTCATGCGGGGGAACCTCCGGGTGCGTTCGGTTACGGCTCGCGGTGCACCTTATGCGGCGCGGCCTGGGCGCGGGGTTTGAGTACGAGCAGGTCGATGTCCACGTGCGGCGGACGGGTCACCACCCACTCGATGCAGTCCGCCACGTCCTCGGCGGTGAGCGGCTCGGCGACGCCCTCGTACACTTTCTCGGCCTTCTCGACGTTCCCGCCGAATCGGGTTACCGAGAACCCTTCGGTCTTCACCATCCCGGGCGCGATCTCGCTCACCCGGACCGGCTGTCCGGACAGCTCCAGCCGCAGCGTCTCGGTGACCGCGGCGACGCCATGCTTGGCTGCGGTATACCCGCCGCCGCCCTCGTACACCACCCGGCCGGCGATCGATCCCATGTTGACGATGATCCCGTCGCCGCTGGCGATCAGCTTCGGTAGCAAGGCCTTCGTCATCCGCAGGGTGCCGAGGACGTTCGTGTCGTACATCTGCTGCCAGTCGTCGACCGAAGAGCTGCCGACCGGATCCAGGCCCAGCGCGCCACCGGCGTTGTTCACCAGCACCGCGCATTCTCCTACGGCGTCGGTGAACGCGGCGACCGAGTCGTCGGAGGTGACGTCGAGTCGGTTCGGGCGGCAGCCGGTCTCCTGCGCCAGCGCGGCGAGGCGATCCTCCCGCCGGGCGCCGGCGACCACCGCATAGCCGGCCGCGGCCAACCTGCGGACCGCGGCGGCACCGATCCCGCTGCTGGCTCCGGTGACGACGGCGGTACGGCCCCGACCAGGACCGGGCATGGCTTCCATATCGGACAGCCTAGGGAGCCTCGCGGGGTGCTTTCGTCATCGAACGGGCGCGACCGGCGAGGGCGTGCAACGCGGCCTGCTGCTCCTCCGACCCGATCGCGATCAGGATTTGCCCGGGCTGGATCACCCAGTCCGGCGGCGGGTTGGTGGTGAAGGCGCCGTCGCTCCCGCGGACGGCGATCAGCAGCGCGCCGGTGTGCCGGCGGATGTGGGACTCGTGCACCGTCTTGCCGGCCAGGGCGGACCCGACCGCCACCGGCGACTCGGCGAGCTGGAACTCCAGGCTGCCGTCGTGGATCACGCCTTCCAGGAACTCCACGACATGCGGCTGCAGCGCGAAGCTTGCCATCCGGTCGCCGCCGATGCGTTGCGGGTTCACCACCCGGTCCGCGCCGGCACGCTGCAGCTTCGCCTCCGAGGCCTCGGTGCGCGCCCGGGCGATGATCAGCAGATCGGGCCGCAGGGTCCGCCCGGACAGGGTGACGTACACGTTGTCCGCGTCGGTGTTCACCGCGGCGATGAGTACCCCGGCCCGTTCGATGCCGGCCTTGCGCAGCGTCGCGTCGTCGGTGACATCGCCGAGCACCCGCGGATAGGGGACGGTGGCGATCCGGTCGGGGTCGGAGTCGATCACCACCACATCCCGGCCGGCGTTGGAGAGGTAGCCGGCGGTCGCCTTGCCGACCCGGCCCCAGCCGCAGACGATGGCGTGGTGCTGCATGCCCGCGATGTCCCGGTCCATCCGACTCCTTCGCATCACGTCCCGTAGGTGACCGTCGATGAGCGCCTCCAGGGCGACACCGAAGGTGTACAGCACGACGCCGACGCCCACCAGGATGAGCACGATGGTGAACGCCTCGTCCACCCGGCCGAAGGGCCGTACCTCCCGAAAACCGACGGTGGTGACGGTTGTCACGGTCTGGTAGATGGCGTCCAGTACGCCGAAACCGAGCACGACGTAGCCGACCGTGCCGCCGACCAGCACCAGCCCGAGCGCGATCAGCGCGACCCAGAGCCGGCGTACTTGTTCCACGCAGCAGATCTTGCCGGGAATCCGGGAAGAGTGCCCACTGTTGTCCTGCCGGGATCCGTCCCGGCGCGTCGTTGCCCCCCAGGAGGAGTGTCGGTGACCCTGTCGACCAGCCAGACCTTGTCGATCACCCGTGCCCGAACCGGCGCCGGCCGGTCCCGGCGGCCGCTGCCGCGGCGGGTGGCGACGCTGTCGGTGCACACCTCGCCGCTGGAGCAACCGGGCACCGGCGACGCCGGCGGGATGAACGTGTACGTGGTGGAGCTGGCCCGCCGCCTCGCCGCCCTCGACATCGAGGTGGAGATCTTCACCCGGGCCACCTCCTCCGACCTGCCGCCGCTGGTCGAGATGTCACCCGGGGTGCTGGTCCGCCACGTCACGGCCGGGCCGTACGAGGGGTTGTCCAAGCACGACCTTCCGGCCCAGCTCTGTGCGTTCACCTCTGCGGTGCTGCGTGCGGAGGCGATGCAAGATCCGGGCTACTACGACGTGGTGCACTCCCATTACTGGCTCTCCGGTCAAGTGGGCTGGCTCGCCAAGGAGCGGTGGGGCGTACCGCTGGTGCACACCATGCACACCATGGCGCGGGTGAAGAATCTGGCGCTCGCCGAGGGTGACGTGCCGGAACCGGCCGCCCGGGAGATCGGCGAGGCCCAGGTGGTGGCGGCCGCCGACCGGTTGATCGCCTTGACGGCCGGGGAAGCCGACCAGCTGACCGAGCTGTACGACGCCGACCCGTCCCGGGTGGCCACCGTCGCGCCCGGCGTCGACCTGGACGTGTTCCGCCCCGGCGAGGCGTCTGCGGCCCGGACCCGGCTGGGGGTACCGCCGGACGCCGTCGTCCTGCTGTTCGTGGGGCGTATCCAGCCGCTCAAGGCACCGGACATCCTGCTCCGGGCCGCCGCCCGGCTGCTGGCGCACGACCCGGGTCTGCGGTCGCGGCTGGTTGTGGCGGTGGTGGGCGGCCCGAGCGGCTCGGGGCTGACGCACCCGGAGCACCTGTCCTCGCTGGCTTTCTCGCTGGGCATCGCCGACGTGGTGCGTTTCCAACCACCCGTCGAGCAGCACCGCTTGGCGGACTGGTACCGGGCGGCGACCGCGACGGTGGTGCCGTCCTACAACGAGTGCTTCGGGCTGGTGGCGCTAGAGTCGCAGGCCTGCGGTACGCCGGTGGTGGCGGCGGCTGTCGGCGGACTTCCCACCGCGGTCGCCGACGGCCGGTCCGGCCTGCTGGTGCCGGGCCATGATCCGGGGGATTACGCGGCCGCGGTGACCCGGCTGCTCGATCCGGGAACCCGCCGCCGACTGGCGCTCGGCGCCCTGGCCCACGCCAGTGCCTTCAGTTGGTCCGCGACCGCCGCCGGAGTGTTGGGGGTGTACTCCGACGCGATGGCGGAGACCAGCGCCGCGCCGCAGGTGGCCGCCGCGCGATGAGACTGGGGTACCGGTGAGCGGCGGGGAGTCCTACGACAACGTGCTGCGCCGCGTCCTCGACGAGGCCGGCCTGACGTACACCCGCGAAGGTGAAGCGGCGTACCTGGTCCGCCTGGAGGGAACCCACAAGCTCGCGACCATGACCTGGCTCGTGGCCGGCCCGCACAGCCTGCTGGTGGAGGCGTTCTTCTGCCGCCGGCCGGATGAGAACCGGGCCGAGTTCTACGCCTACCTGCTCACCCGCAACGCCAAGATGTACGGCGTCGCGTACTCCCTGGATCGTCTCGGTGACGTGTACCTGGTCGGGCGGTCGCCGCTGTCGGCGGTGACGCCGGCGGAGATCGACCGCCTGCTGGGGTGCGTACTGACCTACTCCGACGAGTCGTTCGATACGGCGCTGGAGTTGGGCTTCGGTTCCTCGATCCGCCGGGAGTGGGCATGGCGGACCAAGCGGGGTGAATCACTGGCCAATCTGGCGGCCTTCACCCGGTTCGCCAGCGACCCTCCCGCCGAGGACCCAACCTGAACCTGGCAGGCTGGCGCCATGTCGACGCTGGTACTGCTCCGTCACGGCGAGAGTGAATGGAACTCCAAGAACCTGTTCACCGGTTGGGTCGACGTCGGCCTGTCGGAGAAGGGCATCGCGGAGGCCCAGCGCGGCGGTGAGTTGTTGCGCGACGCCGGCGTACTGCCCGATGTGGTGCACACCTCGACGCTGCGCCGCGCGATCCGGACTAACGAACTGGCGTTGGACGTCTGCGACCGGCTGTGGATTCCGGTTCGCCGGTCCTGGCGGCTCAACGAGCGGCATTACGGCGACCTGCAGGGCAAGAACAAGGCGCAGGTACGCGAGGAGTACGGCGAGGAGCAGTTCATGCTCTGGCGCCGGTCCTACGACGTGCCGCCGCCGGCGCTCGACGACGACGCCGACCTGTCCCAGGTCGGCGATCCGCGGTACGCGGCGCTCCCGTCGGAGATCGTGCCGCGGACCGAGTGCCTCAAGGACGTCGTGATCCGGCTGCTGCCGTACTGGTACGACGCGATCGTGCCGGACCTGCGCACTGGCGCCACGGTGCTGGTGGCCGCGCACGGGAACTCGCTACGGGCGATGGTGAAGCACCTCGATGGGATCAGTGACGAGGACATCGCCGCGCTGAATATCCCGACCGGTATCCCGCTGCGGTACGAACTCGACGAGAACTTCCACCCCGTGCACCGTGGCGGGGAGTACCTCGACCCCACGGCCGCCAAGGAGGCGGCCGCAGCGGTGGCGAACCAGGGCCGCTGAGCCGCTGAGCTCAGCTCCCGCTGGGCGCGGGCTCCGCCGAGGAACTGGCTCCGGCGCCCGCCCCGTATCCGGAACCGACCGGAGCCTGGATGGTCAGCTCATCGGACTGTGCGAACCGCAGCGTGATCGGCACGAAACTGGCGGTCCGGATGGTCCGGGTGGTCTGGCGCAGCACCATCTGCGCGCCGCCACCGCCGAAGGCCACCGCCTGACCGACGGGCAGGTCCACCGGTGCGCTGCTCGTGGCTGGGGACGGACTCGGCACCGGGCCCGGCTGCAGGCTGGCGGCTCGAGGCGGCCCCACCACGATCTGGCCCAGCGGGCTGCTGGCCTCGGTCAGGGTGTCCGCCCGCCTGCCGATGTTGGCGACCGTGAGGTAAATCGGGATGTCGGTGCCGGCGGGGAACTCCAGACCGTTCGGCGCCGCCAGGTAGGCGTCGCGGACCCGAAGGTCACCGGTCTGGGCGTTCGTGCCGTCGATCGTCGTGCCCTCGCGTAGCGTCTCCGCGTTCAGTCCCGACCCGCAGGCCGCAGTGAGCGGTGCGACGGTGAGCAACGCGGCAGCCAGGGCGAGACCTGGTCGGCCGTTCACCTCGACGGCTCCTCTCTAACCAGCAGCGGGAGGTCAGCGGTGTAATCGCCGACCACGGCGTTCGATGGGTACTTCACGGCAACGCGGTCGTCGCGACCGTACGCGATGACCCCCGAGTAGTGGTCAACAGCGTAGTCAGAGCCCTTTCCCGGCTCGCGCACCGCATGCGGTACGCCGACCGCTTCCTCCGCTTGGGCGATCGCTGCTGCGGTGCCGGTCAACCCGATGAAGCTTGGATCGATGTCATTCAGCCAGCGGCGAAGAACCGCGCCGGTGTCCCGAGCGGGGTCGGCTGTCACGAACACCACGGTGACCTGCGACCGGACCGCGGGCGGCAACCGGCGCAGGGCGAGCGCGATGTCGTGTAACACCGCGGGGCAGGTGTCGGGGCACCGGGTGTAACCCCAGAAGAGCAGGGTCACCCGGCCGGAGGTACGGGCCGCGAAGTCGTACCGCTGACCTGCCGTGTCGGTCAGGGTGAACTGCGGCCTCGGAGTTGGCAGGTCGGGAACCGTGCCGTGCAACGGGGACCGGACGGCCGCGGCAGCGCCGCCGGCCTGGGCGCCCGCCGAGGTACCACAGCCGGTAAGCCCGCCGGCGAGTCCGCCCGCGAGCCCGCCGGCGAATACAGCGGGCAGCAGCGCGGTCGCGGCGCGGCGCGGGAGGCGGGTCACGCAGTCAGGGTAAGGGCCGAGCCGGCGGCCACGAATCCAGTCACCACCAGGGCCGCGGCGGCCACGTTGAGCCGGAAGGCGAGCCCCGTACCGGCGGCGCGTCGCAGTACCGACTCGGCGAGGCCAGCACCGCCCAGCACCGCCGCGCCGACCAGAAACGCCGCCGGCAGGGGGCGGCCGCCGACCAGCAGAAGCAGGAGCGCGGCGACCGCGACCACCAGCGCCGCGGACACCCCGGCCGAGCGACGCGGGCCCAGCCGCTGTGGCAAGCCGCGTACGCCGGTCACCGCGTCGGCCTGCTCGTCACCGATCGTGTTCGCGAAGTGGGCGGATACCCCGAGCAGTCCCGCGGCGACCACGATCAGCCCCCGCGGCGTGGGTGAGCCGGGCAGGGTGGCCGCCACCAGAACCGCGGGTACCAGCG
>JBDUDX010000221.1:0-9554 GCA_040002735.1 Frankiaceae bacterium | reverse complement strand
GGTGGTGCCGTCGGCACGTCCGTCGCCGGTACGTCCGTCGCCGGCACAGCGGTCCCGGTGGCGGGCGCGGTGCTCGGCTGGGTCGGCGCGCTCTGCCCGCCGAGCGGACCCGGCGTCGGGCGACCCGGAGTCGGCGCTCCGGGCCGACGTGGACCGGGCTGCGGCGTCGGGACCGGTCCTGTTGCGACCGTCGCCGACGGTTGGGGAGCGCCAGGCGCGGCCGGCGCGGCGGCGCCATTGCCGCCGGTGACCGAAGACCCGGCCGGGAACGCCTCTTTCAGCTTCCGAACCACGGGTGCCTCGATCGTCGAGGAGGCCGAGCGAACGAATTCGCCCATCTCACCCAACTTGGCGAGTACGATCTTGCTTTCAACGCCGAACTCTTTGGCGAGTTCATAGACGCGAACCTTGGCCACGAACCACTCCTTCTCGGTCCGCGGTGTGGCCCGCGCGACCGGTTACTCCAGTTGACTCGTCATCGGTACGTGCTCATCGAGCGCTCATCGCGTCACTCGACCTGCTTTCGACGTTGGCATCGGATGCTGCCCTGACGGTATGGCGTTTCACGGCGTGATGGCCGCTTCCGTCCTCAACCGCCTGGCGAACCGCGGCGGTTTGCCACGGACCCGGACGGCGCAGGGCTCGGGAAAACGCTTGGCGGCGCTCGGCAAGATCGAGGCAACCTGGATCGGGGTGGATATGGGCTCCCCGCCCCGGCAGCCGGCCGCGGAGGTCTGGAACGAGTTGGTTCCGAACGACCACGACACGCACGAACTCGGCCTTCGACCCCCGCTTCCGGCACCCCACACAGGTGCGGACCGGACCCGGACGTCGAGCCGTCGCTGAGTCTACCCCGCCGACCTCGGATCTGCCGCTCCCCTGTCCGCTGGTTTTTCGGCTCACGTGTCGGCTCACGGGCTGCCGGGTGGTGGCGCGAGCGCCGGCTCGGGCGTGGCCCGTTCGGTATCGGACCGAATGTCGATCCGCCATCCGGTGAGCCGGGCGGCGAGTCGGGCGTTCTGGCCCTCCTTGCCGATCGCCAGTGAGAGTTGAAAGTCGGGCACGATGACGCGCGCCGCCCGGGCCTCGACATCGACCACGTCCACCCGCGCGACGGTGGCTGGAGACAGCGCGTTGCCGACGAATTCCGCCGGATCGGCAGACCAGTCCACGATGTCGACCTTCTCGCCGTGCAACTCCGCGACCACCGCCCGGACCCGGGCGCCCATCGGTCCGATACACGCGCCCCGGGCCCGCACGGTGGGCGCCAGTGACCGAACCGCAATCTTCGAGCGGTGGCCGGCTTCCCGAGCGACCGCCATGATCTCCACCGTGCCGTCGGCGATCTCCGGCACCTCCAACGCGAAGAGTCGGCGTACCAGGTTGGGATGGGTTCGGGACAGCGTGATCGACGGTCCGTGCACCCCCTTGACGACGTGGAGCACGTAACACCGCAGCCGGGTGTTGTGTTCGTACCGCTCACCCGGCACCTGCTCAGCCGGCGGCAGCACTGCCTCCACATCGCCGAGATGGACGTACACCGGTCGCCGTTCACCGCTGCGGTCCACGCGGCCATCACGTTGCTGCACGACGCCGAGCACAATGTCACCCTCGCGACCGGCGTACTCCCCGAACGTGACGTCCTGCTCGGCCTCCCGTAGCCGCTGCAAGATGACCTGCTTCGCGGTGGCGGCCGCGATCCGACCGAACCCGCTGGGCGTGTCCTCCCACTCCCGCACCGTGGCGCCGTCGTCGTCCAGCTCCCGGGCCCAGACCCGGACCTCGCCGGAATGCGGGTCCAGTTCCACCCGGGCCGAGGGGGCGGAGCCCTCGCTGTGCTGGTACGCGGTGAGCAGGGCCACCTCCAGCGCCTGCAACACGGTGGCGAGTGCGATGTCCTTCTCCCTTACCAGCCCGCGCAGCGCCGCCATGTCGATGTTCACGGCAACACCGGATTCATGACGACACCGGATTCATGACGACACCGGGTTCATGACGACACCGAGTCGGACGCCACTTCGTCCGCCTCAGCCGGCGCCCCTCGGCCGAACTCGACCTGCACCGCGCCCGGGCCGAGCGCGGAGTACGGCAGCCGGTGGCTGGGTGTACCGGAATCCGCATCGGGGAGCAGCACGACACCGTCGTCGTCCGCCGTTCCGATGCGAGCGGTCAGCATGCCGTGGCCGGCCACACTCACCGTGACCAGTCGGCCAGCCGCTCGACGCCAGTGCCGCGGCTCCCGCAGTGGCCGATCGACCCCCGGGGAGCTGACTTCCAGCACGTAAGGCGTCTCCCCCAGCGGGTCCGCGGAGTCGAGGACATCGGAGACAGCGGTGGAAACCTGCGCCACGTCGTCGAGGCTGAGGCCGCCATCACGGTCGACGACGACGCGCACCAGCCGGCGACGACCGGCGAAGGTGACCGTGAGGTCCTCCAGGTCACAACCTTCGGCCGTCAGCGCCGGCGTCAGCAGGCTACGAAGTTGGTCCTTGACGGCCGCCTGGCTGCGGGACATGGCGACCTCCTCGGCTCCATACGGCCGGACCTGCATTGTGGCGGGCCAGCCCATCAACATTAGTCCGCAGGATCGCGTGCCGCTGAATTGCCGAGCCGTTGACCCCCGACACGCTGGGTGTCGGACCGAAGGCCCAGCCACTAGGCTGGGACGCGTTGTGGACGCCAGCTGTTTGGGGCGCGGAAATGTCATCCCGAGCGCTGTCCGTGCCCGCTTCGCCGCGTCAACGCAAGGCGTCATCCGCGCCGGCGCCGAGTCGGCTGCGCCCGGCCGCCCTACCTGTCCCGCTCAGCACCCTGATCGGCCGGCTGGCGGAAACGGCAGACGTCCGTGGCGCGCTGGGCAGCGCCCGGCTGGTGACGCTAACCGGACCGGGCGGCGGCGGTAAGACCCGGTTGGCGCTCGCGGTTGCTCAGGCGGCCGCGGGGGATTTCTCGATTGCCCCGGCGTGGGTGGACCTCGCCGCGCTGGCCGACCCGGCCCTGGTCGCTCCGGCGCTAGCGTCCGCCCTGGGGTTGCGGACCTCGCCGGGTCGACCGGCGCTGGTGTCCGTGCTGCGCGCCGTGGCCGACAGCCGGGCGTTGCTGATCTTCGACAACTGCGAGCATCTCCTCTGCAGCTGCCGGATACTGGTCGAAGAGGTGCTCCGTGGCTGCCCGAACGTCCGAATCCTGGCGACGTCTCGGGAGGTTCTCGGCGTTGACGGTGAGGCCGCCTGGCCGGTCCCGCCGCTCGCCGCACCGGACCCTCGGCACCTGCCGACGCTGCCGGAACTCGTCGACCTGGACGCGGTGCGGCTCTTTCTCGACCGGGCCCGCTCCGCCACACCGCAGTTCGCTCTGACGGCGGACAACGCCGGGGCAGTCGGCCGGATCTGCGGCCGTCTCGATGGCATCCCCCTGGCGATAGAGCTCGCGGCCGCCCGAACGCCGGTGCTCACCGTGGAACAGATCGCGGATGCGTTGGACGACTGCTGCCGGCTCCTGGTCGGGCGGCAACCGTCGGCCCCGCGCCGCCAACGCACCTTGCAGGCAACGCTCGACTGGAGCTACCAGCTGCTCACCGATGCCGAGGCAGCACTGTTCCGGGCGCTGTCGGTCTTCGGCGGTGGCTGCACTTTGGCGGCAGTAACGGCAGTTGCCCCGGAGCCCGACTCGGAGACCACCCTCGATGTGCTCGGTCGGCTGGTGGACAAGTCCCTGGTCGGGGTACGCGCCGACGCCGGCGTCGCCCGGTACGAGCTGCTGGAGATCGTCCGTCAGTACGCCCGCCGCCAGCTCGACACATCAGCACAGGTCACGACGGTGCGGTCCCGGCACGCCGCCTGGTGCCTCGATTTGGTCGAGGAAGCGGCGAGCAAGTTGGTCGGCCCGGATCAGGGCAGCTGGCTGCGCCGATTGGAGGCCGAACTGGACAACGTCCGGGAGGCACTTGCTTGGTGCCGGGAGGCGGGGGCGCTGAGTACGCAGCTGCGGATGGTCGGCGCGCTGTGGCAGTTCTGCTGTGTACGCGGTTACTACGGGCAGGGGCGGGCTTGGACGGAGGCAGCCCTGGCTGCACCGGGCAGCCCGAACCAGCCCGCCCAGTACCGGGCGAAGGCGCTGCACGGTGCCGGGGTCCTCGCCTTCCTCCAGTGCGAGTATTCCGTCGCGACAGCGCGTCTGGAGGCCTGCCTGGCGCTGTACCAACAGCTGGGCGATGAGGGTGGCATCGCCTCGACGCTGCATTTTCTGGGCGGTGTCGCCCGCGAGCAGGGCAACTACTGCTGGGCCGAGAGCCTGTACCGGCAGAGCATGGCGCGCTGGGAGGGAATCGGCGACGCGGCGGGCGTGGCGCGCTGCCTGACGTACCTCGCGTTCACCGCGTGGCTTCGGACCGATCTCGAGGCGGCCGCGGCGCTCGCCGAGGAGGCGCTGAGCCGGTACCGCCGCCTCGGTGACCACGAGGGCACCGCATCGGCGTTAATCAATCTGGCCCAGGCGGCAACCTCCCGCGAGCAGTACGCAACGGCGAGCACCTTGCTCGCCGAAAGTTCGGCGCTCTCCCACGAAGTGGGCTACCGGGAAGGCATCGCCTACTCACTACATGCGCAAGGGGCCATAGCCCGGCGGGAAGGAGATCAACCGCGGGCCATCAGGCTGCTCCGGGAGAGTCTGACGCGACACCAGGACCTCGGCGACCGCTGGCGGATGACCAGCGTGCTGTTGGAGTTGGCCGGCTGCGAACTCTCCGCCCCGGACTTCCGGCTCACCGGGAAGCTGCTGGGCTGTGCGGCAGCGGTGCGGGCGGAAATCGGTACGGCGCCAGCCCCGTGCGAGCGAGCCGAAGAAGAGCGCATCGAGTGCGCCGCCCGAGCCGAACTGGGCGAGGCCGCCTTCGCTGAAGCGGTCGCCGCCGGGCGGCGGACGCCGCTGGACGCGGTCATCGCGGAGCTGGAGGAGGCCTGCCGGCCGGCCCCGGACGTCCCGGACAAGCCGGCGAGGCCGGTCAGCGGGCCGCCGGCTGACCTGCAGGTCAGCGCCCTCGGCTCCGAGGTGGTGTCCGTGGCCGGTCGTCAGCTCACGACGGCAGATTGGTCCTACGCCAAACCTCGGGAGCTGTTGTACCACCTGCTCAGTTCCGGTCCGGCCGGCAAGGCGGAGATCGGCGTGGCGCTGTGGCCGGAGTCGTCCACGGCGGAGCTGCGTAACGCCTTCCACGCCACGCTGCACCATCTCCGGCGGGCACTCGGGGACCCGGGGTGGGTGCTGTTCACCGCGCGGCGGTATCACATCAACCGCCAGCAGCCCGTCCGCTACGACGTGGAGCTTTTTGCCGAGCTGTTGGGGCAGGCTCGTTCGGCGGCGGACCCGGCCGCGAGAGTGCCGTTCCTCCAGCAGGCGATCGCCGTGTACCAGGGCGATTTCCTGCCCTACTCAGGGACGGCGGAGTGGGCCGTGGTTCGCCGCGAGGAACTGCGCCGGCAGTACGAAAGAGCCGTGCTCGGGTTGGGTCGACTCCTGGTGGAAGGAGGCCGGACCGCGGAAGCCGTGCCGGTGTACCAGGCGGCATTGGCCCACGACCCGCTGCTCGAGGGGGCCCATCGCGGGCTGATGCGTTGCTACGCCCAGTTGGGCGAGCCCAGCCGAGCCGTCCGCCAGTACGAGAAACTCCGCGCGCTCCTGCAGGACGACATGGGTACCGCGCCTTCCCCGGCAACAGCGGACCTCCTCCGACGGGTACGTCAGCAGAGTTCCTGAGAGCCCCTCAGTCGCGCTCACTGTGCGCCGCGCAACAGACAGCAGACGGTGGCGGTCCCCGGAAGAACGGCCCTCGATGCGGCCACGCGTTTCCGCCAACTTTGTAGTAGCTTGTAGTACTTGGCGATGGTGCTGGTCTCAGGGGACGGTTTCCATGGTGATCTCGGACCCGGACACTGCTGTGCCGGAGGCGGTCTGGGAGGGGCTGGGCCGCTTCTCCGTCCTGCCGGCCTGGCTGCGGGACGCAGTGCGATCCGACCTCGTTGCTGACGCTTTACGGGCCCTCCCGGACTTCGCGGGCGGCACAGTGACCGCCGAGGAAGTCCGCGTCCGCCAGCCACGGCTGGAAGGCGAGCATTGGAGCGCCCGCTACCAGGTAACTGTCCGAGAGTGCGGGCGTGCGGCCCGGCGGGTTACGTTGGTCGGCGATCTGTACCCGCCGGGAGTCGAGCCGGCCGAAGCGAGGTCGACGGGTACCTTCGGCGCCGCGGGATGGTCGGGATGGCTCCCGCAACTCGGGCTGTCGTTGCGGCCAGAACCGACCGATGTCGGGCTGCCGGCACTGCCCGTGCTCACCGATCCCGGCCGGGCCCGCGCGGTGTTGGAGACCATGATTCGGGCGGGCGCGGCGTCCTACCGTGACTTTCACCTCGCTGGATGCACGCCGCACCTGCTTCGGCAGCATCCGAATAGTCGGGCGACCATCGCGTACGACCTGCACTATCCGCCTGCGGTGGGGGGCGACGACTGGCCCGCACGAGTCGTGGCCAAGACATACGCAGATGACACCGGCGAACAGACCGACGAGGCGATGCGGGTCCTGTGGGCAGCCCGAAAGTCAGACTGGCCCTTGGCCGTGGCGGAGCCGTTGGGATACCAGCGTGAATTGCACCTGTTGATCCAGGGTTGGGTGCGGAGTGAGCAGACATTCGCCGATCTGCTGCGTGACGCGGTAGCTACGGGGAACCCGCAGGCGATGCGCAGGGTGCTCGACGCCGCGGAGCTGGCGGCCGCGGCGTTGGCCGCGCTGCATACCAGCGACGTCGACCACGGACCACACATCGGTGTCCACGATGAACTCGCCGGCCTCGGTGACCTTGCCGACCACCTGATGGGAATGGTCGTTGGGCTTGCGGGGGCGGCCGCGCCGCTGCTCGGGTGGCTCAGCGCGCTGGCTGAGCGCGACCACTCGGACGCCGCCGTGGCGACGCATCGGAGCTTTCATCCCGGGCAAGCCTTGCTGGCTGGGGGGCATGTCGGTGTGATCGACTTCGATGATCTGTGCCGTGCTGAACCGGCGCTCGATGTGGCGCAATTTCTGGCGACGACGAAGTACCTGGCCGTGTCGGCCACCAGGACAGGCGGCAACCCGCCGCCGGGTGTTGACCTGACGCGGCTCGTTGCAGCCGACCGAGTCTGCACCCGGTTTCTTCGCGTGTATCAAGCTTTGGCGCCCATTTCCCCGGCGCGGGTCGCGCTGTGGGAGAGCATGCACCTGTTCACCTACGTGTTGCACAGCTGGACCAGTATCCGGCCGCATCGTCTTACTTCCGCGATTGCTCTGCTGTCCCGGCAACTGCATACGCTGGAATCCCGTTGACCTGCCGCCTTCAGTTGTTGCAACGATCGCGAGAACCCGCCAGGCTGGAGGGATGACGCCAACGTCACGCGGCGGCGATCGGCGGCGCGCCGGGGAGTTGGAGGGCGAAGTGCTCGCCGCGCTCTACGCCGCGGAGGGCCCGCTCCTTCCCGCCGAGGTTCAGCGCGCCCTGGGTGGCGATCTAGCTTACACCACCGTTCTGACCATCCTGACGCGCCTGCACACAAAGGGACTGGCTCGGCGCCTGCCCGTGGGCCGGGCATACGCCTACTGCCCGACCCACACGCAAGTCCAAAGCGTCGCCCGCCAGATGCGTACTCTTCTTGATCTTGGCGCGGACCGGGCTGCCGTTCTGGCGCAGTTTGTCGAGGAACTAGACGCGGAGGAAGAGCGGCTGCTGGAGCGCCTTCTCGAGGAGCGCGGGAAACCGAGCGGGAGCTAACCGGCATGCGGGTTTCGGTCTACCTGGCGCTCTGCGGCGCGCTGACTCTCTGCGCGCTGCTTCGGCGGGTGACTCGGTCAGTAAGCCCCCCGTGGGCCGCGAGCACCCTGGCCGCCGGGGCGCTGCTCGCAGCGGTCGCCTGGGTCTGGGACCTGGGGCTGCTGGCCGGGACGCTGATCGGTCAGTTCGACATCGTGGCGGACGTCGGGCACTGGTCTGGTCCGGCACTCGACCGCCATACTCCAGTGCCAGATGCGGTCGCCGGGGTGGCCGGCGCGCTGGTCGCCGTGGCGAGCATCACGTTGATGGCGTGTATGGGCCGATTGGGTCGAGAACGTCGGCAGCTGCGGGCCGCCATCCGAGACTGTCCAGAGGCTACGGCCGACGGTCTGCTGGTGATCGAGGACCCCCGCCCCCGAGCCCTGGCCATGCCACAGCAAGGGCGAATTGTGATCACCACCGGGATGGTCCGAGCACTGAGCGCTGAGGAACGCCGGGTCGTCCTGGCCCACGAACGTGCCCATCTTCGCGGCCGGCACGGCCACTACCGTGCTGCTGTCCGCCTTGCCGCTGCCATCCTGCCCGTGCTCAGACCCGTTGTCGGCGACTGCGACTACCAACTGGAACGGTGGGCTGATGAGGTGGCGGCGCGCGAGGTCGGCGACCGTCACATCGCCGCCGGAGCGCTGGCGAGAGCCGCCCTCGCAAGCCGTGCAGCCGGTGCCGGCGCATCTGGCAGCCGGAGCTTGGCGTTTTCACAGCGAGGGGTGACCAGCCGGATACGGGCCCTGCTTGCCGATCCACCACGGCGCCACCTCGTACGGCTCGCCGGGCCGATGCTTCTCTTCGCCGCCGCCGCCGCGCTGAGTATCGAGGCCAGCCAGGACCTCGAAGACCTCCTCGAGACCGCTCAACGAGTCTGGGGTAGCTGACCTTGTTGCTAGCCCGGGCGGCGGGTCGGCACTCGTACGGGTCGGCACTCTAACGAGTCATCCCGCCAGCCCCCAGCGTTTCCCCCAGCATCTCCGGCACCGCCCACAGCGGTGCGCGGCCAGGGTCAGTGCCGTCGGACCGCCCGTGGTCCGGCGCACGACATGTTCGACCCGGGCTTGCCGGGTCACTCGAGAGGAGTACCGCAGTGTCTTCCCGTACATTCAAGAGCCTCGCAGTCGCCGGGGCCATGGCGGCCGTGGCCGCTGCCGCCCCCACGGTGGCCGGCGCGTCGCCGGAGTCGGCCAGTACGACGTGGATCAACCGCCAGTTGACTCCGTCCTCCACCGTGCTGGCGAAGTGCATGCCGCATGCCCGGGTCAACGTCAGCGTCGGCCTCACCACCGACGCCATCGGCTACGACACCTTCCGGGTCAGGGCCAGCGGGCTGCCGAAGAACACCGCATTTACCGTGTTCCTATTGGAGAAGGCGGCATCCCCGTTCGGCGCAGCGGAGTACATCGGCGACTTCACCTCCAACTCCCACGGGGTGGCGTCGAACGAGTTCCGTCTGATCGTTGCGGAAGCCTTCTCCTCAACGCTGGTCGGGACCACAACGCTGGTCGGGACCACCCGGGTCCGCAAGGAACTGAACCAGATTGGTGCCTGGTTCGCCGATGAGAAGGCCGATGACTTCTGCCTCGGCCGGAACAGTCCGGTGACACCGTTCGACGGTGACAACGCAGCCGGGGTGCAGGCGTTCAACTCGGCGAACGCGAGGCCGCTTCCGTAGGTGGTGGTTGTCCGCTGGGGCCACACTCCGGTGAC
>JBDUDX010000220.1:0-5334 GCA_040002735.1 Frankiaceae bacterium | reverse complement strand
GGCTTCCCGACCGGGATGAAGTGGGGCTTCATCCCGCAGGGTGACGGCAAGCCGCATTACCTGGTGGTGAACGCGGACGAGTCCGAGCCGGGAACCTGCAAGGACATGCCGTTGCTGCTGGCCAGCCCGCATAGCCTGCTCGAAGGCATCCTGATTTCGGCGTACGCCATCCGGGCCAACACCGCGTTCGTCTACATCCGCGGCGAGGTGCTGCACATCGTCCGGCGGATGCAGGCGGCGCTGGCCGAGCTGTACGAGGCCGGCTATCTCGGCCGGAACATCTTCGGCAGCGGATTCGACCTCGACATCGTGGTGCACGCCGGCGCCGGGGCGTACATCTGCGGTGAGGAGACCGCGCTGCTGGACTCGCTGGAAGGTTTCCGCGGCCAGCCCCGGCTGCGGCCACCGTTCCCGGCGATCGCCGGCCTGTACGCCAGCCCCACCGTGGTCAACAACGTCGAGTCGATCGCCAGCGTGCCGTTCGTGGTCAACGGCGGCGTGGAGTGGTTCAAGTCGATGGGCACCGAGAAGTCGCCCGGCTTCACGATCTACTCCCTCTCTGGCCACGTCACGACGCCGGGACAGTACGAGGCCCCGCTCGGGGTCACCCTGCGTGAGCTGCTCGACCTCGCCGGGGGCGTCCGCGAGGGCCACACCCTGAAGTTCTGGACGCCGGGTGGATCGTCCACCCCGCTCCTCACCGCCGAGCATCTCGACGCTCCGCTGGATTACGAAGGCATGATCGCCGCCGGGTCGATGCTGGGAACCAAGGCGCTGCAGATCTTCGACGACACGACCTGCGTCGTGCGCGCGGTGCTGCGCTGGACGCAGTTCTACGCGCATGAATCCTGCGGCAAGTGCACTCCGTGCCGGGAGGGCACGTACTGGATGGTTCAAATCCTGAAGCGCCTGGAGGACGGCAACGCCGACAGCCAGGACATCGACACCCTGCTCGACACCTGCGACAACATCTTCGGCCGGTCGTTCTGCGCCCTCGGTGACGGCGCGACCAGCCCGATCGTCTCCTCGATCAAGTACTTCCGCGAGGAGTACGTCGCCCACTACACCGGCGGCGGATGTCCCTTCGATCCGACCGCTGCAACCCTGTTCGCGGCGACGACGGGATCCGCGGCCAGCGCCGGCGGGAGCCGACGGATATGAGCGCCGGCGAGCTCGCCCCGGTGGAGACGGTGAACGTCATCATCGACGACGTCTCGATCGCGGTCCCGAAGGGGACGCTGATCATTCGGGCCGCTGAGCAGCTCGGCGTGCAGATCCCCCGGTTCTGCGACCACCCGCTGCTCGACCCGGTTGGCGCCTGCCGGGAGTGCATCGTTCACGTCGAAGGCATGCCCAAGCCGGTGACCGCGTGTACGACCACCGTGACCGACGGCATGGTGGTGAAGTCGCAGCTCACCAGCCCGGTGGCCGCCAAGGCGCAGGCCGGCACCCTGGAGATGCTGCTGATCAACCACCCGCTGGACTGCCCGGTCTGCGACAAGGGCGGCGAGTGCCCGTTGCAGAACCAGGCGCTCAGCAACGGGTACGCGCAGAGCCGGTTCCGCGATGAGAAGCGGACGTTCGCCAAGCCGATCGCGATCTCCTCTCAGGTGCTGCTGGACCGCGAGCGCTGCGTGCTCTGCGCCCGGTGCACCCGGTTCTCCCAGCAGATCGCCGGAGACCCGTTCATCGAGCTGTTCGAGCGCGGCGCGCTGGAGCAGGTGGCGATCTACACCGACGAGCCGTTCGAGTCCTATTTCTCCGGCAACACCATCCAGATCTGCCCGGTGGGCGCGCTGACCAGCGCCGCGTACCGGTTCCGGGCCCGACCCTTCGACCTGGTCTCCACGCCCAGCGTCTGCGAGCACTGCGCGTCCGGCTGCGCGCAGCGGACCGACTGGCGGCGCGGCAAGGTAATGCGCCGCCTGGCCGGAAACGACCCGGAGGTCAACGAGGAATGGAACTGCGACAAGGGGCGGTTCGCCTTCCGGTACGCCACCGCTGAGGATCGGCTCCATACTCCGCTGGTTCGCAACGCCGACGGTTATCTGGTCGAGACCTCCTGGACCGAGGCGTTGGCGAAGGCGGCGCAGGGTTTGGCCGACGCCGCCCGCAACGGCGGCGTCGGCGTGCTTCCCGGCGGTCGCCTCACCGTGGAAGACGCGTACGCGTACGGCAAGTTCGCGCGTACCGTCCTCGGCACCAACGACATCGACTTCCGAGCCCGGCCGCACTCCGCGGAGGAGTTGGGCTTCCTCGCCCACGCCGTCGCCGGTCGCTACACTGAGACCACGTACGCCGACCTGGAAGCGGCGCCCGCGGTGCTGCTCGCCGGCTTCGAGCCGCAGGAGGAGTCGCCGATCGTCTTCCTCCGGCTGCGCAAGACGGCGCGGAAGAAGCGGTTGCAGCTGTTCGCGCTGGCACCTTTCGTGACGCCCAGCGTCACCAAGTCTTTCGGCCGGCTGATCCAGGCGGTGCCCGGTGCCGAGGCGGCAATCCTCGGAGATCTCGCCGGCACCAGCGCGAAGGACCATGGCGACGCTGCCGCTGCGGCGGCCGAAGCCTTGCGCTCCCCGGGCGCCGTGATTCTGGTCGGTGAGCGGCTGGCCACCGTACCGGGTGCCCTCTCCGCAGCGGTGGCGTTGGCCGCGGCGACCGGCGCTCGGCTCGCCTGGGTGCCACGGCGGGCCGGGGATCGGGGCGCGGTGGACGCCGGTGCCCTGCCCACCCTGCTCCCCGGTGGTCGACCGCTGGCCGATCCTGGTGCCCGGGAGGCGGTGTCCGCAGCCTGGGGTGCCGAGGTTCCGGCGGTGCCCGGGCGCCAGCTGAGCGAGATCGTCGCCGCGGCCCGGGACGGCTCGCTCGGCGGGCTGCTCGTCGGCGGCGTGGACCCCGACGACCTTCCGGACCCGGCCGCGGCGTACGCGGCGCTGGCTGCGGCGAGCTTCATCGTCAGCTTGGAGATCCGGCGCAGCGCCGTGACGGAGCGAGCGGACGTCGTTTTCCCGGTGGCGCCGCCGGTGGAGAAATCCGGCAGCTACCTGGACTGGGAAGGCCGACCGAGGATCTTCGAGGCCAGCCTGCGCAACACCGGCGCGCTGGACGACGGTCGGGTGTTGCACGTACTCGCCGCCACGGCCGGGGTAGACCTGGGCCTGCCGGACGTCGACGCCGCCCGGGCGGAAATCTCCCGACTCGGCGCCTGGGGCGGCCCGATCCCACCGGCGCCGACGGTATCGCTGGCGCCGCTGCCGGCCCCGAACGCCGGCACCGCGGTGCTCGCGACCTGGCACTGGCTGCTGGACTGCGGCCGCCTGCAGGAGGGTGAGCCGTACCTCGGCGGTACGGCGAAGAACCCTCGGCTGCACCTGTCGCCCGTGACGGCAGCCGAGATCGGCGCGAGCGCCGGCGACTCGATCACCGTCAGCTCCGAGCGGGGGACGATCACGCTGCCGCTGGTGCTGGCCGACTTGCCGGACCGCGTGGTGTGGCTGCCGACCAACTCGCCCGGTTCCCAGGTACGGTCTGCGCTGGGCGTCGACGCCGGCGCCGTCGTCGGCATCAGCACCTGGGGGTCGGTATGAGCGGGTGGGCCTCACCAGCCTCGAACCCGGCGTTGACCTCCTTCGGGCGGGACCCGTGGTGGCTGGTGCTCGGCAAGGTGCTGGTGGTCTTCGTCTTCCTGGTCCTCATCACGCTGTTCACCATCTGGGCGGAACGCCGGGTGGTGGCCCGCATGCAGCAGCGGCTCGGGCCGAACCGGACGGGACCCTTCGGCATCGGTCAGGGTCTCGCCGACGGCATCAAGCTGGCGCTCAAGGAAGAGATCATCCCCGCGCTCGCCGACAAGCCGGTCTACTTTCTGGCGCCAGTGATCTCCACCATCCCGGCGTTCCTGGCCTTCGCGGTGATTCCGGTCGGTGGCAGTGTGTCGATCTTTGGACACCGGACCGCCTTGCAGATCACCGACCTGCCGGTCGCCGTGCTGTTTCTGCTCGCCTGCTCCTCGGTGGGCGTGTACGGCATCGTGCTCGGTGGCTGGGCGAGCGGATCGACCTATCCGCTGCTCGGCGCGCTGCGCTCCGCCGCGCAGGTGATCTCCTACGAGGTAGCGTTGGCGTTGGCGCTGGTACCGGTCTTCCTCTACGCCGGGTCGCTGTCCACCTCGGAGGTGGTAACGGCCCAGAACCAGTTCTGGTTCATCTTCCTGCTGCCCTCCTTTGCGATCTACATGATCTCGGCGGTGGGCGAGACGAACCGGGCGCCGTTCGACCTGCCGGAGGCCGAAGGCGAACTGGTCGGCGGCTTCCACACCGAGTACTCGTCGCTGAAATTCGCGCTGTTCTTTCTGGCCGAGTACATCAACATGACCACCGTGTGCGCGGTGGCCACCACCCTGTTCCTCGGCGGTTGGCACGCGCCGTTCCTGCTCAGCCGGGTGCCGGTGTTGAACTCCGGGTGGTTCGGGCTGATCTGGTTCACCGCCAAGTTGATGACCTTGCTGTTCGTCTTCATCTGGCTCCGCGGGACGCTGCCTCGGCTGCGGTACGACCAGTTCATGCGGTTGGGCTGGAAGCTGCTGATCCCGGCGGCACTGATCTGGCTGCTGGTCGTGGCCGCGATGCGGACCCTCGCGCTGGAAAACGTCAACCTGCGGCGCAACGTGGTGCCGATCGCGATCGGGTTCGTGGTGGTGATGGCGATCGTCTCGTTCTGGCCGTCACCGAGGAAGCGGGACGCCGACCTCGAGCCGGCGGATCCTGGAGGCTCTGAGCTGATCGACGGCGATCCCGCGGACTTCGACCGGATCGACGTCGACCACGACCAAGCGCGCTCGGAGATCGCCGTCGGCAACCGCGCCTTCCCGGTGCCGGTGCTGCCCGGTGAGGACCCCGAGGCGGCAGCCGCACCTCGACCGGCACCCAGAGAGGTCACTCGTGCTTGATTGGACCAAGGGCTTCGGGCTGACCTTCCGGACCCAGTTCCGCAAGGTCAACACTGAGTCCTATCCGGAGGTCAAGAAGCCGACCGCCCCGCGGTACCACGGCCGCCACCAGCTCAATCGGCATGCGGACGGACTGGAGAAGTGCGTCGGCTGTGAGCTCTGCGCGTGGGCGTGCCCGGCCGATGCGATCTACGTCGAGGGCGCCGACAACACGCCGGAAGAGCGGTACTCCCCCGGCGAGCGGTACGGTCGGATCTACCAGATCAACTACCTGCGGTGCATCTTCTGCGGCCTCTGCATCGAGGCCTGCCCAACGCGAGCGTTGACCATGACGAACGAGTACGAACTCGCGGACGATAACCGACGCGACCTGATCTTCACCAAGGAGC
>JBDUDX010000219.1:0-21458 GCA_040002735.1 Frankiaceae bacterium | reverse complement strand
GAGCCCCTCGTCGTACCGCCGGACGATCTCCGTGCGCCGCCGCTTGAACTCCGCCATCCGAGCCAGCTGGCTCAGTCCCAACGCACACAGCACATCCGGCAGCCGATAGTTCAAGCCGAAGGCGTGCACCTCCTGATGCCACGGGCCCTCGTCCGGGTAGCGCTGCTCGGCCGGATCCCGGACCAGCCCGATGGTGTGGAACCGGGCCGCCTTCGCGCCCAATGCCGGATCGGTGGAGAGGACCGCGCCGCCCTCGGCGGTGGTGAGATTCTTCGTCGGAAAAAAGGACAGCGTGGTGAGGTCGGCGAGCGTGCCCACCGGGCGGCCGCGGTACAGCGAGCCGATGGAGTGCGCCGCGTCTTCCAGCAGCAGCGCGCCAGTCGGTTCGGTGAGTGCCCGCAGCGCGTCCATCTCGGCCGGGTGCCCGGCATAGTCCACCGCCGCGACCACCCGGGTACGGTCGGTGAGAACGGCCGCGACCGCCGCCGGGTCAAGGTTGCCGGTGTCCTCCTCGACGTCGGCGAAGAGGATCCGGGCGCCGTGCAGGGCGGCGCCCGACGCGGTGGCCACGAAGGTCAGCGGCGTGGTGACCACATCGTCTCCGGGCCCGATGCCGGCGGCGGCGTAGGCGACATGGAGGGCGGCGGTTCCACTGGTCACCGAGACCGCGCTCGCCGCGCCGGTGAACTCCCGCAGCGCGGTCTCGAAGGCGGTCACCGCGGGGCCGGTGGTGAGCCAGTCCCCGCGCAGCACTGCGGCCACCGCGGCGACGTCGGCGTCGTTGATGGACTGACGCCCGTACGGCAGCATCGGGCTCACGCGAAGCGGGCGATCATGTCCCGCATCTCCTCGACACTGAGCCACTGGTCGTTCGTGTCCGAGCGGTACGCGAAGCCGTCGGGCACGGGCTCGCCGTCCGCGGGCGGTTCGTACCCCCACTCCGCGATCATGGGCTGTACCACGTAGCGGTCCTTGAGCCGTACCGTCCGGCGCGCGTCGTCCGGCGCGATCATCTCCTCGTGCAGCTTCTCACCGGGACGGATCCCGATCTCGTACATCTTCGCCCCGGGTGCCACCGACTCGGCGAGGTCGGAGATTTTGATGCTCGGAATGCGCGGCACGTACAGTTCACCGCCCGCCATCAAGTCAAAGGAACTCACCACGAATTCCACCGCCTGCGGCAACGTGATCCAGAATCGGGTCATCTCCAGATCGGTGATCGGCAGCGGCTTCCCTTCCGCCGCCAACTGCTTGAAAAACGGAATTACCGAACCCCGGCTTCCCATCACATTGCCGTACCGCACGACGGCAAATCGGGAAGCGTGTCCGGCCGCGTAATGATTCGCCGAAATAAACAATTTGTCCGAGGCCAGTTTGGTCGCGCCATAAAGGTTGATCGGGCTCGACGCCTTGTCCGTGGAGAGCGCGACCACCTTGCTGACGCCGGCGTCGATGGCAGCTTCCACCACATGCTGGGACCCGATGATGTTCGTCTGCACGTACTCGAACGGGTTGTACTCCGCGGTGTCCACCTGCTTGAGGGCGGCCGCGTGCACGACGTAATTGATCCGGTACATCGCCCGAGTCAGCCGGTCGCGGTCCCGGACATCCCCGATGAACCACCGCAACCGCTTGTCATCGGAGAACAGCGAGCGGACTTCGTACTGCTTGTACTCATCGCGGGAGAAGATGACCAGCCGAGATAGGTCGAGGTTGTCCAGCGCATATCGGATGAAAGCCTTGCCAAAGGAACCGGTAGCTCCCGTGACGAGCACCGAGGCGCCGGAAAGTGTCGACATCGCTGATGAAGTCCTCGCTGCAGACGGAAACCTGGCGGCTACCCGACCGCATCCGATGTCGAGAAGTGTGGGATACAGGACCGGTGCCGAATGCTGCTCACTCTACCCAGCGCCTACCGGTCCTCGGCGTCGTGCAAGCCCGCATGTCCTCCTCCCGGCTCCCGGGGAAGGTACTTCAGCCGCTGGGAACGCGCTCCGTGCTGGCCTGGGTGCTACGCGCTGCACAGGCCGCCGACGAACTGGACGAGGTGGTGGTCGCGACCAGCGTGGACTCCTCCGACGATGCTCTCGTCGAGGCGATCGAACAGTTCGGCGCCCGGGTGTACCGCGGGCCGCTGACCGACGTCCTCGGCCGGTTCGTCGGGGCGGTCGACGAAGCCGACAGGCGGTCGCCGGGCGTCCCGGTGGCTGCTGTGGTACGCCTCACCGCCGACTGCCCGCTGCTGGATCCGGACGTGATCGACCTTGTCGTGCGGACCTGGCGGGCATCCCCGGAGTTGGACCACCTGACCACGACGAATCCGCGCTGCCTTCCCCGCGGGCTGGACGTCGAGATCGTGTCCAGGTGGGCCCTCGCCGACGTCGACAGCTACGCCGAAGGCCCCGACCGGGTGCACGTGACCTCGGCGGTGTACCGGCAGCCGGAGCGGTACGCGGTGGCCGGGATATGCCTGCATCCCGACGCCTCCGACCTGCGAGTCACGCTGGACACCGAGGAGGACGCCCGCATGCTGGCTGCGCTGGTGCCTTTGCTGAGCAGCGAGCGGCCTGGCTGGCGGCAGGTGGTCCGGGTGCTGCGGGAGCACCCCGAGATCGCCGAACTCAACGCACAGGTGCGGCAAAAGGAACTGAGTGAAGGCTGAGCCGACCGGACCTCCGAGGGTCGGGGTGCGCTGTGACGCCGGTCCGACCACCGGGGTGGGGCACCTGGTGCGGTGCATCGCGCTCGCCGAGGAACTGTGCAGCCGCGGCATCGACGTGCTGTTCCTCGGCGACACCGGTGGGTTGCCCTGGGCGGATCAGCAGCTGGCCGGCCGCGGACTAACGCTGCGACCGGCACCGGCCGATCCCGCGGCGCTTGCCGAGCTGGTAGATCGGGAGGCGTTGGCGGCGGTGGTTCTCGACGGATACCACCTGCACCCCGGGACCGGTGCGGCTCTGCTCGCCCGGTCAGTGCCGGTCCTGGCGATCGTCGACGGAGCGTTCGGTATCGACCAGGACGCCGACCTCTACCTGGATCAGAACCTGGGAGCCGCCGACCGACAACCTCGCTGGCGGGCGGAGGCACGTGTGCTCGCCGGTGTGCAGTACGCCCTGATGCGGAACCTGGTCCGAGCCCGGCGGCCGGTTGCGCCGCCCCCGCCCCGGACCGGCGGGCCGCTGCAGGTGTTGGCCGTGTTCGGCGGCACCGACCCCTTCCGGGCCGCGCTCGCGGTGGCCCCGTTGCTGCTGGCCACCGGCCAGCCGCTGAGCCTCACCGCCATTGCCGCCGCACCGGAGGTGGTACGGAAACTGCAGCAACTGGCGCTCGGCTCGGGCCAGGTGGTGAGGGTTCAGCCGCCGGTGGACGACCTGCCCCCGCTGGTGACCGCCGCCGACCTGGTGATCAGCGCGGCTGGTACCTCGATGTGGGAATTGTGTTGCCTCGGCGCCGCTACCGCCATGGTGTGCGTCGCGGACAACCAGGAAGCGGGCTACCGGACCGTGGTAGCCGAAGGCATCGCGGCGCCGGTCGGGCGGCTGACGGATCTGGCGACCGACGCTGCCGCCCGCTCGGCCGGGGTGGCCGTGCTGACGGAGTTGCTCACCGATCCCGCGGCTCGCTCGGCGCTGGCCGCGGCAGGGTGGCGGCGGGTCGACGGCCGCGGCCGGGAACGGGTCGCCGACGCCTTGCTGGCGGTGATGGCGACGTCAGGGTGGGTGGGCTGACCTCATGCCGCTCAGCCGGCTTGGGGCGGAAGTTCGTACACGTCCACACCGGCGTTGTGGAAGCGCGGGATGGCGAAGGGCGCCAACGTCGCAGCGTAGGGCCGGGTGTGGTCGACGAAGACCCAGCGCACGCCGAGCGCGCGCAGCCGGCGGGCCGCTGCGGCGTCCGGGTGCTCGATGAAGCCGTCGTTGAGCCGGAGCACATCCGGCCGCCAGTAATTCAGCACGATCGACTCCCGGCCCCTGGGCGCGATGGCGGTGGCCCGGGCACTTCCGCTCCAGCCCTCCAGGAGCATCTGCCGCTCGCTGAACGCAGCTACCACGAAGCGCCGGCTGTCGCAGTGCCGCGGTACCGTAGGCGAGATACAGTGCCGGTTCGTCATCACCACGTCATCGACGCCGGAATGGTCGCGGATCCACCGCGCCGCGTTGACCTGGTCCCGGGATACCGCCAGCGGCGCCGATGCCGGCACCGAGCCGGCGTACGGGGTTGGCCTCGTGGTGAGCTGATAGCGCGCCACCTGAATGATCCCGGCGACGAGCACGGTGCCGATCAGAACCGCACCGACAGCGCGGAGCGGACGCCCGCGGACGGCGACCGCCGCAGCGAGCGCTGCGAGCGCCAGCACGGCGAGGGCTGCCGCGAGCATCGTGGTCGCCCTGGGCAATCCGCCCCTGGGAGTCAACGGGCCGAACAGGGCGGACGGCAGCAGCGCGAGCGTCGGGCCGGCCACGAGGCCGACCAGCGCCGGCCGGCGGATGCCGCCGGGGAACCGGTCCGCCAGCGCGGCGAGGCCCACGGCCGAGCCGAGTGCCAACAACGGGTCCGCGGTCCGCAGGAAGTACCACTGACTCTGGCCTGGATGCGCGAAGACCAGCACCGCGCCGGCGCCGGCCAGTCCGGCACCGGTGAGCAGCCAGGTCAGCGGGTCGCGACGGCCGGCGCGGCTACCGAGTACGCCCAGCAGACCCACCCCCCGGGCCAGCACGGCAACCAACGTGATTCCCGCCACGAAGGCGAAGGTGCGCGCGTCGTGTACGCCACCCAACCAACGTGCGGCCGGCGTCTCCCGGATCGCCGCCCACGGCTCGATGTGAAGGCCGGCGTCGGAGCCGCGGAACACCACCACCACGTCCAGCGCCATGGCCCCGAGTACCAGGCCGAAGTCCACAAGTACCGGCTTCAACAGCGAGCGGTTTGCCATCGCCATCGCCACCACTGCCAGGAACAGCCCGGCGACCAGCAGCGGCGCGGCCGATCCCTTCATGCCGGTGGCGACGAAGGTCAGCACCGGCACCAGCAGCAGGCCACCACGGCGCAGCTCCCGCCGCCAGTGCAGGGCGATCACGACCACCACGCCGATCGTCGCCGGCGCCGCCAGGGCGAGGCTCGGCGATAGCGGCGAGATGGGGTACCCGGGGGTCGGGTTTCCGACAACGTTGAGGTCGCTGCCGGCGAGCGTCAGCAGCGCGGCGACCGGACCCGCGATCGGTCGGTGGCACAGCCGGACCGCGGCGGTCGCCACCGCGAAGGCCATCACCAGGGGCATCAGCGCTGGGGCGAACCGCACCAGCACCTCGTCCAACCCGGTTTCGGAGGCCACCGAAACCTGGGCGATCCAGGCGTGGCTGAACCAGTGGTACGCCAGCGGCTCGCTGGCGACCCAAGGGAAGCGCTCCGGCCCGCGGTGGACCAACTCGGCAGCGATCGACAGGTGAAAGTACGTGTCGACATGCGGCGCCCGGAAGCCGGCTGGCCAGGTCAACGGCACCAGCCGGTAATAGGACTGCAGCTGTTGAACTCCGACGAGGGCGGTGAGGCTGACCGCCGGCGCCCACCAGAGCGGCAGCGGAGCCGTTTCCGCCCGGGCGATCCGCCGGCGGGTCGCCGGCACGACTACCAGGATCGCAGCGACGACGACGCCGAGCAGACCGGAGAATGCCGCTACCCGGGTAACGCCGGCCAGCGTCTGAGCGGCCACCGCCAACACCGTGCCGAGAGCAAAGCCCATCGCAACGTCTTCCAGCCACCACCCCCGCAGCGGCCGCACACACCGCCAGAGCAGCACACCGGGCACGAGCTGGGTGATCAGTACCGCGGCCACCGCGCGGCCCGCGCTGAACGCGGGCAAGCCGGCGCGTATCGACTGAAAGAGGAACGCCGCTCCGAGCAGCGCGGGGAACCACGCGACCACCGTCGTAACCGTGGACCGGCGGCGGGCGACGGCACGATCCGCGGGCGGGGCATGCGGAGCGGCGCGCGTCACTTGCGACACATCTCTCCCTGCCGGTTGACCTACGCGAGTCGTTGCGACGTGCCGCTGACCGATCGTATCGCGGGCAGCAGCTTGGTTAGGCCAACTCGCCGCGCAGTACGATGCCAGCGCTTGGTATGCCGCATCCCCGCGCCGCCCGCTGAGGAGGTAGTCCACTGTCCGGCGAGATGTCTGCGGTGCCCACGCCGAGTGGGTCGGACGGTGGTTATGTCTCGGGTTACTTCCAGACCAGGCTGGCTCCCCATGCGCACCGCACCCAGGTGTGGCGTCATCTCTGCAGCTACTTGCAGCGCTGGATTCCGCCCGACGCGGAGGTACTGGAACTCGGGGCCGGCTGGTGCGACTTCTCGAACAACATCCGGGCCCGCCGGGTGGTCGCGATGGACCTCGACGCCGCGGTGCAGGCGGCAGCGGCGGAGCAGGTCACCGCGGTGGTCGGCGACTGTACGGACTTGACCCGGTTCGGCGACGCCAGCTTCGATGCCGTGTTCGCCTCTAACCTGCTGGAGCACCTGGAACGGCCGGCCGCCTCCCGGTTGCTCGCCGAGGCGCGGCGAGTACTACGCCCAGGCGGGCAACTGCTGTTGCTGCAGCCGAACTTCCGGCTGAACCCCGGCCGGTACTTCGATGACTTCACTCATGTGGCCATCTACACCGACGCGTCGCTGACGGACTACCTCACGTCGGAGGGTTGGACCGTCACCGACGTACGGGCCCGATTTCTGCCGCTGACCTTGAAGTCCCGCGGCTCCCGGCTGACCTTCCTCGTGCCGTGGTACCTGCGTTCACCGGTCAAACCACTCGCCGGGCAGATGCTCGTGGTCGCCCGCGCCTTTCCCCCTGATTGAGGTCCACCGTGTGGAACGGCAAGACGCTTTCGGTGATTCTGCCGACGTACAACGAGCGCGACAGTATCGCGGACGCCATCAACCGATTCGCCGCGCTCGGGGTTGTGGACGACATTCTGGTGGTGAACAACAACGCCGCGCCCGGGACCTCGGAGGCGGTAGCTCCCACCAGTGCACGGGAAGTCTTCGAGCCGGAGCAGGGTTACGGCGCGGCAATTCAGCGTGGCTTGCGGGAGGTGGACACCGACCTGGTGTGCATTTGTGAGCCGGACGGCACTTTCAACCCGGAAGATCTGTTCAAGGTTCTGGCCTTCACCCCGGAATGCGATTTCGTGGTGGGTTCGCGCACGGTGTCGAACTTCATCTGGGAAGGCGCCAACATGGGTTGGCATCTGCAATGGGGTAACTGGGCCGTCGCCAAACTCATCGAAGTTCTGTTCAACACCTCCTATCTCAGCGACGTGGGATGCACGTTCCGGGTGCTCTCCCGGGAACGGGCGGCGGCCGTCCTGGCCGGTTCGACGGTGGCTGGCTCGGCGTACGGCCTGGAGATGTTGCTGCTGGCAGTCCAGCAGAAGGCTCTCATCGTGCAGGTGCCGGTGAACTACCACCCACGAGTAGGTGAGTCCTCGGTCACCGGGGACCTGGGCAAGACTTTCGCGTTGGGCCTGGAAATGCTCAAGATGGTACTGGCGACTCGGCTATCGATGATCCGCCGGCGCAGTGCGTACCGGCTGACCCAGCGGCGCGTCCTGCGACCGTGACGGGAGCGCTGGTTCGCGAAAGACGTGCGTACGGTAAGCCCAGAAGCGAAAGGCCGTTCCCAGCGCGAGACCGATGACATTAGCTGAGATGTTGTCCGCCAGGGGTGAAGTGAACCGCAGCACGTAGTGCGATACCGCGAGGCAGATCAGCGCCAATGCGGTACCGATCACGCACATCACGACGAAGAGTACGAATTCCCGCTTCGCATCGCTCCGACGCTGGTGGCGGAACGTCCAGTACCGGTTTCCCAGCCAGGAAACGACCGTCGCGGCCGACGCTGATAACAGTTTGGCGGCGATCGGCCATTCATAGAGCAACCCGCGCCCGCCGGCGAAGCGCACCAGGTTGAAGCCGCCGACGTCCACCACAAGCGCCATCAGACCGACGACACCGAACTTGCCCAGTTGCGGGAGCGACCGGACCAACACCCGGCGCCACCGCTGAGCGACGGATCCCAGGGACGACTGCTGCACTAGCGACAAGGCATTCCTAGCGGAGGTACTGGATGAGGTACTCCGGCACATCAGAGGTGCGGCGGAGGTGAGGGGACTCGAACCCCTGGCCTCGTCCGTGCGAGGGTAGCAGAAGACGCAGGTCAAAGACTTAGCCAGTTGTCTGACCTGCGGGTATAGCACGCTGTTGTCCGCCGACTACCGCCGTTGTGGAAGCTGAGTGGGCATGAAATGGGCATGCCAACCTCCCTGGCTCACGACCTGCGAGAGCCCCCGCCCGTTCAGCCGCGGCGGGGGGCTGTTCGGGCGGGAGCGCTTGGGGGTGGGTTCAGTCGCCGAGTGCTTCGTGGACGGCGGTGAGCAGCTGGTCGGCGATGGACGGTTTGGTGGGGTCGGTGGCGCCGAGTGTGCGGCCGGCGGCGATGTCCTCGGGCGGTGTGATGCCGGGTAGCCCGACGTCGAGGACGGCGACGTCGGGGAGGCCAAGGTTGTCGAGGATGGCCAGGGCGTCCAAGGCGTTGGTGACCGAGTACACCTCGTAGCCGGCGTTGCGGAGCCGGATCTGGACGAGGAGGAGGATGTCGGGGTCGTCGTCGACGACGAGGACGCGAGCCATCAGGCGGCACCGTGGTGAGTCGGGGGGCGCCAGGAACGCCACCGTACGACTTGGCTTGCGCTCGGGCTTCATCAGCCCGTGGTCGGGGGAGCCGGCGGGACGCGGTACGGGGACCAGCTCGTCCATAGCCAGGAACCTCCCCTGCTGCATCGTCTAGATCGCTTGACACTTGACTGTCTAGCGAGCTAGACTTACTGTCATGAGGGCGAAGGAAGTCAACCGGCGGATCGAGCGGCTGGGCGGCTTCTCAGTCCGACAGGTGGGCAGCCACCGGCGCTACGTTGCGGAGTACGTCCGCTCCGACGGGTCCGCCGGGCGCTGCTCGACCACGGTCGCCCAGCACGCGAGGGACATGCCGGCCGGGACGCTTCGCCAGATCGAGAAGGACTTGGAACCAGCATTCGGGAAGGGATGGCTGCGGTGAGCACCTACCACGTGAGCGTCACCCGAGAGGGTCGAACCTGGCTGGCCACCGTCGACGACCTCCCGGGCGCCCACACCTACGCGCGCACTCTGGCAGCGCTCGACCGCAACGTCCGCGAGGTGATCACCCTGATGGCCGACCTGCCTGACGAGGCAGCAAGCGACCCGGCCGCGTTCCAGGTGACCTACCGGTACGACCTCGGCACGGACACCCTTGACCACCTCCAGCACTCCCGGACGGAGGCCGCCGGCTGGCAGGAGAAGGCCGCCGCCATCTCCCGCCAGCTGGTGGGAGATCTCGTCTCGGCAGGTGTCAGCCGCCGTGACGCGGCTCAAATCATGGGCCTGTCTTTCCAGCGCGTCGCTCAGATCGCCGCGGAGCCCGCCGATCGTGCCCGAGGAGAGCGGTAGGGATTGCTCCCTACTTCTGCACCTTGTAGAGGCTCACGTCGGCTGAGTGGGCACATAGTGGGCACATAGTGGGCACCCCGACGATTCATTCACTGCTGAGAATTCCGCGTTGCGGAGACGGCGCTGCATTGCTGACCTGCGGTTATGCAGGTGGAGGTGAGGGGACTCGAACCCCTGACCTCTTCCGTGCGAGGGAAGCGCTCTACCAGGCTGAGCTACACCCCCGAACCCGGGGAAAGCCCAAACTACCATGCAGCCGCCGTCCCCAGGCGCAGCCCCTTCCGCCGGGTCAGTCCCCCACCGCACGTTGCCGTAACGCCTCGTCGCCCAGGGCGTATGCCGAGGCCTCCCCCGGCAACTCGCCCTCCAGCAGCATCTCTTCGTGCCACTCGCCGTCGATGACGGTCGGGGCCGGCGGCGCGGTGACGTAACTCGGCAGCGGCAACGGTACCGGGCGCCAGGGTGCCGTACTCGGCCCGAGATCCGGCGCGGACTCGGTGACGTTCCGGTCCGCGGGCAGCGCCTCCGGAGAGGCCGCGGCCGGCGCCGAGCCCACCGGAGCTTCATCGGCAACCGGGGTACCGAAGTCGCGGAATCCAGCCGCCCGCTGCTCGGCCACCTGACGCTCCGACGCCTCCCTGCGGACGGCCGCCTCGACGGTGGTGCGCCGCAACCAGATCAGGTATCCCGCGTACGGCAGGGTCGGCACCGCCAACAGAGCGCTCGGCAGGCCCGCGAGGACCCCCAGGACCGTCACGGCCAGGGCAGCGGTCAGCGCCAGCAGTACGTTGCGCCGGCGGCGCAACATCGCGGTCCGCGACATCGGCGCGGAGAGGGCCCGGGCGGACCCGAAGCGCGCGGAGTGTCGGCCCAGGGCGAGCGCCTGATAATGCGGCCGCCGGGAGATCAGTCGGGCGCCGTTCAGTTCTTCGGTTTCCGACGGCACGTTCTGCCGATGTGCCCACATCGGCACCAACACCACAGCCCACACCGCGACGAGCACGGCAACCAGTAACCCGCTCAGCGCAACCTCCCCAGGCGACTGTGGCTGGTGACGACGCCAACCGTAGTCCGGAAAGACGATCACTCCGAGTACGACGGCCGGTGTGTCGCGAGGCGCTCGTCACAAAGATTTGCCGCGACGCCGCAGGTCACCGCTCTGGTGGGACCCGCTGGGAGCGCTGCCACCGCGCCAGTAACCCGCCCGGCACGTCCTCCACGGTGAGCGCATAACCGAGGTGGTCGCGGTACGCGCCGTCGATGTGCAGGTATCGGCTGCGTACTCCCTCCTCCCGAAACTGCAGCTTCTCGACAACCCGCCGGCTGGCCAGGTTCTCCGGACGGATGTTCACCTCGATCCGGTGCAGCGCGACCGAGTCGAAACAGTGATCGACGGCCAGTGCCAACGCGGTGGGCATCACCCCGCGCCCGGCCACCGCCGCATCCACCCAGTAGCCGGCGAAACCGGAGTTCAACGACCCGCGCACGATGCTGGCGATGGTCAGCTGTCCGGCGAGGCGTCCGTCGTAGGTGATGGCGAACGGCAGCGCCTCACCGACCCGGGCCTGCCGGTTCAGCGAGCGCCGCATCGCGGCGAACACCAACCGACTCGCCGCCATCGGCGGTCCGCCACCGGGTGGAGTCGCCTCCCACGGACCCATCCAGCCGGCATTGCGCTGGCGCAACTCCACCCACGCCGACGTGTCGCCGGTACGCAACGGGCGTACGCCGACCGGCCCCTCGCTCAGTTCCGCCGGCCAGCCCGGCGACCCGGTGGCCCTCAGTGGTCCCCACCCCGGAGCTGAGCGACGGCATGGCCGACTACCGGCGCCAGCACTGCCACGCCGTCGCGGACCCCGCCGGTCGATCCCGGCAGATTGATCATCAAGGTACTGCCGGTGATGCCGGCCACCGATCGGGACAGGATCGTGGTCGGTACCTGCTCGCGGGAGTACTGCCGGAGTGCCTCGGCCAACCCCGGCGCCTCCCGCTCGATCACCACCCGGGTCGCCTCGGGGGTCACGTCCCGTGGTGCAAAGCCGGTCCCGCCGGTGGTGACCACGAGATCCACATTGCTGTCCACGGCAGATTGCAGCGCGTTGGCGATCGCCCGCTCATCGTCCGGAACCACGGTGACCGGCAAGACCTCGAAACCCAACTCGACAAGCAACCCGGCGAGCAGCGGACCCGATTCATCGTGCCGCAGGTCGCCATGGGACCGGTCCGAGCAGGTGATCACCGCTGCCCGGGCATCCGGCGGCAGACCCTCAGTCCGCCCCATCACGACTCCATCGCCCGCTGGCCCCGCCGGACTTGTCCACAACCTGGACATCACGCAGCGCCGCCGCGGGGTCGACGGCCTTCACCATGTCGATCAGCGTCAGTCCGGCGACCGCCACGCTGGTCAGCGCCTCCATCTCCACACCAGTGCGATCCGCAGTCCGGATCGTCGCGGTGATGGCCACATCCTGCTCGCCTACGGTGAGTTCGACGGACACTGCCGAGATCCCGATGGGGTGGCAGAGCGGAATGAGGTCCGGGGTCCGCTTGGCGGCCATGATCCCGGCGATTCGGGCCACGGCGAGCGCGTCACCCTTCGGTATCCCGCCGGACTCAAGCAGCCCCAGGACCTCCGAGGAGACCGACACCCGGCCGGTGGCGGTAGCAGTACGGACAGTGACATCCTTCGCACTCACGTCGACCATTCGGGCCGCACCGGCCTCATCGAGGTGGGTGAGCCGCCCCCGGTCGCCGCTCACGGCGCGCTGCGGCGTTCCAGTACCAGCACGTCGACCTCCTCCGCGGCGGCCACGGACGTGACCTCCTCGGGCACCACGATCAGTGCGTTGGCGTGCGCCAGGCTGCCGATCAGGTGCGAACCGGATCCACCGACCAGCAACACCCGCGCCCGTGCTCCGGCGGGTTCCGCCAGGCGAGCCCGGGCGTACTGGCGTTTGCCGGGGGGTGATTGCAACGGTTCGTCGATCACCGCCCGCAGCAACGGCCGGTGCAGCGACTCGGCCCCGAGAAGGCGACGCAATGCCGGCCGGACGAAGACCTCGAAGGAGACCATCGCGCTCACCGGATTGCCGGGTAGCGCGAAGATCGGCGTGGCGTCCGGCCCGATGGTGCCGAAACCCTGCGGCATTCCGGGCTGCATCGCCACCCGGTCGAAGGCGACCGTGCCGAGGCGGCCGAGCACCTCCTTCACCACGTCGTACGCCCCGACGCTCACCCCGCCGCTGGTGACGATCACGTCAGCGCGGATGAGCTGGTCCTCCAGGGCGTCGAGGAGCTGTCGCGGATCGTCCGGCACGATGCCGACCCGGTACGCGACGGCGCCGGCCTCCCGGGCCGCGAGGGTGAGCAGCACCGAATTGGAGTCCCAAATCTGGCCCGGGCGCGTGGGATGGCCCGGTTCCACCAGTTCGCTTCCGGTAGAGACCACCACCACCCTCGGCCGGGGCATGGCGAGCACCCGCGACCGTCCGACCGCCGCCAGCAGACCGAGCTGCGCCGCGCCGAGGTGACTGCCTTCGGTGAGCACGACGTCTCCCGCGCTCACGTCCTCCCCGGTCCGTCGAACGTGCGCTCCCTCCCCCGGCCACCGGGTGATCGTCACGTTGGCGATGCCGCCGTCGGTCCACTCCACCGGTACGACGGCGTCGGCGCCCGCAGGCATGGGGGCCCCCGTCATGATCCGCACACACAGACCGGGGCTGACACTCGGCGGATGGCCGGCTCCGGCGGCGATGTCACCGACCACCGGCAGGCGTACCGGCTCTTCGATGCTCGCTCCGGCCAGATCGGCGCGGATCACCGCATAACCGTCCATCGCGGAGTTGTCGAAGGAGGGCAATGGCCCCGGGGAGGTGACGTCCTCGAATAGCACCGAACCGTGCGCTTCCAGCAGCTGAACGTCGATCGCGCTGAGCGGGGCCACGGTCGACAGAATGTCGTCCAGGTGCGCGTCGACCGATTTGAGAGCACTCGTCATGAACGGCCAGCATCCCGGTCGGCCAGGTATGTCCGCAGCCAGTCCACGAACTCCGGCCCCAGGTCCTCGCGGTCCGCCGCCAGCCGGACCACGGTACGGAGGTAATCGGCCTTGTCGCCGGTGTCGTACCGGCGGCCGCGGAAGACCACGCCGGTCACCCCGCCCCCCTCCGCCGCGGAACGACCCGCGAGGGTGAGCAAGGCGTCGGTGAGTTGGATCTCGCCACCACGACCCGGAACGGTGTCCCGCAGGACGTCGAAAACGGCCGGGGACAGTACGTAGCGGCCGATCAACGCCAGGTTGCTCGGCGCGTCCGCGGCGTCCGGTTTCTCTACCGCACCCGTCACCCGGACCACGTCCGGCGTGTCGGTGGCTTCCACCTCGGCGACGCCGTAAAGGTGAATGGCCGTTTCCGGCACCTCCAGCAGGGCCAGCACGCTGCCGCCGCGCTCCTGCTGCACCGCCACCATGCGGGACAGCAGTTCATCCCGCTCGTCGATCAAGTCGTCACCCAGCAGCACGGCGAAGGGTTCATCGCCCACGTGCTCGGCAGCACAGAGTACGGCGTGGCCGAGACCCTTCGGGTCTCCCTGACGCACGTAGTGGATCGTCGCGAGCTCGGAGGCGGCCTGGACCAGGGCGAGTTTCGCCGTGTCACCCTTGGCTTCCAATGTCGCCTCAAGCTCGATGTTCCGGTCAAAGTGGTCCTCCAGCGACGGCTTGTTGCGACCGGTCACCATCAGGACGTCGTTCAGCCCGGCCCGGACCGCCTCCTCCACGACGTACTGGATCGCCGGCTTGTCCACCACCGGCAGCATCTCCTTCGGCGTCGCCTTGGTCGCCGGTAGGAAGCGGGTGCCCAGTCCGGCGGCCGGGATCACCGCCTTACGGATGTGCGCCCGGGAACGGGGGGCTTGAGTTGCGTCGTACGTCATCCCGCGACCCTAACCACCCGCCCCGACAGTTTGCGGACGCGTGCCCGCCGGCTGCGGCATGCTGGCGTCCTTACCCAGGAGATTGGCCGGCATCGGTGCAGGGATCCGTAGACGTGATTCGAGCCACCAAGCGCGCCCTTCGTGGCGAGCTGTTGGCCCGACGCTCCACCCGAGCCGCGTCGCACCGCGACGACCTCGGGGCCTTGATGGCCGTCAGTGCGATGGAGCACCCTCGGCTCGCTGCTGCCGGCCGCGTCTGCGGGTACGTCGGAATCGGCGACGAGCCACCCACCCGCCCGCTGCTCAACCGGCTGCGCCGAGCCGGAGTCGAGGTCTTACTGCCCATCCTGGCGCCGGAACGGACGCTGGACTGGGCCCGGTACGACGGCTTCGAGACGCTGATCAGGGGACCCCACGGGCTGTTGCAACCGGGGGGCGATCGACTCGGGCCGGCCGCGCCGGTCACGGCGGACCTGCTGCTGGTGCCGGCGCTCGCCGTGGACGCTGCTGGGACCCGGTTGGGGCGTGGCGGGGGCTACTACGACCGGCTCCTCGCCCGGCTGGCCGGCGGGCGGCAGCGTCCTGTGCTGCCCGACACCTGGGCGGTGGTCTACGACGAGGAAGTACTGGACCGCGTGCCGAGGGAACCGCACGACGTACCGGTCTCGGGGGTGATCACTCCGAGCACGTTCCGGCGGTTGCGCTGATTCTTGCCCCTTCCGACCGGGGGGCGCCGGTCAGCGCTTGCGCAGCCGGAGACCGTCCCAGCTGGCGTCGCCGTACCAACCGCCGTCCACGGACAACGTGCTGCCGTTGACGTATCCGCTGCGCTCGGGGTCGGCAAGGAAGGCGATGGCCTCGGCCACATCGGTCGGCGTCGCGAACCGCCCCATCGGTACGCGGCTCTCGATATCGGCATCGGAGTAGCCGCCGCCGGACTGGTCGGCCACGTCCATCTCCGTCTTCACCCACCCCGGGCAGACCGCATTGCAACGCACCCCGCGGCCGCCCCACTCCGCAGCCAACGTACGGGTCAAGCCGACCAGGCCGTGCTTGCTGGCGTTGTACGCCGCGCGGTCCGCTACACCCGCCAGACCGGCTACCGACGCGACGTTCACGATGCTGCCTGCGCCCCGTAACAACATGCCCCGGCCGATCTGCTGGCTCAGCAGGAACGGCCCGGTGAGGTTCACCTCGAGCACGTGTCGCCATTCCTGCGCCGTGGTGTCCTCGGCGGGCGCGATGAGGCTGATGCCGGCGTTGTTCACCAGCACATCGATCCGGCCAAACGCATCGAGCGCGGCGGCGGCGATTCCCGCCACCGCTTCTTCCGAGGCGACGTCGCCCGGCGCCGCGACCACCCGGGCACCGCTGGCCCGCATCGCTTCCAGCGCCTCGGTTGGCTCCTGCCGGTCGTTGAGCGCCAGCGCGTACCCGCGGGCCGCCAGTACCTCGGCAGCCCGCCGACCAATCCCCCGGCCGGCACCTGTGATCAGCGCCACACCCCGCGCATCATGAGCGTCTTCCACGGCTCCATTTTTCAGACCGAGGACAACGATCTGCAACTGTAAGACGTCCTCCTTGCCGGTCGCGGCCGGAGTCCGCGGTGCCGCCCCTCGCGGTGGACGAGCTGATCACCAACCGTCAACCAGGCGGGGAGCTAAGCTTGAGTTAGCAGTCGACGTTCGTGAGTGCCAGACGTTTCGTGAGTGCCAGACGTTCGTGAGTGCCAGGAGGACCGGGTTGCCGACGTACCAGTACCGCTGCACCGAGTGCGACGAACCACTCGAGATCGTACAGAGGTTCGCCGACGACCCGCTCACCGTCTGCCCCAGCTGTCAGGGCCGGCTCCGCAAGGTGTTCTCCCCGGTGGGTGTGGTGTTCAAGGGATCCGGTTTCTACAAGACCGACAGCCGCTCCGCCGGAAAGCGCGGCGACTCCAAAGGTGCTGACACGCCGGTCAAGACGGCGGCGAGCGACGGTGCGGCCGCCAGCGATGGCGCTAAGTCCGACGGCGCCAAGCCTGACGGCGCCAAAGTCGAAAGCGCCCCGTCCAACGGAGCAAAGGCTGAGGGCGCGAGAGCTGACGGCTCCAAGGCTTCGAGCTCCGGAACGTCTGAGGCCCCGAGCTCCGGTTCACGCTCGGCGGGCGACTCCAAGTCTTCCTCGAAGGACTCTGTCCACAAGGTCGCCTGACCGGAGACCGCTCTTCGTCCACACCGACGAATGTGGACCTGCGACTTCCAGCCGGGCTGCTTAGCGTTCAGCCATGTTCCGCTTCGCCCGGAAGGGCCGCGCACCCGCCGCTGCACCGGAGCTCACCCAGCCGGGCGCGCGGAAGCCTGCGACCGCCGGTCAGTGGCCATGACGGGTGCATTGGGAGCGGCCCTCCAGGAGCTGCGCCGCGCGGCCCGCTGGCACCGGCGGTTACTCGATGCCGGACTCGCGGCGGGTGCCGTTGCCCTCGCTTTGTCTGCGCTCTCCCCGGCGCCGCCCACGCTGGTAAGCGTCGTGGCGGCCACGCATGACCTTCGGGGCGGAACCACCGTGTCCAGTCGGGACATCAAGACCCTGCGCATCCCGCCTGGCGCCGTGCCGGCACAGACTGTACGGGACCCGGCCGGGGCGGTGGGACGCGTGCTGGTTTCGCCTGTTCGCTCCGGCGAGCCGCTCACCGACGTACGGCTACTCGGTCCGTCGCTGCTCGGCACGCTGGGCGCGGGATGGGTGGCCGCCCCCGTTCGAGTGGCTGATGCCGCCGCCGTACAGCTGTTGCATACCGGAGATCTCGTCGACGTAGTCTCGGCGGCCTCGTCATCGGGCACCACCGGCGCCACGGGATCGGCGGGTGCCACCGCAGCCGTCGTCGCGCCCGCCGCTCGGGTGCTGTTGGTCCCGTTGCCTCCGGAAGCCGGTTCCTCCGGCGACGGCGCGCTCGTGGTGCTGGCGGTAGACCATCGCACCGCACTCACCCTTGCCCGGGCCGCGATGTACGCCCGGCTGTCCGTGCTCTTGCAGCCGCCGTGACGTCAGCCGGGACGACGCCCCCGGCCTCGCGGATCAAGAGCCGGCGACCGTCATCTCGCCGAGCAGCAGCGTCGCACCGGCCACCGCGCCACCGAAGGGAAAGAAACGATGGTCTGGCCCCAGCGCGCGGATGGACTGCAACATGGCGAGGATGGTCGATACCACGGTGACTTCCCGCACCGGCTCGGCCAGCTCGCCCCCGCGAATCCACAGTCCGGTCACTCCCACGCTGAACTCTCCGGATATCGGATTTACGCCGGAGTGCATGCCTTTGACTTCCTGGACGTACAGGCCACCGTCGGCCACGGCCAGGATGTCCGGGACCGGCGTCGTCGGGCCCTGAAAGTAGAGGTTGGTCGGGGACACTCCCGGCGGACTACGGTGTCCGGCGCGCGAGGCGTTCGCGGTCGAGCGAGCACCGGAGCCGGCCCGGGCGGCAGTCTCGGTGTTGTGCAGGAAGGCGACCATCCGGCCGTCGTCCACGAGAACCGTGCGACCGGTGGGCAAGCCCTCGTCATCCACCGGCGCGGCCGCCGCGCCCTCGACCAACCGACCGTCGTCGACGATCGAGATCGTCTCCGCAGCTATCTGCTCCTGGAGTCGATCGGCGAACAGCGAGAGCGCCTTCTGGGCCGCCTCTGCCGAGAAACCAGATGCAACTACATCGAGGAATTGGGCAGTGACAAGCGGGTCGAAAACGATCGGCGCGACGGTCGTCCTCGACTTGGTGGCACCGAGCAGCCGTGTGGCCCGCATCGCACTCTCCGATGCTGCCGCGCCAATATCCAACTCGGAGATCGATCGACCGTCGGTGAGTCCGAAGCCGGTCTGCGTCTCCGCCCCATCGCGAGCCAACGCAACGACGGTGGCGTAGGCGTCCGTGCGTTCGTACGCCGCCCGAACGCCGGTCGTGGAGGCTACCGCCGCGCGGGAGATCCCGTCGCCGTAAGAGGCACCCGACACCCCGGACACCCGGCGGTCTGCCGCCCGGGTGCGTTCCTCCAACCCCAACGCCAGCTCCACCTTGCGCGCCGGGTCGACTTCGGTGAACCCATCGGCGGCAATGCCCGGCAGGGGTTGCCAGTCCTGCGGTTGCGGCAGCACGTTACCCGGGTCAGCCGTGGCATAAGCGGCGTTGGCCCGCGCCTGATCCAGGGCCAGCCGCAAGCCGTCCCCGGAGACGTCCGAGGTAGAGGCGAACCCGAGCCGACCGTCGACCACAAGGCGGATCCCTACCCCCCTGGTCTCGGCAACCGTGAGTGTTTCCACCGCACCCTCGAATGCCTTGACCGAGGTCCCGATGCTGTGCGTGGCGTACGCCTCAACGTCCTCCCCGGCAGCGGCACCGTTCAGTGCCCGCTCGGCCAATTGGAGCAGAGCGGCCGACTCGCCGGTCATGCCGCCCTTCGCGTCGGTCATCCGGTCCCCCCGATGGTGAGCCGGGCAATCCGCAAGGTCGGAGTGCCGAATCCGACCGGTACCCACTGGCCGCCCTTACCGCACATGCCTTGCTTCATGGCGAAGTCGGTTCCGACCGCGTCCACCAGCGCGATTGCCTGCTGCCCGTTGCCGATCAGGTTCGCGCCGCGGACCCGCGCGGTTAACGCACCGTCCTCGATGAGGTACGCCTCGGTCACTCCGAAGACGAAGTCACCGGTGGCCGGGTTCACCTCACCGCCCCCGAGGCCGTCGGCGTACAGACCGTACTTCACGTCGGCGATGATGGCAGCCGGGTCCGAAGTCCCTGGCAGAACAATCGAATTGGTCATCCGGGGCTGTGGCACGTGAGCGTAGGACTGCCGGCGACCGTTGCCCGTTACCTCGCAGCCGAGCTTGTTGGCAGAGATCCGATCGGTCATTCGACCGACCTGCACGCCCGCGTCGAAAAGTACGGTGCGCTGCCCGGGGACGCCTTCATCGTCGAAGGAGAACGACCCCCACTCCCCCGTCATGGACGCGTCGTCGACGCCGGAGAACAAGGCGCTCCCCACCTGCTGGCCGGCGGTCCGGGCGTACACGCTGGTGTCCTTGGCGATGCCGTCGCCTTCCAGGCCGTGACCGCATGCTTCGTGAAAGAGCACCCCCGCACCGCCAGCATTCAGCACCACGGTCATTTCTCCAGCGGGCGCCGGCCGGGAATCCAGCAGGCGCAACGCACGTCCCGCGGCCAGAGCGCCCACCTCAGCGGCATCCACCTCGTCATACAGCTCCCAGCCCTTCGCCGCGCCGGGGCCTTCGAATCCCGTCTGTACCAGGTCGTCGCGCGCGGCCACCACTTGGGCGGCCAACCGGGTACGGACCCGGACGGTGTCCGAGAGGTGACCGAGGGAGTTGGCCAGAAATACCCGCTGCGTTGTGTCGACGTAGGAGATCATCACCTGGCGTACGTCTGCACCCGCCGACCAGGCGCCTTCCTCCGCGCGGCGGGCCAACGCCACCTTGGTGGCCGTCTCGATGTCGGCTGGATCGATACGTGCTGGATGCATGCTCGCGGGAACAGCTCGGGTCAGGTCTGCCACAGCTGCCCGCCCGTCGTCGCGCAGGCCGGCAGCAGCCGCCCGGGCAGCGGCCAGCAGGCTGTCCCGAGACAGCACATTGGTGTAGGCGTAAGCGGACTGCGCGCCCTTCGCCACCCGTACCCCGGCCCCGATATCCCGACCCGAGGAGATGGCCTCGACCCGGTGATCGGCAAGGGACAGAGATGTCGAGTCGCGGCGCTCGGCGTACACCTCGGACCAATCACCGCCACTGGCGAGCGCAGCGGTCAGGGTGGCGCGGACGTCAGCCTCGTTGAGCACGCTTTCCGACCCTACGGCAGATCACCAACCACGGTCGTGATGCGGGGGTCGGTCCTCAGTAAGTCGGCGATCGTCCGCATCTGCCGGCTCCTCGGGCACGTCGCCCCAGGCAGCGTTCGAGTCCTCGCCCGCCTGTTCCGAAGGCAGTGGATCCGAGGGGCGGTTACTAATCGAGGTCCCCCTGCTCGATGCGAACCAGGCGCTTCTCCCGGACCAGTTCATCCGCCGCAAGCTCGATGGCATCCGGATCGTTGTCAAAGGCGGCAAAGACGCCAACCAGGTCGCGCTGACTGACCATACCCAGGATGCCGCCGTCGTCGTCCGCCACCGGAAGGTGCCGGATCCACCGGGCGGCCATCATCCGGGCCACCTCGAACAGCGACGCGTCCGGCGACACGGTGACCACATCCTTGGTCATGACCTCCTCGACGGTGGCCTCGCTGGGGTCCAGCCCCCGGGCTACCGCCTTCATCACGTCACGTTCGGTGATGATCCCGACTAGTTCATCACCGTCTACGACGACGAGCGAACCCGTCTGCTGCGCCCACATCAGGGAAGCGGCAGCCTTGACAGTGTCAGCCGCCGAGTCGGTGACACTGGCCTTGGTCATGATGTCCGCAACGTTCACCGGTACTCCTTCACCAGGCGCCAGACAGGTGGCCGACGGGCGCAGCCAGCGTACCGAGAGAAGTTGGAGCGGTCAGCAGGCCACCGGCTTCCCGATGGTGCTCGACTGCCACGAGGGACACTATCCTGGGAATGGGTGAGCGTCGCCCCACATGGCGGCGGTACCAAGCCGCCAGGCCCTCGTAGCTCAGGGGATAGAGCATCGGTTTCCTAAACCGTGAGTCGCAGGTTCGAATCCTGCCGGGGGCACATTGCTGACCTGCCCTTTTACCCGGCGATCACCTCCTGGGATGGGGCCCTTAGGCGAGACTCGCTCACATCTCGCTCACATTCGTTGCCGCGGCTGCCGGGACGCTCCGGGATGTTCGGCGCGGCGGGGGCGGAGCAGGCGCGCTGGGCTGCCCACCGAGGGCAGCCATTCTCATCCAGCTCGTCGCGCAATAGCAGCGCCTCGACATACGCAGCGAAGCTGAGCTTTGCGGCTGCGGCGGCGTGTCGGCCCTTGGCCCTGGCCCGGGAGGCGACCTGCGCGTAGACGGCGACCCGCTCGTCTTC
>JBDUDX010000218.1:0-42555 GCA_040002735.1 Frankiaceae bacterium | reverse complement strand
CCGAGGCGGTGGTGTACGAGATCTATCCGCAGTCCTTCGCCGACTCCAACGCGGACGGCATCGGCGACTTCCGGGGTGTGACGGCTCGGCTCGATTACCTGCAGTGGCTGGGCATCAACACCATCTGGTTCAACCCCTGCTTCGCTTCGCCGTTCCGGGACGCCGGGTACGACGTCTCGGACTACCTGCGGGTGGCGCCCCGGTACGGCACGAACGACGACCTGATCGCGCTGATTGATGCTTGCCATGAGCGGGGTATCCGGGTGCTCCTCGACCTGGTCGCCGGTCACACCTCCAGTGATCACCCGTGGTTCCAGGTCGCCGCGAACGACCCGGCGGATGACCGTTACATCTGGGCGGCCCGGCCGGGGGATCGCTTCGTACCCTCACCGGGGAGCCGACCCGGTTACTACCGGAAGAACTTCTACGACTCCCAACCAGCGCTGAATTTCGGATACGCCCGAGCGGACAGCTCTCAGCCATGGCGCCAGCCGGCGGACGCCCCGGGCCCGCTCGCCAACCGGGCTGCGCTCCGGGAGATCATGGCTTTCTGGCTGGATCGCGGCGTGGCCGGGTTCCGGGTGGATATGGCCTTCTCGTTGGTGAAGGACGATCCGGGATTCGCGGCGACGGTCGGGTTGTGGCAGGAGCTTCGGGCCTGGCTTGATGAGGCCTACCCGGAAGCCGTCCTTCTCCCGGAAGGCTCGGAGCCGGCGGCCGAAGGGGGCCCGGCGTTCTCCGCCGACTTCTTCCTCGTCATCGAGAAGCCGCACAGTTCCCTGTTCAACAACGGCAGCGCCGGCACCCTGCCCTGGGTGCCCCCGGCGCCGTGCTACTTCGACCCGGCCGGGGCGGGAACCACCGTCACGTTCCTGCGCGCCTGGGCGGACCACGTTGCCGTACACGGTGCCGACCGCCTGGTGTTGCTGGCCACCGCCGATCACGACTTTTCCCGGCTGTGTTGCGGGCCACGTACTGCCGAGCAGTTGGGTGCGCCATTCACGTTTCTGCTCACCTGGGGCTCCGTGCCTTCGATCTACTACGGCGACGAGATCGGAATGCGCTACCTGCCCGGGCTGCCGGACAAAGAAGGCAGCATCTGCCATCCGACGTACAACCGGGCCGGCGTTCGGACGCCGATGCAGTGGGACGACACCACGAACGCCGGCTTCTCGACCGGAGCCGCCAGCGAGCTGTACCTGCCGATCGACCCGAACCCGGACCGGCCGACAGTGGCCGCGCAACGGGAGGACGAAACCTCAACACTGCACCTGGTGCGGCGATTGATCGCGCTGCGCAGAAGCATTCCGGCGCTGGGTCCCTGCGCGCAGACCCGCGTGATATCGGAGGGGTACCCGCTTGTCTATACCCGCGGGGACCGCCATCTGGTGGTGGTGAACCCGCGGCAAACACCGGCGCAGTGCACGATGCCGGGCGTGCGCGCTGCCCGTGGACTGGAAGTCTCCGGCGTCACCGTCGCCGACTCCAGCGTGTCCGCCGATGCTTTCGGTTACGGCATCTTTGAACTGGCCGACCCAGCTGCTTAGCCGCATCTCATTGCGGTGGCTCGACACCGGCGGTCAGCGGCAGGTCACCTGCGGAACGGCCGATCTCCAACCGGAACTCGCCCGGTTCGACACCCCAGCCGTCATCCCCCCAGTGCTCGAAGGCCCGCCGGGCGATGGCGACGGTCGCCGTCACCGCTTCGCCGGGGTCCGCCTCGACGGCCGCGAAACCGGCGAGCCAGCGGACCGGACGTTCCACCGCGCTACCGGGTCGGCCGGCGTACACCTGAACGACCTCCCGGCCACGGCGACCACCGGTGTTCCGGACCTTGACCGTGACGCTCACCTCGCCGCCCTCGGCGGCTACGTCCGCGCTGAGGTACTCCCAGTTCGTGTAGCCGACGCCGTGCCCGAACCAGTACAGCGGCTGGCGGTCGTCCCGGTGATAGCCGCGGTAGCCGATGAACAGGCCCTCGTCGTACCGCAGGGTGCCGTCGACCGGGGTGACCGACGGCAGGCCGGTCTCGGCGGCCGGCCAGGTTGTCGGCAGCCGCCCGCCGGGTTCCACTGTGCCGAGCAGCACGTCGGTGAGCGCGTTGCCGAACTCCTGACCGGGGAACCAGCACAGCAGGATCGCCGGTACCTGCTCGGCCCATGGCAGGAGCACGGGCGCCCCGCTGTTTACCACCACAACGGTGTGCGGGTTGACCGCAGCGACCCGGGTCACCAGTTCGTCCTGCCGGCCGGGCAACGCCAGGGAATCGCGATCGAAGCCTTCACTCTCCACCTCTTCGGTGGTGCCGACGACCACGACCGCCACGTCGGCGTCGCGCGCAAGGGCGACCGCCCGGTCGAGCTCCGCGTCAGCATCTCCCGGCTGCGGACTCACGTTGAATTGGAAATTCGCCTGCGACGACTCGGTGTCGCCCATCGGGGGGGTGTGTCCCGGCTCGTAGCGCAGCACGACCGACGCCGGAGTGCCGCCGGCGACGGTCACTGGAACGATGTGCTGCGGGGGCCGCATCATGCCCTCCACCATGTCGGCGCCCTCGGGCAGTATAAGGAACGTGTCGAACAACGTCTCCCCGTCGACGGTCAGGCGGAACGGGCCGATGCCGGAGCCTCCGACCAGGTACGTGCTCTCGAAGTCGGCTGCCAGGCTGGCGTGCACCTCGATCGCCGCGACCGCGCCGACCGGAACGCCGGGCAGTACGGAGCCGAGCCAGTTGAAGCTGGCGGCGGCCCGGTTCTCCCGCCCCAACTCCGTGCCGTCGGCGTGCAGGAACCGTACCTCCACGCCCGGCTGGCTCCCCGCCGGCAGCCTCAGGTGCTCGATCGAGGCCGGAACCCGGTCGGTGCTGCGGACGCCTTCCGCGTGCCACACCTCGGCGTCCGAGCCGAGCGCGTCGCGGATGCCGTCCAGCGGCGAGATCGTGTACGGCGGAAACACCACCGCGGACCCGCCGCCGAGGGTTCGGGCGTGGGCGGCGTTCGGGCCGAGTACGGCCACCCGCCGCGGAGCGACCAGCGGCAGCACGGGCGCGCCGTTCACCTCAGCGTTGCGGGTCAGCACGAAACCGGCTGCGGCGGTCTGGCGCAGATGTGCGGAAACCCGACCCCCGGGCAGTGGCTCGGCGAGCGGCGCAGCCGGCGGAACGCCGTCCAGGGCCCCCACCCGGCCCGCGAGGCGCAGCAGCCGCAGGACTTTGTCATCCAGGCGGGCTGCCGGCACGTCGCCGCTTCCTACCGCCGCGACCAGGGCGTCCCCCCACGGACCGCCCGGCCCCGGCATGACCAGGTCGAGGCCGGCGTTCGCCGCAGCCAACGAGCGACCGGCGAACCAGTCGGACATGACCAGCCCGTCGAAGCCCCACTCCTCCTTCAAGATGTCCTGCAGCATCGGTGACTCGGTCATGGTGGGCCCGTTGACGCTGTTGTAGGCGGCCATCACCGCCCACATCGGGGCCTCGCGGAGGATGGCTTCGAACGGCGCGAGGTACAACTCCCGCAGCACCCGCTCATCGACGAGGGCGTTGAGGGTGAACCGCTCGGTTTCGGAGTCGTTGGCCACATAGTGCTTGACGGTGGCCGCCACCCCGGCGCCCTGCACGCCTCGGACGTACGCAGCCCCGATCCGCCCGGTGAGCAGTGGGTCCTCAGACAGGCACTCGAAGTGACGTCCACCAAATGGGGAGCGGTGCAGATTCACGGTCGGCGCCAGCAGTACGTCCACTCCCTTGCCCCGGGCCTCGGCGGCCAGCAGCGCGCCGAGGGCTTCCACACCGGCTTCATCCCAGCTGGCGGCGAGCGCGGTCGGCGAGGGTACGTTCGCCGATGGGTCGCGCTCCTCCCACAACTCACCGCGCACGCCGGCCGGTCCGTCGGAGGTGACCAGCCGGCGGAGGCCGATCGCGGGTTCGGGGTGCAGAGCCCAGAAGTCCGCGCCGGTGAGCAGCCGTACCTTCTGCTCCAGGCTCAGCGCGTCGAGTCGCTGCCGCAGCAGGTCCTCGTCGACGTCGGCACCGCCGGTGTACTGGTTCGCCGCTGCAGTCATCCCACACCTCTTCGAGACTGGTGGCCTCTTCGATACTGGCCAGGGCGTCGCCACCGTACGCCGGGGCTACGACAAAGGCGGAGAAGTTCGCCCGCGACAGGACCCGGATTCGGGGCAGATCGCGCGTAGCGTTGGTGCTACGGTGAACGATGGACCGAAACCTCAGCCAGCGGGAGTTACGCAACGACAGCGGTGGCGTGCTCCGCGCGGTCGAGGCGGGGGAGACGTTCATCGTCACGCGCAATGGAGTGCCAGCCGCTGAACTTCGCCCGCTCCGTCGGCGAAGGGCGGTTCCCGCCGCCGAGGCGCTGCGTGGGGTGCGAAACCTGCCCCCCATCCACGCCGGGCGCTTCCGCGCCGACATAGACCAGTCGCTGGACCAGTCCATTGACGGCTGAACTGGCGGTCGCGCTCTTGGACACCTCCGTCGTCATCGACTTCGAGTTGACCGATCCGGCACGGTTGCCGGCCGAGGTGTCCATCTGCGCCCTCACGATGGCCGAGCTTGCGGCCGGGCCACACGCCGCCACCGACCCGGCCGAGCGAGCAGCGCGCCAACAGCGCCTGCAGTGGGCGGAGGGCACCTTCGATCCGCTGCCTTTCGACACCGAAGCCGCTCGCGCATTGGTCGCGTGGTTGCCGCTGTACGTGCCGCCAGCCGGCAACCGAGGCGGAGGGTGGTGGACCTACAGATCGCGTCAGTAGCGTCTGCGAACGGGATGCCGCTGTTGACCCGCAATCCCCGGGACTTCCGCGGGTTGGAGCTTGTTCTGGACGTGTACGCCATCTGAAGGCGCGGTCGGCGGTCAACGTCAAACGCTTACGACCCACGTCGTCGGACCGTGAGCAATCCGGCGAAAGTGGCCCCGAGTACGCCGAGGAATTCATCCCCCAGGGTGTCCTGATAAGCGGTGTCGAGTTCGGTGCCGTGCCGAATGAAGGTGTACCACTCGGCAAGTTCGCAGGCCACCGCGAGCAGGGCGCCGATTCCGCAGATCAGTAAGCCAAGAACCCACGGTGGCTCGATGGCTGCACGTCGGAGCATCAGTCCGATGCCCGCGCTGAGTAGGAACCAATTCGCCAAGTGGTTGACGTCGTCCCACCAGGTGACGGTGTCGTACAAGTTGAGCGTGTTGCCGGTGACGTCGATGAGGAACGGGTGCCATCAGAAGCGCGAAGCCGTCCCAGGGCAGCGACGACTCCGCATTCCGGTGTGGACGGCGCAGCGCCCAGACTGCGGGGACAGCCAGCATGAGCAGCGGATATGCCACCAGGCGTCCGGCGAAGCCATTGCCGGCGAACTGGGACAGCGCAGTCGCGAAGGTGCCCACGAGCAACTGGCCGATAGTGGCGACAAAGACTGCGACTGTGATCCAACGCCACATCGCCTGGCTGAGTAGAGGTCGGTGTCCACGGCCCTGCGGCCGGCCGTCAGTCATGTCGGTATCGTCCCGGACCGGCTGCCGTCGTCGATCGATGCGACGCGTTTGTCGGTGTACGGGCTACCGGTTGGCTTGTCGATCTCCTTGGCTCACCTCGTTGTCCCGCGGAGGCCCCACTGGACTGTGCTGGCGACAACGCCCGGCGCCAAGGAGATCGTTCGGCCCCGGACCTGGCTACCTACGGACCGGCCGGCCCCGAACAGGCCACCCACGGACCGGCCGGCCCCGAACAGGCCACCCACGGACCGGCTACCCCCACGGACCGGCCGGCCTCGGACCGGCTACCCCCACGGACCGGCCGGCGTCGGACCGGTGACACCGGCGGAGCGGTCACCGATGACTTGTCGCCGCCCGCACCGTCTCAGGAAGGTGTCGGCACATCGCGCCGCACCATCATCGAGAAGGACGAGGTGCACCATGCAAAAGATCACCCCATGTTTGTGGTTCGACACCCAAGGCGAGGAGGCGGCCAGCTTCTACATCTCCGTCTTCGATAACTCCGAGATTCTGGCGGTGTCGCATTACGGGGAGGGCGGCCCGAAGCCGGCCGGTACGGTCCTGACGGTCAACTTCACCCTTGACGGACAGGAGTTTCTCGCACTCAACGGCGGCCCCGAGTTCCACTTCACCGAAGCGGTGTCTTTCCAGGTGAGCTGCAAGGACCAGGAGGAAGTCGACAAGTTCTGGTATGGACTCTCCGCTGGTGGCGAGGAAGGGCCGTGCGGTTGGCTCAAGGATCGGTACGGGGTTTCGTGGCAGGTCGTGCCCACCGTGCTACCCGAGCTGCTCAGCAATCCCGACCCGGAAAAGGCGCAGAAGGTCATGGCCGCCATGATGCAGATGGGCAAGTTGGACATCGCTGCCTTGCAGAATGCCGCTGAGGCGGCGTGACCTCCGGTTGAGGCGGCCGGCTCTCGGTCCCCCTCATGATTACCTTCGCGGTCCGGGGCCCGATCGAGCGGGCGGACCTCCCCGGCCTGTCGGACCGGGTCTGCGTCCTTTTCGCCGGCAATCGGGGCCGGATCGCGTACTGCGACGTGGCTGGCGTGGCTCCGGATGCGGTCACGGTCGAAGCACTTGCTCGACTGCAACTCGCCGCCCAGCGCTACGCCTGCCAGGTACGGCTGTGCAACGCCTCCGCGGAACTGGTGGACCTCGTCGCTTGGATGGGCCTCAGCGAGGCACTTCCGTGCGCAACTCTTCCTGCACGGTGGTCAAGCGTCGAGGCGAAGGGGAAGCCCGAACAGCGGAAATAGCCCCTCGGTGCTGAGAAAGAACGTTAGCTCGCCGATCCGGCCGTCGCGTATCTCCACCACCTGCAGCGCCCACGGCTGGTAGTCGCCGGCATCACTTGGCTTGTACTGGCCGTAGGCGGGAAGACCGTTCGCGGCCACCGTCGGGACCAGGCGGGAACCGCGGCACCCGATGCCCGGCCCCAGCCACCACCGGAAGATGTCCTCGCGGCCGGAGAGCCACAGGTCATACGGCGGCATCGACTGGATGGCGTCTTCGGAGATGAGCGCGGTCAGGGCTGCCATGTCATAGGCCTCGAACGCCTTGACATACCGCTCCAGCAGCGCCCGATCGCTGTCGCTGAGCGGCACAGCCGGCGTCAAGGCGGTGGGCTTGCTCGCCTCCAACGTCGCCCGGGCACGCTGCAGGGCGCTGTTCACCGCGGCGACCGTGGTTACCAGCAGCTCAGCGACCTCGCTGGCCTTCCACTGCAGCACATCGCACAGGATCAGGGCGGCCCGCTGGCGCGGCGGGAGATGCTGCAGAGCGGCGACGAAAGCCAGCCGAACCGTATCCCGGGTGGCGGCAACGTCTGCCGGATCGCGGTTCGTGGCCACGACGAGACTGTCTGGTACCGGCTCGAGCCAGGTCGTCTCCGGTAACTCGTGCAGGTTTCCGGCCACCGGCTCGCGGGACGGACCGAGGTCCATCGGAAGCGCCCGCCGCTCAACGCTGCGCAGCATGTCGAGGCAGACGTTGGTGGCGATGCGGTACAGCCACGAGCGCAGCGATGCGCGGCCTTCGAAGCGGTCGTACGCCCGCCAGGCTCGAAGGAACGTCTCCTGCACCGCGTCCTGGGCCTCGAATGGCGAGCCGAGCATCCGGTAGCAGTACGCGACCAGTTCGGTGCGGTGCCGCTCCAGTTGATCCTCGAGCGGGTCTGAAGAGACGGTCGGTGCGCTCACGGGCCCATGCTACGGAAGGCGCCCGATGAAAGATCCGATGAGTTTTCGCCGGCTCCGGCGTCGAAGACAGTGACATGGTCGATCAGCACGCAGAGAGGAACGCACATGCCCACACGAGACACCGCCCCCATCGGAGCGCCTTGCTGGGTGGATCTGATGACCTCGGACCCGCAGCGCAGCCGAGCGTTCTACACCGAGCTGTTCGGCTGGGTCGCGAGCGATCCGGCGGAGGAGTTCGGCGGTTACTTCAACTTCAGCAAGGACGGCGTACTCGTCGCTGGTTGTATGGCGAGCCAGTCGGACTCCGGCCAGCCAGATGTCTGGTCGGTCTATCTGGCCAGCGACGATACCGAGAAGACCCTGGAGGTTGCCGTCGCCAACGGCGGTCAGGTTCTCGTCTCCGCGATGCCGGTCGCCGACCTCGGCACCATGGCCTACGTCACCGACGCCGGCGGCGCGGCAATCGGAGTGTGGCAGCCGGGCACGCACAAGGGTTTCGGGGTGTGGGGCGAAACCGGCGCACCGAGCTGGTTCGAGCTGCATACCCGGGACTACGACAGCGCCGTCGCCTTCTATCGCAACGTGTTCGGCTGGCAAACCCACGTGGTCAGTGACACACCGGAGTTTCGCTACACCACCCTCATCGGCGCGCAGCCGGAGGAGGAGCTCGCTGGGATCATGGACTCAGCCGGTCATCTCTCCGAAGGCATCCCGGCCCACTGGGGAACGTACTTCGGTGCTGCCGACACCGACGTCGCCGTTGCGAAGGTGCTCGAGCTCGGCGGCTCGGTCCTGATGCCGGCGGAGGACACTCCGTACGGCCGGATTGCCGTGGTCGGCGATCCCACCGGTGCGCAGTTCAGCCTGGTCGCTGCCAACGAGGCGATGCCCGCAAAGACGCCCACCGCCTGAGGCAAGGCCGTTCCCGGCGCTTCCCGCGATCGAAGGGAGGCGCCGGGCGCCGTCTCGGAAGACTCCTGACCAGGGCAGGTAGTGGTACTGTTTCCGGTACGGATGGGAGGTGGCCATGGCCATCACGGCGAGTGAAGCAAGAAAGAATCTCTTCCCGCTCATCGAGCAGGTGAATGACGATCGGACGCCCGTCGAAATCAATTCTCGGCGAGGTAGTGCAGTCCTGATGTCGCGTACCGACTTCGACGCATTGACCGAAACGGCTCACCTGCTGCGCGGCCCCGCGAACGCGCGCCGGCTACTGGAAAGCTTGGATCAGGCAGCCAACGGAGCCCGGGAGGAACACGAACTGCAGCGATGAGGCTCGTGCTCACGCCGCACGGCTGGGCGGATTATCAGCACTGGGTTGCTTCGGATCGGGCGACGGTCAAGCGCATCAACCGGCTTATCGACGATGTGCTTCGGGATCCCTATGAAGGCATCGGCAAGCCGGAGCAGTTGAGGCATGCACTCGCCGGCGCCTGGTCCCGACGGATCAGTGAGGAACACCGCCTGGTCTACCTGGTGGACGGACAGGACATCGTCATTCTGCAAGCCCGGTATCACTACTGATTTTCGGCAAGCAGCCGCTTCCGGCGGGAATCCCGCTCGACCTCACAGCGACTCCGTCGCCCGGATCACGTGCATCACCGCGTTGATCAGGGCGAGGTGGGTGAACGCCTGCGGGAAGTTGCCGAGGTGCCGCCCGCTGGCCGGGTCGATCTCTTCGGCGTAGAGGTGCAGCGCGGAGGCGTACCCGAGCAATTTCTCGCAGAGCTGGGTGGCCCGACCGATCTCACCGATCTCCACCAGCGCGGAGACCAGCCAGAACGAGCAGATGGTGAACGTGCCTTCCTCGCCCTCGAACCCATCGTCGGTCTCCGAGGCGTCGTACCGGCGGACCAGTCCGTCGACGCTCAGTTCGTCGGCGATGGCCATCACGGTGGCCCGTAGCCGCGGGTCCTCGCCGGGCAGGAAGCGCAGCAGCGGCATCAGCAGCAGCGAGGCGTCCAGCGCGGTCGAGCCGTAGGACTGGGTGAAGACGCCACGCTCGTCCACGCCGTTGGCGCAAATGTCGGCGTGCATCTCATCGGCCGCCGCCCGCCACCGGGCGTAGTTGGCCACGTCCTGGCGCAGCTGGGCAAGCCGGGCACCGCGGTCCGCCGCCACCCAACACATCAGCTTCGACGCGGTGAAATGCTGCGGCTCCCCGCGTACCTCCCAGATGCCGCGGTCCGGCTCGCGCCAGTGCGCGAGGGCCGCCTCGACCTGGCGGACCAGCAGCGGCCAGACTCGTTCCGGGATGTAGTCCCGGGACTTGGTGTGCAGGTAGACCGAGTCCAGGACGGCGCCCCAGACGTCGTGCTGGGCCTGGTCATAGGCGGCGTTGCCGACCCGGACCGGCGCCGAGCCTTCGTATCCGGAGAGGTGGTCCAGCGTCCGTTCCGGCAGCTCGCGCTCGCCGCCTACCCCGTACATGATCTGCAGGGCCGCGTCCCCCTGGCAGGCGTCGGCGATGAAGTAGAAGAAGTCGTTCGCTTCGTAGTCGAAACCGAGGGTGTACAGCCCCCACAGCGCGAAGGTGGCGTCCCGGATCCAGGCGAAGCGGTAGTCGTAGTTGCGGGTGCCGCCGGGAGTCTCCGGCAGCGACGTGGTGGCTGCCGCGAGCAGCGCGCCGGTCGGGGCGTAGGTGAGGCCCTTCAGGGTCAGGGCGCTGCGCTGCAGGTACACCCGCCAGGGGTGGTCGGGGAAGTCGCCCTTATTGATCCAGCGCCGCCAGAACTCCGACGTTCGCAGCAGCGCCTCGTACGCGTCGTCGGAGGTCTCCGGCAGGTCGTGGTCGGACCATGCGAGGGCGACGTACGCGGTCTCGCCCTCGCGCAGCATGGTGCGGGCGTGCGCCCGGCGACCCTCGAAGCCGAGCCGCATGTCGGTGACCACGCGCAGTTCCAGGTCCACATCGGCTGCGGTGGCCAGGGCCTGTCCGTATCCCGAGCCGGTGTAAGACCAGACCGCGTCGGACAGGCCGTAGTTGAACGACGGCTCGCAGTCCACCACCACGTCGACCGTGCCGTGTATACAGCGCACCAGCCGGTACAGGGTGTGTTCGGCGTCGTGGTCGGTGGGCGTGCGGCGGTGGCTCCGGGACCGCTGATCGGTCTGGTACCACGGCCCAACGGCGAGCAGGTCGCGGACGATCAGCCAGCCGGTACGGGTCTGCCAAGTGGTCTCCAGGACCATGGTGCCGGGCAGGTAGCGCCGCCCGGCCGGAATCATCACGTCCTCCGGGCCGACCCGGAAGCCGCCGGCGGAGCGGTCGAGCATTGCGCCGAAGACCGAGGCGTCGTCCGGCCGTGGGAGGCACATCCACTCGACGTTGCCGCTCGGGGCGATCAGGCAGCTGAACTGGCAGTCGGAGAGGAACGCGTAGTCCGCGATTGGGGGGAACGGACTGCCGTAGGCGTAGCCGTCGGCCTCGGGCAGGGGAACGGTCGCCGGCATCCCGCTCAGCAGAGCTTCGCCGCTGGGCGGGGGGCTTGCTGTTGCCTGCTGATGCGCCACCAGGACTCCTCCCCTACCGGCTTGGAGAGCCGATCGGTGCGTGCAGGTTAGCCGTAGTCTGGCGCGGTGGAGACCGCGCCGGCCGCAATGCAGAGTTGGCGTCTGCGGCCCGCGGCGCAGCGGCCCTCGTGGCCGGATGAGTCAGCGCTCCGCGCAGTGGTCACTGAACTCGCGCAGCGGCCCCCCTTGGTGGTGCCGAGCGAGTGCGATCTGCTCCGCGAGCGCCTCGCCGCCGTCGCCCGTGGGGAGGCGTTCCTGCTCCACGGCGGGGACTGCGCGGAGACCTTCGCCACGGCCACCGCGGACGCCGTCCGGGAGAAGATCCGGACGCTGCTGCAGATGGCCATCGTGTTGACGTACGGGGCCAGCGTGCCGGTGGTCAAGCTGGGTCGGATCGCGGGGCAGTACGCCAAGCCGCGGTCTTCGGACTCCGAGACCGTGGACGGGGTGACGCTGCCGTCCTACCGGGGGGATGCGGTCAACGACCTGGTCCGCACGGCGGGGGGTCGGGCGCCGGACCCGGACCGGTTGCTGCGGGCGTACACCACCGCGGCGCAGACCCTGAATCTACTGCGGGCGCACGCCACCGGGGGTTTCGCCGACCTGCGCCAGGTACACGCCTGGAACAAGGACTTCGTCCGGCGTAGCCCGGCGGGGGAGCGGTATGAATCCCTCGCCCACGACATTGACCAGGCGTTGGCGTTCATGGCTGCTTGTGGGGTGGACCTGGACCGGCTCGACTCCGCGCACGGCGTCGAGCTCTACACCAGCCATGAGGCGTTACTGCTGGATTACGAGGCGGCGTTGACCCGGTACGACGCTGACCGGGGGTGCGCGTACGACCTTTCCGCGCACCTGGTCTGGGTGGGGGAGCGGACCCGAGATCTGGCTGGCGCTCATGTGGAGTTTGTCGCCGGGATTTCCAACCCGATCGGGGTGAAGCTCGGGCCGTCCGCCACCCCGGAGGACGCGGTGGCGCTGGTCGGACGGCTGGATCCAGACCGGGTCCCCGGCCGGTTGATGTTTCTCGCGCGGATGGGCGCACGTCGGGTCCGGGATGTGCTGCCGCCCATCGTGGAGAAGGTGCGAGCGGCCGGGGCTTCGGTGGTCTGGGTCTGCGACCCGATGCACGGCAACACGTACTCGACGCCCTCCGGATACAAGACGAGGCACTTCGACGAGATCATGGAGGAGGTACGCGGTTTCTTTGCGGTGCACCGCGGCCTGGGGACGCACCCGGGCGGGGTCTCGGTGGAACTCACGGGAGAAGACGTCACCGAATGCCTCGGCGGGGCACACGATCTGGTCGATGCCGACCTGGCGGACCGGTACGAAACGGCGTGCGACCCGCGGCTGAACACCGGCCAGTCCCTGGAATTGGCCTTTCTGGTTGCGGAGATGCTGCGCGTCGCGTAGCTCGGGTATTCAAGACATTCCGGCACTGCCAGATATTCCGGCACTGTCATGGTCGTTTCCACCCTTGCCGCGGTTGCCCCCGGTGCGTGGCCTCACGTCGGTCGCCGCCGTCGCGGTCAGCGGTGACGGCACCATCTACGCATCCGAGATGTTCGCCGGCTGCGCGCCGAAGGCCACGAACTGCACCCCCGGCCAGGTGACGGTCATTCCGCGGCACGGCGCGCGGTACTCCATCAAGGCCCCGTACACCGGTGGTGTTGCGGTCCGCGGCGGATGCCTCTACGCATCGGTCCTCTCGGTCGCGCCTGGCGGCGGGGCCGTGTGGCGCATCAACTAAGGGCTCCTGCCCGGGGAGGTCGCCGTCGGCGACACCACCGCTATCGGCACCTCCCCGGCGCGCTGCATGTGCACTGTCCTCGGCTCCGAAGGGATCGGCAGCCGTCGATCGGCGACGCCCACGGCTGCTCCGGCTGCGAGGCCGGCGATCAATGCGGCGCCGACGGCGGCGAGGGCTACCGGCCGCCGCACCGCCGACGGCTTGCGGTGGGGCAACGCGGTCGTGCGCCAGCCGTCGTCGAGCATTGCCTCCAGTACGGGGAGCCGGGATTCAGCCAGCCGGCCGGCGGCGGCGACCAGGGCGGCAGAAGTTCCGGCTTCCAGCCGTCGCACGGTCACTCGGCCCAGAATGAGCCGCGCCCGCCGCTGTAACTCCGCGGTCTCCTCACACCGCGGGCAGTGGTAAGCGTGCCGGCGCAGCGCTGCCCCGACCCCGGACGGAACAGTGGAGTCGCACAGTGCGGCCAGGTCGCCGACGTCGGCAGGGCACGCCGGTAGCGCGTGCAGCAAGTTCGCGGCTGCGGGGTCGTATCGGCGAAGAAACGCCAGCCGGGCGGTGCCGGTGCGTTGGCGCAGTTCCGGCAGGTCCACACCCACGGCTACCGCGACCGAGGCGGGCGGGATGTCATAGGTATCCCGCAGCAGGAGCAGGCGACCGCCATCCCCATCCAGTTCGGCGAGTGCGTCGAGCGCACGTTTCTCGACGTCATCCGGGTGGTCATCCGGGTGGTCATCCGGGTGGTCATCCGGGGCGCTGACTGGTGCGGAAGGGTCGTGCTGAGCCAGCGTCTGCCCGGCGCGCAGCCAGGAGCCCAGGAGGTCGCCGACGGTTGCGGGTTGTTCGCTCAGCGCCGTGAGCAGGTGGTCCACCGCAGCCAGCAGGAGTTCCGGCGCCCTGGCCGGCGGGCAACCGCCGCGGAGCAGAAAGTCGTAGCCTCGATCGGCGTACCGGGCCACCACGCGGCGGATGTCATCGGCGTCCACGTGCGCGGACGCCCGATCGATCACAACGCCCACGGTAGGCGTGCGGATCTCCGGCCGTGGGGATTCGAGCCGCGGGCGAAAGCGTGTCGTCCGCACGGCGGGCTACCGTGACCGAATGCCCGACGTGGTGGACCTCCGCAGTGACACGCTGACCCGGCCTACTGAACCGATGCGTCGAGCGATGGCCAGCGCCCTGGTCGGCGACGACGTGTACGGCGAGGATCCGACGGTGAACGAGCTGGAAGCGGAGGTGGCCGGGCTCTTCGGTTTCGAGGCAGCGGTCTTCGTACCAACCGGAACCATGGGTAACCAGATCTGCCTGCGGCTGCTCGTGCCGCCAGGGTCGGAACTGCTCTGCGATGCGGACGCGCACGTCGTCACCTACGAAGACGGTGGCGCCGCGCAGCACGGCGGCCTGTCCAGCCGTACTGTGGTGGCCGAACGGGGGCTGCTCGACCCCGTGGTGGTCGCCGCCCAGTTGCGGCCGGCCGGTTATCACACCGTGGTCACCCGCGCGGTCGCCGTCGAGCAGACCCACAACCGTGGTGGCGGCGCGGTGTATCCGCTGGAAACTCTGCAGGAGCTGCGGTCGCTCACCGCGGGGGTGGGCGTCGGCCTGCACTGCGACGGCGCCCGAATCTGGAACGCGCATATCGCCACCGGCGTGCCGCTTGCTACCTACGGCGGGCTGTTCGACACCTTGTCGGTCTGCCTGTCCAAGGGGCTCGGCGCGCCGATCGGCTCAGTGCTGCTCTGCCGGACCGAGTACGCCGAGGAGGCCCGGGTGATCCGGCACCGGCTCGGCGGCGGCATGCGTCAAGCCGGCGTGATCGCCGCCGGTGGGCTCTACGCGCTGCGCCATCACCTGAGCCGGCTTGCCGAGGATCATGTTCGCGCCGCCCGGTTGGCCACCCGGCTGGCAGCGGCCGCGCCGAGCTGCGATCCGGCCACCGTGGAAACCAACCTGGTGCCGTTGGACCTCACCGAGTCCGGGCACAACGCCCCCGCGCTGGCCGCCGCCGCCCGGAGTCAGGGCGTCCTGATCTCGGTCGTCGGGCCGCGGCGGGCGCGCCTGGTCACCCACCTCGACGTCGACGACGCGGGGATCGACCGCGCGGCGGACGTGCTCAGCCGGCTACTGGCCTGATCCGCGCCGGCGGCGGCGCCAGCCGGCGGCCCAACAGCGCGCCCAGACCCTCCAGCGACCCGGAGAGCTCGGCCAGGTCGGCAGCGATCAGCGCCTGGGGGCCATCGCAGAGCGCGAGTTCCGGCTGCGGATGCACGTCCACCATCACTCCGTCCGCCCCGGCCGCGACCGCCGCCCGGGACAGGGGCAGGACCAGATCACGCCGCCCGCCGGCGTGCGAGGGGTCGACGATGATGGGCAGGTGGGACAGCGAGTGCACGATGGGCACTGCGCTCACGTCCAATGTGTTGCGGGTGGCCGGTTCGAAGGTACGGATGCCCCGCTCGCACAGCACGATGTCCAGGTTGCCGCGCTGAGCGATGTACTCCGCGGCCATCAGCCACTCCTCGATGGTCGCGTTCAACCCGCGCTTGAGCATCACCGGCTGACCCGATGCCCCTACCGCTTGCAGGAGGGCGAAGTTCTGAGCGTTGCGGGTACCCACCTGCAACATGTCGGCGTAGCTCGCGACCAGCGGCACGTCGTGCGCGTCGACCACCTCGGTGACGATCGGCAGGCCGGTGGCCTCCCGAGCGGTGGCCAAGATTTCGAGCCCCGCTTTCCCAAGTCCCTGGAAGGCGTACGGCGAGGTCCGTGGCTTGAACGCGCCGCCGCGCAGCAGGGCTGCTCCGGCATCCAGCGCCATCTGAGCCGCGGCGAGGGTCTGCTCCTCGGTCTCCACCGCGCACGGCCCGGCGATCAACGTGACCGTATCCGGCCCGATCGGTACGCCTCCGACGTAGATCGTGGACGTCTCCGGATGGTTCTGCCGGCTCACCAGCTTGTACGGGCTGGAGATCGGTACGACGTCACTGACCCCGGGCAGCGCGGGCAGGTTCAGCGTCTCGAACACCGCTCGGTCGCCCACCAGGCCGATGATGGTGCGGTTGATGCCCCGGCTGACGAAGGCCGAGCCGCCGGCCGACTTCACGACCTCGACTACGTGGGCGACCTGCGCCGAGTTCGCGGCAGGCTCCATGACGACCACCATCTGCTTCTCCTTCGACCGATCTGGCGCGGTGTGGGCAACAAAAAACCCCGGCTCTCGGGGAGTCGGGGCTGGCACGCAGGCGCGTTCTGCCGTCAGCTCCGGCTGGCGACATAGAAAAAGCGGCGGGTGCGCACGCGCCTACTGTAGCGGACGCTTGCGGTCGCAGGTGCGACTGCTACCGACGGGCACGTCGCCCTCGGAAGATCCTGGACGGCCGGGGCATGCTGAAAGCCGTGATGAGGCTCCTGGATGTTGAGCCGGCGGCTGGCCCGTGGCAGGTGGCGACAGTCGAGGAACTCCTCCGCCGGCTGTTGGCATCCTCGGGTTCACCGTCGAGTCGGCCAGCGGTGGTCGCCGTGGACGGCCGCAGTGCCGGAGGCAAAACCACCTTGGCCGGGCGCCTGAGCGGTGCGGTGCCCGCATCGAGGGTGGTCCACACGGACGACGTGGCTTGGCATCATTCGTTCTTCGACTGGGCCGACCTGCTGGCTGGCGGGGTGCTGCAGCCCCTGCGGCGCGGTCACGAGGTGCGGTACCGCCCGAGACCTGGCGCTCGGCGGGCACGACGACGCCGAGCAGGTCGCGGTGTTCTGGCGACAGTGGATGGCGGAGGAAGTGCCGTTCCTCGAGCGTCAGCGGCCCTGGGAGCGGGCCTGCGTCGTCGTGGCCGGGTACACCGCCGATCGCGCACGACCCCGCCCATCTGCTCGTCGCGTGGCCCGCGACGCCCTCGCCGGACCGGTAGCGGGCCGACGCTGACCTGACCACCAACCTGCCGACCCGGCCGGCGGGAAACGGCTTGCTCGCCTTGGACCCCGTCGACCCAGACGTACGGTCAGCTGCCGTCGGCATTCTGCGGGTCGTCGATATCGATCATCGCAGCGATGTCTACCGACGCCGCTAGCGTTCGGAGGTCCGCATCTCCTAGCTCGTCCGTCGCTCAACCTCCAGCCGTTCCACGGCCCGAGCCCCGGCGCGAGCGCGCGGGTGGAGTTCGGTGACCAGCATGGCGAGAAGTACCAGCGCCGCCCCGCCTATGGCGCGAGCGCCCAGTCGGTCGCCGTCGACCCACACCCCGAAGACGCCGGCGAAGACAGGTTCCAGGGTCAGGATGACCGCGGTCCGGGCCGGGGCCAGATGTGCCTGTGCCCAGGTCTGGCCGACAGAAGCGAACGCGGTGGCGAAGATCGCGGTGAGCCCGATCGCGCCCCATGCTCCGGCGTCGGGCGGCGGTCGGAGTCCGCCAGCCGGAATGGCGGTGAGTGCGCAGAGTCCGGCCACCACCAGCAACTGCAGCACGGCCAACCCGTACGCATCCGAGCCCGCGGACCACTCGCCCAGGCCGACGATGTGCAGCGCGAACAACGCTGCGCACGCCAGCGTCAGCAGTTCGCCGCCGACGAAGAAGCCACGCAGCGAGATCAACCCGAGCCCGAGCGTGGCCAGGGCCACCGCGAGCCAGGCCGCCCGACCCACCCGCCGGCGCAGCAGTACGCCGGCGAACAGCGGCGTGAAGACGACGAACATGCCGGTGATGAAGCCGGAGATCGATGCCGGCGTGGTCCGTAACCCCAAGGTCTGTGCGGCGTACCCGATGCCGAGCGCCAATCCGAGCAGCAGTCCGGCTCGCCGCCCGGCCGCTGAGAGCCGGGAGATCGAACGCGGCCGCAGCGCGATCATCACCAGCGCTGCCAGTCCGAAGCGCCAGGCGAGGAAGTCCATCACCGGCATCCGGGCGATGGCGTCCTTGACCACGACGAAGGTGGAACCCCAGATCGCCGTGATCGCTACCAGCGCGAGCACCGCCAGCAACTCGGTGCGTCGGGGGGTTGCTGCCGACGGGCGGACCGAGGAAGCAGGCACGCAGCGATCGTAGGTAGCCGGCGTTCCGCGACCATCGGTATGGCGAGATCGCCGAGGGCGCAGACTGGAGGAGTACCCGCCGCAAGGAGCGTGCATCGTGCCGGAACGCGAGCTGGCGGGCCAGCTCGCCCGGGTGGTCACCCGCGTCCGGGGGCCGGCCGGCCCGGGGGAGGTGCGCGTGTTGCTGCGGGGTTGCTATGAGCATCTGCTGGCTTACAGTGACTCTTGCCTCGAGCCCGGGGCGGAGGTGCTCGTGATCGACCACCACGGAGCGGGAGCGGTCGATGTCGTGCCGTGGCCGCAGACCACCGTCATCATGGGATCCGAGGGACGTGGACGGTGCCCGGATGCGCCGGGCGCCGTCGGTCCGAACGAGAGGTAGGCCCGATGCTCGGCTACCACGTACCGGCGCCGAACGAGGCGATGCTCATCTCCGGCGGCAAACAGAAGAGCAGCGGCGACACCACACTGCCGTTTCGGATTGTCACTGGCCACGGCGCCTGGGCGGTACCGATTCTGCGGAAAGTGTCCTTTCTGACGTTGGCCATGCGCGAGGCTGCGGTCACCGAGGACTGCGTTACCCAACAGGGGATCGCGCTCGCGGTCAAGGCCGTGATCGCCTTCAAGGTGGGCAGCGACAACGCCTCCATCGCCTCCGCCGCCCAGCGCTTCCTGGCCGATCAGAACCAGATGGACGAGCTCACCGGCCAGATCTTCGCCGGTCACCTGCGCTCCATCGTCGGCAGCATGACGGTCGAGGCGATCATCCGAGAGCGGCAGACCCTCGCCGAGAACGTACTCGACGCCTCCAAGATCGAGATGGCCAAGATCGGGTTGACGGTCGACAGCCTGCAGATCCAGTCCATCGACGACAAGGGCAGCGGCTACATCATGGCGCTCGCGGCCCCGCACCAGGCGACCGTCAACCAGGCGGCGCAGATCGCGCAGGCGGCGGCGGACCAGGCCAGCGCCAGGGCCCGCCAGGAGAGTGACCGCAACCAGGCCGAGTACGCTCGGCAGACCGCGGTGGCACGGGCGCAGTATCAGGCGGAGATCGACGCCGCCCAGCAGAAGGCGTCGCAGGCGGGGCCGTTGGCCGCCGCCCAGGCGCAGCAAGCCGTCCTGGCGGAGCAGTCGCTGGTCGCGGCGAAGAACGCCGAGCTGCGGCAGGCGGAGTTGGTGGCCGAGGTGATCAAGCCGGCCGAAGCCGAGGCCGAGCGCATTCGTACGTTGGCCACCGCCCAGGCGGAGGCGACCCGGCTGAGCGCCGAAGCGGCCGCAGCCCAGGGTCGGATCGCCCTGGACCAGGCGATCATCGCCCAGTTGCCGGAGCTGGTTCGGGCCGCCGCGGACGGCTTGCAGGGGGCCAACCTCACCATTCTCAACGGCACTGAGGGCGTCAACAGCGCGGTGGCCACCCTTGCCGCGCAGGGTCTCGCCATCGTCAAGGCGATCACCGAAGACCTCGGAGACGGCGACGGTCGGGGCGAGCCCCGCGACCAGGATGACCCACCCCGACGACGGCCGGACCGGCCACCGGTGGCAGAAGTGGAGAGCGGTCACCACTAGCCCGGCGGATGTTCCGCTGCGCTCCCGCGGTCGATACGGTGAGCGGTATGAACCGTATCGGCCACCTGATCGCCGGCAAGTCCTCATTCGGCTCGCCCGAGCGCACCGGGCCGGTGTACGACCCGGCAACCGGGCAGCAGACCGGGGAGGTGGCGTTCGCCAGCATCGAGGTGGTGGATGCCGCAGTCGCCGCGGCGAAGGAGGCGTTTCCGGCCTGGGCCCGGACCAGCCTGGCCCGGCGTACCGAGATTCTCTTCGGTGCCCGGCACCTGCTTGCCGAGCGTCGGGCCGAGGTCGCGGCCGCACTGACCGCCGAGCACGGCAAGGTCCGCACCGACGCGATCGGTGAGGTCACCCGTGGGCTGGAGAACCTGGAGTTCGCCTGCGGTCTGTCCCACCTGCTCAAGGGCGGGTACAGCGAGCAGGTCGGCACCGGCGTGGACGTGCACGAGATCAAGCAGCCGCTCGGCGTTGTCGCCGGCATCACGCCGTTCAACTTCCCGGCGATGGTGCCGCTCTGGATGATCGCCAACGCGATCGCCTGCGGCAACACGTTCGTCCTGAAGCCGAGTGAGAAGGACCCCTCAGCCTCCCTGCTGCTGGGGCAGATCTTCGCCGACGCGGGCCTGCCGGACGGCGTACTCAATGTGGTGCAGGGCGACCGGGTGGCGGTCGACCGGTTGCTCACCCACCCGGACGTCGAGGCGGTGAGCTTCGTCGGCTCCACCCCGATCGCGAAGCATGTGTACGAAACGGGAACCAAGGCCGGCAAGCGGGTGCAGGCATTGGGCGGGGCGAAGAACCACATGGTCGTGCTGCCCGACGCGGACATCGACATGGCGGCCGACGCGGCGGTGTCCGCGGCGTACGGGTCGGCCGGCGAACGCTGTATGGCGGTCTCCGTCGTCGTGCCCGTTGGCGCGGCACACGATCAGGTAGTGGAGGCAATCCGGGCCCGGCTGGGCAAGTTGCGGATCGGTGCGGGTAGCGACCCGGACGCCGAGATGGGGCCGCTGGTCACCCGGGAGCACCGGGACCGGGTGGCCGGTTACATCGGCCGCGGCGCCGAGGAGGGCGCCACCGTGGTGGTCGACGGCCGCGAGCAGCCCTTCGACGGCGACGGCTTCTTCCTCGGGGTGAGTCTGATCGACGACGTGACACCGTCGATGGACGTGTACCGAGATGAGATCTTCGGCCCGGTGCTGTCCGTGGTCCGGGCCGAGACCTACGACGAGGCGTTGCGGCTGGTGAACAGCAACCAGTACGGCAACGGGGTGGCTCTCTTCACTCGGGACGGCGGGATCGCCCGCGAGTTCAGCTCTGCGGTGACCGCCGGGATGGTCGGGATCAACGTGCCCATCCCGGTGCCGGTGGCCGCGTACTCCTTCGGCGGCTGGAAGGATTCGCTCTTCGGCGATACCCACATGTACGGCCCGGAGGGCGTGCACTTCTACACCCGTACCAAGGTGGTTACCTCCCGCTGGCCCGATCCCGCCACGTCCAAGATCGACCTTGGCTTCCCACAGAACCGGTGAGTTCATGAGCGACAAAGAGACCGTTTACGCCGACGACCGCGGCCACGTCTTCCACTCCTGGTCCGCGCAGGGGCTGATCAGCCCGCTGTGCGTCGCCGGCGGCGAGGGCTCGTACTTCTGGGACTATGACGGCAACCGGTACCTGGACTTCGCCTCCCAGCTGGTGAACGCCAACCTCGGTCACCAGCACCCGGACATCGTGGCCGCGATCAAGACCCAGGCCGACCGGCTCTGCACGATCGCCCCGTTCCACGCCAATGATGTCCGCGGCGAGCTGGCCCGACTGATTGCCGAGCGGGCGCCCGGTGACCTGGACATGGTGTTCTTCACCAACGGCGGCGCCGAGGCGACCGAGAACGCGGTCCGGATGGCCCGGCTCCACACCGGTCGGCACAAGGTGCTCACCACGTACCGCTCCTACCACGGGGCCACCAACGGCGCGATCACGATGACCGGTGACCCGCGGCGTTGGGGGAGCGAACCGGGGATGCCGGGGGTCGTGCACTTCTTCGGGCCGTACCCGTACCGGTCGGCGTTCTCCGCAGCGGACGCAGGGCAGGAGGGCGAGCGGGCGCTGGCGCATCTCGCCGAGGTGCTCGCCCTGGAAGGGCCGGCCACGGTGGCCGCGATCGTGCTGGAGACGGTGGTCGGTACCAACGGCGTGCTGATCCCGCCGGACGGCTACCTGGCGGGGGTCCGGGAGCTCTGCGACCGGTACGGCATCCTGCTGATCTTCGACGAGGTGATGAGCGGCTTCGGGCGGTGCGGCGAGTGGTTCGCCGTCGACCGCTGGGGCGTCGTGCCGGACCTGATCCCGTTCGCCAAGGGGGTCAACTCCGGGTACGTCCCGCTCGGCGGCGTGGTGATCTCCCGGCGGGTGGCGGATACCTTCCGCGAGACGCCGTACCCGGGTGGGTTGACGTACTCCGGGCATCCGCTGGCCTGCGCGTCCGGGGTCGCCTCGATCGGGGTGTTCACCCGCGACGGCATCCTGGAGCGGACCCGGCGACTTGGCAGTGAGATCGTCGGGCCGGCTTTGATCGACCTGATGGAGCGGCACCCCTCGGTTGGCGAGGTCCGCGGGCTGGGGCTGATGTGGGCTCTGGAGCTGGTCAAGGACCGGGCCACCCGGGAGATGCTCGTACCGTTCAACGCCGGCGGCCCGGCCGCGGAGCCGATGACCAAGGTGGTCGCGGCGTGCAAGGCCCGCGGGCTGTGGCCGTTCGCGCACTTCAACCGGCTGCACGTCGTACCGCCCCTGGTCATCACCGAGGAGGAACTGAAGGAGGGTCTCTCGGTCCTGGACGAGGCACTCACCGAGGCGGACGGTTACTACACCGGCTGACTGCGATCCGGCAGGCGAAGGTGTGGAGGATCCTGCGAGCCCGGACTCGTAGCGGACTCCACAGCGCCCGAAGCCGAGGCGCGTAAGCGGCGGCGAATGCTACCCAGCCCGAAGCGCCTTCAGAGCGGCGATGTCCTTGGCGTGATCGGGCGCCTTGCCGGGCGTTTCGATGACCACCGGCACCCCACGGGTGACCGGGTGTCGGAACAGTTCGGCGAACGGGTCGAGCCCGATCTGCCCGGAGCCGATCGAGGCGTGCCGGTCCCGCCGCGACCCGCAGCCGTCGAGCGAGTCGTTGGCATGGACCAGCTTCAACCGGCCGCGACCGATCGTCTTGCGCAGCGTGTTCAGCGTGGTCCGCACCCCGCCTGGCGTCGCCAGGTTGTGTCCGGCGGCGAACGCGTGACAGGTGTCCAGGCACACTCCGAGCCGCGGATGTCCGTCCACCCTGGCGAGGAAGGGCTCCAACTCCTCCACCGTCGCCGCTAGGGAACCGCCCCCACCGGCGCTCAACTCCACCAGCAGGTCCGGATCGTCGTCGGCCAACTCGTCCAGCAAAGGCAGCAGCAGGTCCCGAAGTCGCAGCATCGCGACGTCCCGATCGCCGGAGTCGACCGCCGAGCCGGCGTGAAAGACCACGCCGCGGGCGCCGATGCGCCGTCCGCGGCGCAGCGCTCCGCGGAGCGACTCCACCGACTTGGCTCGGGTGGCCTCCGTCGGCGAGCCGAGATTGACCAGGTACGTGGCGTGCACGAAGACCGGTATCCGGCGATCGGCACACGCCACCCGAAACGCGTCGTCTCTCGCCAGGTCACCCGCCGCTGGCGCCCAGCCACGCGGGTTGGAGACGAAGACCTGCACCGCCTCGGCGCCGATCTCTCGCGCGTAGGCCAAGCCGCCGGAGACCAGGCCGCTGCCGACCATGACGTGCGCCCCGACCGGGGACAACGTGCGGGGCGGCACGGCTTAGAAGACGATGATCGAAATGGTGGTGTCCCGGGCCACCATGGTGCCGACCTTCGGGGACACCACGTGTACCAGGCCGAACCCGAATGGCTCAAAGGTGCGTACCCGGAAGCCGGCCGCGCGCAGCGTACGGGCCGCGTCGCCGGCGGAAAGCGCCCGGACGTCCGGGACCGCGAACAGCTGCGGTCCCTTGGAGACCACCAGTCCGATCGCGGTGGCGTGGGGCGCAGTCAGGCCGGGAGCCGGGGTAGAGCGAATCACGTCGCCCGCCGGGACGGTGTCGTCGAAGGCATCCGTACGCTTGACGGTGAAGTCCAGCTTGGTGAGCACCTGCATGGCCTCGTCGAATGGTCGCGCGGTGACATCCGGTACCCGGATGGGCTGCCGACCCTTACTGACGGTGAGCGTCACGGGAGCCCCCGGGTGCAGCCAGGTGCCCGGCTTGGGCTTGCTTGCCACCACGCTGCCCGCCGCGACGGTGTCGGAGTACACCGACAACGTCGTGGATCGCAGCCGAAGCGGCGCGAGAACCTGGCGGGCTCGGGCCAGCGAGGCGCCGACGAGTACCGGCAACTTGTGCACCTCCGGCCCCTTGGACAGGGCCAGCGCCACCGTGTCGCCGTCCCGCACCCGCCCGCCCGCGGACGGCGCTTCGAAGGCCACCCGTCCGGCGGGCACGCTCGCGGAGAACCGATCCGGCAGCCACTGCGCCTTCAGCCCGGCGGCGGCCAGCGCGGAGTTTGCCGCCGGCTTGGTCTTGGCCAGCAGACTCGGTGCCTCCCCGTACCGACCGTTCGCCAGCCACCAACCGGTGAGGGTCACGAACGCGGCGAGGGCCAGCGCGAGCAGCAGCCGAAGTCGGCCCCGGCCGGTGGGTCGAGAATCCCCACGGACCTCGGCCGGTAACTCCGGTACGACCACGGCGGTGGGGTGGCCGCCGGGGACCCGTTGGGTGGGTGGCAGCGGCCGATTCGGTGTGGTGGCTCGGGCACCCGGTGAGCTGGCCACCGGTGGGCTCAGTAGCGGTGGGTTCGGGAGCGGTGGGTTCGGGAGCGGTGGGTTCGGGAGCGGCGGGGCGCTGGCGCGGGAGGCCACCGGTCGCCATCGGCGACTTCCTTGGCTCGGGAGTCGGGGCTGCGCCTGGCGGACCGCGCCGAGGAACTCGCGGGCGTCGGCGAATCGGTGCGCCGGGTTGCGGGCCGTCGCCCGGCGTACCAGGTCATCGACCGGCCGGGGCAGCCCGCGGACCGCGGCCGAGGGGGCCGGTACGTCCTCATGGACGTGCCGGAACGCGACCGCCATCGCGTGCGCGCCGTCGAACGGCGGGCGGCCGGTGACCAACTCGTACAGCAGGATGCCGGCCGCGTAGACGTCGGTACGGGCATCCGCGGCCCCGCTGCTGATCTGCTCGGGGGCGAGATAGGCGACCGTGCCGATGAGCGTGGTGACGCTGGCGGTTGCGGCGGTGGCTTCCACGGCGCGAGCCAACCCGAAGTCGGCGACCTTGACCCGGCCATCGGCGGCGAGCAGGACATTCTCCGGCTTCACGTCGCGGTGCACCAGCCCGGCCGCGTGCGCCGCGCCGAGCGCACCGAGTACCGGATCCAGAATGGCGAGCGCGTGTCCCGCGGAAAGCCGGGTCTGCTCGGTGAGCAACTGGCGCAGGGTCGTGCCGTCGATGTACTCCATCACCAGGAACACCACCGGCTGGCCGCGATTCGAGGCGGGTTCGGAGCCCTGGTCGAACACCGCGACGACGTTGGGATGCGACAGCCTGGCGGCCGCCCGAGCCTCGGAGATGAAGCGGGCGACGAACGCGGGATCAGTGGCGTACGCCGGCTGCATCACCTTGACGGCGACTGTACGGTCCAGCCGGGTGTCGGTGGCGGCGTAGACCGTACCCATCCCACCGCCGGCGACCCGCGCGTCGATCCGGTAGCGGCGATCCAATACCCGACCGACCAGAGAGTCGGCGAGCGTTGTGTCCACGACAGCGAATTCTACGTGCGCGCCGACCTTTCGGGGGCCCCGCGGCACCGGATCGACCGCCGTCGGCTCAGTGCCGGGTGGCCGCGTAGTGCTTCCGGAGCGCCAGAATTCCCGCGACGTAGGTCTTGGTGTCGGCGTACATGCCGTTGCGCTGGACCGATCCGAGTCCCTGGTAGTAGCCCGCAACGGCCTTGTCCACCGGCGCCGCCCTGGTCAGTACCTTGAGGAGGCCCACCCCGGCGGTGACATTGTCCGCGGCGCGGAGCGGGTCGAGCCGTCGGTGTACCACGTACTTGGACACGAACTGCGCCGTCGCCGGCAGGACTTGCATCGCGCCGATCGCGTCCGCGGGGGACACCACCCGCTGCTGGAATCCGGACTCCTGATGCGCCACCGCGAGGGCGAGTGCGGGGTCTACCCCGTACCGGCGGGCTGTGCTGCGGATCAAGGCCCGGACGGAGCTGCGGGACGGCGCTCGGCGCGCGGCCAGAGCGGCGCGGTGCCGCGCCGCGCCGGCCACTACTTCCGGTGAATACGTAAGCCCGGCGAAGGTGTTCGCCGACGACCGCCGGGCCGGCCGCGCGGGCGCGGGTACGGCGAGGCGCTGCCCGATGTAGATCACGGACCGTCGGTCCAGCCGGTTGTGTTGCCGCAACCACGCCAGCGAGGTGTGCCGGGTGGCGGCGACGGCGCTGAGCGTGTCACCGGCCCGGACGGTGTAGGTGGCGGTCGACGCGCCGCGGGCCGTCCCCCGCCGCCCGGCGGTCCCGCCCGGCACCGTGAGCAGCTGGCCGGCGTAGATCAGGTCGCCGTGTCCGGGGAGGTGGTTGAGCGCGACAAGCATGGAGACGGTGGTGTGGTGCTGGCGAGCAATCGCCGAGAGGGTGTCGCCCCGGTGCACCCGAATGGAGATCACGCCGGGGACGCTGGCCGTCACCACAGCCCCGATCAGCAGCGGCGCAGCCAGCCCGCGCAGAGTGCGGTGACCCAGCATCGGCGACTCCTCGTATCCGGCACGTGACGCAAGCCTGGTAAGCCTAGGCACGGGCTGGCCGAATAACAAGGGTGTAGTTACGATCTAGCCATTTCTAGCGCGCGATGCGGGCCTCCACCTGACCATCGGTGATTCGGATCTCCAGGCGGGGCTGATCGGCCGTCGCCGGGCCATGCACCACACCGCCGTCGCTGATCCGGAACTGGCTGCCGTGCCACGGGCAGACGATGCAGAGATCCGCGCCGGCGCCGGTGAGCTCGCCTTCGTGCAGCGGTCCGGAGAGGTGGGAGCACCGGTCCACCAATCCCCGGACGTTGCCCTCCTGGCGCAGCAGCATCACCGGTACATGACCGAGTTGGCGGGCAGCAGGCTGCCCCTCCGGCAACTCATCCAGCGAGCCCAGGCCGGTCCAGCCACGGCCCGAGGTGTCCCCGACGTCCGCGGTGTGGTTGGCCCCGGCCGCCCGGCGGTAGGACAGATGGCCGCCGATACTGCCGCCGACCAGCACGGTCGCGAGTCCGGCGAAGCCCCACGCCTTGCCGCGGATGTACCGCCGGCGTACCCGGGCGTAGAGGCTGGCCGCGTACAAACCCATGCCCAGGTAATTCGTGGCCGCGTGTACCAGGCCGGTGCGCTGCTCGGGTGCGTTCAGCTCCGACCAGTCGGTCCAACCGGAGATCGCGGTCGGGCCGGCGCTGACCAGCCCGACGGTAATCAGCGCGCTGGAAGCGGCGCCGGTCTTGGGGAACAGGTCGAGCATCGCGGACGACGTCCACGCGCCGATCGGAATGTCGGTGAGTACCGGGTGCAGCGGGTGGCCGAGCCAGACGCCGTGCAAGAGGTCGCGGAGCGACTGTGGCTGGATCTTCTCTCGGATCACCGCGGCGATCTTCTTCGCCGCCGGGTCCAGAACGGTCAACTTCTCGAGGCGGTCCAGAGAATCAAAAGGCTGCATGGTGGCTCCCGTCGTACGTCGGATTCCAAACCCTAGCGGTGCCCGCCGTCAATCGAGATCGGCTCGGCCCTCCATCGGCGAGGATGCTTCGGCGTGGAACCGCTTCGGGATCCGCCCGGCGAGCCGGGCCAGGCGACCGGCCTCCACGGCCTTGGCCATCGCCTCGGCCATCCGGGTCGGGTCCTGCGCGCGGGTGACCGCGGACGCGAGCAGCACCGCGTCGCAGCCCAGCTCCATGGCAAGCGCCGCGTCCGAGGCGGTACCCACGCCGGCGTCGAGGATCACCGGTACGCCCGCCTGCTCCACGATCATGCCGATGTTGTGCGGGTTGCGGATGCCGAGGCCCGTGCCGATCGGGGAGCCGAGCGGCATCACCGCCGCGCAACCCAGCTGCTCCAACCGCCGGGCCAGTACCGGGTCGTCGTTGGTGTACGGCAGGACGAGAAAGCCGTCGTCCACCAGCTGCTCGGCGGCGTCGAGGAGCTCCACCGGGTCCGGGAGCAACGTGCGCTCGTCGGCGATCACTTCCAGCTTGAGCCAGTCGGTCTGCAGCGCCTCCCGGGCGAGCTTCGCGGTCAGCACCGCCTCGCGGGCGGTGAAGCAGCCGGCGGTGTTCGGCAGCAGCCGGATACCCAGCCCGGTGATCACATCCAAGAGCGAACCGGCCTCGCCGGGCGCCACCCGGCGCATCGCCACGGTGGTGAGTTCGGTGCCGGAGGCCTTCAGCGCCGATTCCAGGATCTCGTGACTCGGCGCACCACCGGTACCCATGATCAGTCGGGAACCGAACGTCGCATCCGCGATCCGGAACACATCCGCGTGTGAGGTCACGTCACCCTCCTTGAACGGCGGCGAGCACTTCCAGCGCGTCTCCGTCGGCGATCCGCTGGCGGGACCAGGCGCTGCGCGGGACCACGTCACCGTTGACCGCCACCGCGGTCCCGGTGGGCCGGGCGCAGAGCTGCGCCACGAGGTCGGCCAATGTGGCATCCGATGCCACGTCGGTGTGCCGGCCGTTGACGGTGACGTTCATACCCCGCTCCCGACCGGAGCTCTGCTCGGCGGCCGGGGCACCGCCAGCCGATCCGGGGTGAACGGTTCCATGCCGGCCGGCAGCGAGCCGTTGCCGAGCAGGTCGGCGATTGCGTCGGCGGTGACCGGGGTGAGCAGGATGCCGTTGCGGTAGTGGCCGGTGGCGACGATCCGGCCGTCCGCGAGTCGTCCGATGATCGGTGCGTTGTCCGGCGACCCGGGCCGCAAACCGGCGCCGGCCTCCACGAACTCCAGTTCGGTGATGCCGGGCAGGATCGCGCGGGCGTCGCGGAGCAGTTCGTACACCCCGCCGGCTCGTACGGTGGTGTCGAAGCCGAGTTCCTCCATGGTGGCGCCGATCACGACCTCGCCGTCGGCGCGGGGGACGACGTACACCTGCGAGCCGGCGACCACGCCGCGGATCGTGTGCCGCAGGAACCCTTGGCCGCGGAGCCGGACCACGTGCCCTTTCACCGGCCGGCCGGGGAGTCCGGTCAACGCCGGGCTCCAGGCGCCGGCCGCGACCACGACCTCGCCAGCAGCCAGCGTGGAGCCGTCGGCGAGGCGTACCGTCTTCGCGCCGGCTTCGGTGGCCCGCTCCGCCACGATGGTGACGTCCAGGCGCTCCGCCGCCACGCGCAACGCTTCGGTGAGCCGGCGCGGGTTGACGCTGTGATCGCTCGCCACCAGCAGGCCGCCACGGACGGTGGGGGCCAGCATCGGTTCCAGCGCCCGCACCTCCCGGCCGGTCAACAGCTCCGAGGCGAGGCCCAGGCGGCGCTGATAGGCGTGCAGGTCGGCGACAACCGCGCGGTCGCCGGCGTCGGCGGCGACGACGAGAGTGCCGGCGGTGGCGTACCCGACGTCGACTCCGCTGGCCCCTTCGAGTTCCGCGACGAAGGCGGGGTAGCGCCGGGCACTGTCCAGGTTGAGTGCCAGGAGTCGCTCTTCGCCGTAGTGCGCCTCGGTGATGGCCGCCAGCATGCCGGCGGCGATCCAGGACGCGCCGCCCCCGGGCGAGGGGTCGACCACGGTGGCGGACAGGCCACGCTGGGCGGCTCGCCAGGCGACCGCCAGCCCGATCGGCCCGCCGCCGACCACGACGACATCTCGGCTACCGTTGGTCACCGGCACTGCTCCCTTCGCCGGCATGATCCGGATCAGGTTCGACGGTCGGGGGCTGTCAGCCCGCCCTCTCAGTCCGGTCGTACCGGACTCCCGTGCTGTCGGTCAGCTTAGCCCGCCTGCCCGGTGTGGGGACCGGCCGGGAGTGGAGCGGAGGGCCGGTGGGAGCCGGTCGTACGCTCGACTGCTGCCTGCTCCTTCGAGGCTGCCGAGTCGGCTTACCCTGGCAGGCCGTGGAGCGGATCGTGGTGGTGGGCGCCGGGCTGGCCGGGGCCGGCGTCGTGCGATCGCTGCGGGAGCGCGGGTACCGGGACCGGCTCACCCTGCTCGGTGCCGAACCGCACCTGCCGTACGACCGGCCGCCGCTGTCCAAGGCGGTCCTGTTGGGGACAGCGGAGGACACCACCCTGGCCGGGGAGTACGACGGGGTCGAATTGCGGCTCGGCGAGCGGGCGACGGGATGCGAGCCGGGGGTGCTGATCACTGACCGCGGGCGCCTGGACTTCGACGGGTTGGTGATCGCTACCGGGGCCGCGCCGGTGCCGGTCGGGGATGCGTTGACGCTGCGGACCGTGGACGACGCTCGTCGGCTTCGTGCCCGGTTAGCCCCCGGTGTCCGCGTGGTCCTCGTCGGCGCCGGCTGGATCGGCGCCGAAGTGGCATCGGCCGCCCGGCGGCTCGGCTGCGTGGTCACGGTGCTGGAGGCGGCGGTCACGCCCCTGGCCTCGGCGCTCGGCACCGAGGTGGGCGCGGCCACCGTCCCCTGGTACCCCGGCATCGACCTGCGCCTGGGTACACCGGTGGCTGCGGTGGCCGGTTCCCGGGTGCTGCTCGCCGACGGCAGTGATCTGGCGGCCGACGTGGTGATCGCCGGCATCGGCGTCCGCCCCGACGCGGCGTGGGCGGGCTATCCCGGCGCGGTTCCCACCGACCGGCGGCTTCAGGCTGCTGCCGGCATCTTCGCCCTCGGTGACGTCGCGTCCTGGCCGTCGGCCCGCTTCGGCACCCGGCTGAACGTGGCGCACTGGGACAACGCACTGCACTCGCCCGATCTGGTGGTGGACGCGATGTTGGGGATCCCGGACGTCACTTTCGACCCGGTGCCGTATTTCTGGTCCGAGCAGTTCGGCCACACCATCCAGTACGCCGGCTGGCACGGGGCGGCTGACACCTTCCTGTGGCGTGGCTCCCCGACCGACCGCGCCTGGACCGGCTGCTGGCTGCGGGCCGGGGTGCTGGAGGCGGTGGTCACCTGCGACCGGCCGCGGGATCTGCTCGCGGCTCGGCGGCTGATCGCTGCCCGGGCGAAACCGGATCTCACCCGACTTACTGATCCTGCGGTGCCGATGAAAACTGTCGCCGAGTCGTTCTAGGCTCCGGCCCATGTCCTTAACGTCCCGGTCCGTCGCGCTGCTCGTCGACGTCGCGGACGCCTCCCTTGCGGCTGCGGTCGCCGGGCTCGCCGCCCACCTCGACAGCTGCGGCGTGCCGGTCCGGAATCACCCGGAGCCGGCCGACGTCGTCCTGGTCTTCGCCGACCGGCCACCGACGGAGGGTGAGCTCGAACGCCTGTCCGGCGAAGCGTCGCTCCTGCTCGCCGGACCGACTCTGCACGCGTGGCGGGACAGCGGGGTCGGCGACCTGCTCGGCCTGCTGCCGGGCCGGCTGACGCCGACGCACGAGATCCGACTGCGGCCCGGGCCGGGGGGCACGGAGTTGGCCGCCCGGATGGATGTGCCGCTGATGCTCACCGACTGCTGGCTGCAGTTGGACAAGGCGGCTGACGACGTGGAGGTGCTGCTCACCGCGTACGCCGGACTGGTGGAACACCCGGTACTCACCGTGCGCCGCACCGCCCGCGGCGCGCACGGCGCGTTCACTGTCGGGTCGAGCCCGGCGACGGTGGCCGACCCCCGGTACCACCGGTTGGTGCACCGCTGGCTGCGGGCGGCCGCCGGGCTGCGGGACGCCGGCCCGGTCCGGATCGGGATGCTCGGGTACGGCGCGGTGGGGGTGGAACACGCCGGCGCTATCGCCCGGGTCGTCGGGCTGGAACTGGCGGGGGTCTGCGACCTCAACCCGGCTCGGGTGGCGGCTGCCCGCCAGGTTGCCCCCGACATCACCGCGTACCCCACCCCCGAAACGCTGCTCGACGCCGAGTCGGTGGACGTGGTGATCGTCTCGACGCCGCCGAACACCCACGCCGACTGGTCGCTGCGGGCGCTGGAGCGCGACAAGTCGGTGGTGGTGGAGAAGCCGTTCTGTACCACGGTGGCTGAGGCCGACGGGATGATTGCACTCGCTGCTGAGCGCGGTCGGGCGCTGGCGGTGTACCAGAACCGGCGGTGGGATCGGGACTATCTGGCGTTGCGGGCAGCAGTGCGGGCCGGCGCCATCGGCGAGGTATTCCACTACGAATCGTTCGTCGGCGGCTACGGCCACCCGTGCAACTACTGGCATTCCGACGCGGGAATCTCCGGCGGGGCGCTGTACGACTGGGGCGCACACTACCTGGACTGGATCCTCGACCTGCTTCCCCAGCAGATCGACTATGTGACCGCGCACGACCACAAGCGGATCTGGCATGACGTGACCAACGCCGACTCCACCCGGGTGTCACTGCACTTCGCCGACGGGGTCGAGGCCGACTTCCTGAACTCCGACTTGGCCGCAGCCTTGAAGCCGAAGTGGTACGTACTGGGAACCCGCGGTACGCTGGTCGGGAGTTGGCGGCGGTCCGCTGTGCTCGCCCGCGATCCGGTGGGCAACCTGGTGGAGGATCGGTTGGCACCGGGTGAGTCGCCGGCTGATCTCACCCTGCACGCGACCGACGGTTCGGTCACCGCGCTGGCCCAGCCGCAGGCGCCGGACGCCCCGTTCCACCGGGAACTCGCCGACCTGCTGCTCACGGGTGTCCCGATGTCGGTGACGCCTCACCAGGCGCGGCGTACCGTCTCCGTCCTGGCCGCCGCCACGGAATCGATCTGCCTCGGTGGCCGGCCGGTCATTCCGGCGCCGGAGATCCCATGATCGACCCGGTGCGCTGGGGCTTCCTGGGAGCCGGCTCCATCGCCGTCACCGCTTTGGCCCCGGCGGTGCACGCCGCCGACGGTGCCGTGCTCTACGCGGCTGCGGCCCGGGATCCGGCCCGGGCTGCAGCACTTGGCCCTTCCGGACCGTCCTATGGCGCCTACCGGGAGTTGCTGGCCGATCGCAACGTCGAGGCTGTCTACATCTCGTTAGCCAACGACGCGCACCGGCCGTGGTCGGAGGCGGCGCTGCGGGCGGGGAAGCACGTGCTCTGCGAGAAGCCGCTGGCGCTCTCGGCCGCCGAAGTGGACGCCGTGACGGCGGTCGCCACCGAGTCGGGGCGGCGGCTGGTCGAGGCGTCCTGGTACCGCTGGCACCCCCGCGTACGGCTCGCGCAGCGGCTGCTCGCCGACGGCGCGATCGGAACCGTTCGGCACGTCGCGGCAGCGTTCGCCTTCGACGGGGTTGCGGACGGCAACTACCGGATGAACCCGGCCCTGGGCGGCGGCGCGCTGTACGACGTCGGCTGTTACGCCGTGTCGGCGGCGCTCTGGGCGTTCCGGGATCGGCCGCCGGTCGACGTGGCCGCCCGCCTGGAGCTCGGCTCGACCGGGGTCGACCTGCGGGCCGAGTTGGTGATCGACTTCGGCGGCGGCGAGGCCGAGGTGCTCGCCGGCATGTCCGGGCCGGCTGCCCAGTCGCTGGTGATCGCCGGCGAGCGGGGCGAGCTGGAGTTGCGAGAGGCCCCGTTTACCGCCTGGCGGGAGCAGGCCAGCGAACTGTGGCTCTCCACCGGTGGCCGGACGGAGCGGATCCCGGTGCCTGCGGCAGATGCGTACCAGCTGATGGTCACCGACGTCTCCCGGTTGATCCGTGGCGAGCCGGGTGTCGGGCTGCCGTTGGCCGAGTCTCGGGCCACCGCGGCGGTGCTCGACGCGGCGTTTGCCTCCGGCCGGGCGGGCGGTGCGCCGATCGCGGTGGCTTTCGGCTAGCGCAGCTCGGCTAGCGCAGCGTCCGTGGCGCGGCCCTCGCTAGCGCAGTTCGCCAGGAAGCAGCCCCATCACGTGCTCATCGATCCGCTGCCCGTGCCGGAAGACTCGACTGCGGGCAGTGCCCTCGTGGATGAAGCCGACCTTTTCATACGCCCGCCGGGCCCGGTCGTTGTCGGCGAAGACCCACAGCTCGATCCGGGCCAGGCCCATCTCGGCGAAGCCGAATCGGCAGGCCGTACGAACCGCGTCGGTCCCGTACCCCTTGCCCCAGCGGGTCTTGTCGAAGATGGCGATTCCCAGGTCGGCGGTGCGGTCCTCCGGGGTGGCGCCGCGTAGCGCCACACTGCCGAGAATGCGCGAGTCGGTCTTGATCTCCACCACGAAGTGCGCGTTGTCGAACGTGATCGTGCGGATTCTGTTGATCCACTGGACCTCGTCCTCCATCGACATCGGGTACCGGGCGAGGAGGCCGCGCTTCACGTCCGGGTCGTTGATGCCGCGATGGAAGAACGCCGCATCGCCGGGCTCAGCGGTCCGCAATCGGATCTGGTCTCCCTCGTACATGTACCAGACCGTACGGGTTGCCCGGAAGTACGGGTTTACTGGTCGGGTGCAGACCGATATTGATACCGGGGCCCTCGAGGCGCTGGTGGGGGAGTGGCTTCCCGTCCCGGATGTGGCCGAGTACCTCGGCGTCGGCGTGTCCCAGGTGCGCGGTTTGATCCGCAGCGGACAGGTGATCGCGCTGCGGGTCGGGGAGCCGCCGGTGCTGCGGATTCCGGCGGCCTTCTTGCAGGACGGCGCGCTGATCCGCAAGCTGACCGGGACGCTGAGCCTGCTCCGGGACCAGTCTTTCTCCGACGCGGAGGCGGTGCGCTGGCTGTTCACCCCGGACGACTCGCTGCCCGGTACGCCGGTGCAAGCGCTGCGCGACAATCGCGGCACCGAGGTCCGCCGCCGCGCCCAGGCGTTGGGTTTCTGAGTGGCCTCCGCTCGGGAGCGGCTCGCCGACGCGCGGCTGTATCTGTGTACCGGCCTGCGCCCGGACATGGCCGATTTCCTGGACGCCGTTCTCGCCGGCGGGGTCGATGTCGTCCAGCTGCGGGAGAAACACCTGGATGCTCGGGCGGAGATCGAAGCGGCGGAGGTCGTGGCCGATGCCTGTCGGCGGTACGGCGCGCTGTTTTCGATCAACGACCGGGCGGACGTGGCATACGCCGTGCGGCCAGACATCCTGCACCTCGGCCAGGATGACCTGCCGGTTGCGGTGGCCCGGGAGATCCTCGGCGACGACATCGTGATTGGCCGGTCCACGCACGCCGAGGCCGAGGTGGACGCGGCGCAATCCGAGCCTGGGGTCGACTACTTCTGCGTAGGCCCGACGTGGGCGACGCCGACCAAACCCGGCCGGCCCGCGCCCGGCCTCGGCTTGACCTCCTACGCCGCGGGCGCCGAGCGACCCTGGTTCGCGATCGGCGGTATCGACCGGACCAACCTGGACGAGGTTGTCGCTGCCGGGGCGCGGCGGGTGGTGGTGGTCCGGGCGCTCACCGCGGCGGCTGACCCGCAGGCCGCCGCGGCGGAGTTCTCCCGGCGGCTGCGGTTCGCGGGGTGAGGCTGCTGTACCTCGGCGTGCTGGCGGTCAGCCTGGCCGGCACCGCGCTGCCGCTGGAGCTGCGGCTGCATACCCGGGTCTTCACCCGGTGGCGCCGGCTCCTGCTGACGTTGCTGCCGGTGGTCGCGCTCTTCACGGGCTGGGATCTGTGGGCGATCGCCCGCCACCACTGGCGGTACGACCCCCGCCAGACCACCGGCATCGAGCTGCCCGGCCACCTGCCGCTGGAGGAGTTGCTGTTCTTTGTGGTCATCCCGATTTGCGCGATCCTCGCCTTCGAGGCGGTGCGCGCCGTCCGGGGTTGGCCGGCGGGGGACGAGTGAGCTACACCGCGCTGGCTCTGCTCGGTGTCGCGGGGACGGTCGGGCTGGACCTGTTCGTGCTGCGGACCCGGCTGCTGCGGCGGCGGGTGTTCTGGACGGCGTACGCAATCGTGGTGTTCTTCCAGCTTCTGGTCAACGGCGTGCTCACCTGTCGCGACGTGGTGACGTACGGCCCCGCTGCGATCACCGGGATACGGATCGCCTGTGCCCCGGTGGAGGACCTGCTCTTCGGTTTCGCGCTCGTCACCCAGACGCTGAGCTGGTGGGTGTGGTGGGGCCGCCGACTGCCGGTAGCCGCCGGCGGGCGACCCGGGCGCGCCGCAGCGCCGGCACCGCGACCCGGGCCCGAGTGAGCGGACCGACCCGTACCCGGCGGTCCAGTACCTGGTAGTCCGCTTCCTCGACGGCGTCCAGGATGCCGCCGTAGAGCCGCAGCGCAGTGACGATGCAGTCCTGGCTGGTCGGGTGCAGCAGTCGTACGCCCGGCTCCGCGGCGCGGAGAATCTCCCGGGTACGGGCGATCTCATACGCCAGCAGGCGGCGGACCGGGGCGTCGACCACCCCCTGCTCCAGATGCTCCCGGGTGACGCCGAAAAGCGCCAGGCTGTCCATCGGCAGGTAGATCCGGCCGCGGCGCAAGTCCTCGCCCACGTCGCGGAGGAAGTTCGCCAGCTGGAAGCCGACGCCCAAGTCCCGAGCATAGGGGTACGCGGCCTCGCTCAGCGGCTCCAGGATCGGCACCATCTGCAGGCCGATTACGGCCGCCGATCCGTAGACGTACCCCATCAGGTCGTCGAACGTGGCGTACTCGGCAACACTCAGGTCCATCCGCATGGAGTCGAGGAACGCCTGGAAGTGCTCCCGCGGAAGGTTCCAGCGGCGGATCGTGTCGTGTACCGCGGGCAGCGTGGCGTCGTCCGCCTCGCCCCGCAGGAACCTGCCGCCCCATTGCTTCAGCTGGTCCGCCTTCTGCGCGGCGGTCAGGGTGGAAGCCAGGTCGTCGACGATCTCATCGGCGTAGCGGGCGAAGCCGTAGAGCGCATGGACGTACGGCCGCTTCGGCCGCGGCAGCAGAAGCGTTGCCAGGTAGTAGGTCTTGCCGTGTGCGGCATTCAATCGCCGGCAGTACTCATACGATGCCCGCAGCCCCGGGTCGGTGATCCCGGCCGCGTCCAACTCCCGCGTGCTCACCGGCTCGATCCTGGCACGGTTCCGACTTGTCCACAGACAGCAAGGTGCCCCTACTCGCTGCCGCTGGCGGCCGGCAGGGTGTGCCGGTGGACGTCGCCGAGTTGGTCGCCGCTGTGGGGCGTGACCGGTGCGGAGTGGCGGGTCGCGATGAGCTGCTGTCCGCCGGGGTCTCCTCCGCGGCCCTGTCCCGAGCAGTCGCGGCGGGCACGGTGATCCGGATGGCCCGCGGCGCCTACCGTGCCGGACCGGCGGGGGGGGGCAGAGCTCGTGGCCGCGGCACAGGGGCTTCAGGGTGTGGTCAGTTGCGACAGTGCGGCCTTGGTTCACGGCTGGCCAATGGCGCACACACCCACCGAGCACTCCATCACCGTGCCGCGCAACCGCCGACTGTCGGGGCGAATGGGGTTGACCGTGCAGCGGGTGGACCTGCCATCGGACGCCTACGGGGAGATTCAAGGCGTCCTGGTCACTGCGCCCTTGCGGACCGTTCTGGACTGCGCTCGCCGGCTGCCCTTGGCACAAGCCGTCGCGATCGCAGATTCGGCCCTTCGGAGCGGCTTGGATATCGGTGAGTTGCAGTCGAGCGCGCGAGCGACGACTGGAAACGGTGCTGGCAAGGTACGCCGGGTCGCAAGCCTGGCCGACCCCAACGCTGGCTCGGTGCTGGAGTCGGTCTTGCGGGTGCTCGTGTCCGTGGCGGGAATCCCGCCGTCGCACACGCAATACGCGGTGTGGGACTCCGATGGGCGGTTGGTGGCAGTGGCGGACTTCGCGTACAAGATCCAGCGACTGCTGTTGGAAGCCGATGGCTTCACGTTTCACCGGGATAGACAGGACTATCGCAGCGACCGCCGGAAGGCCAACGCGTTCTTGGCGGGTGGCTGGATGCTGCTGCGGTTCTCGTGGGAGGACGTCATGGGGAGCCCCGACTATGTGGTGGACACGGTGCGAGCGGCGCTCCGCTGGCACCTGACCCCCGCCGCCTGAACGTAAGAACACACAGTGCCCCTCGCGGCAGGCCCTTCAAAGATCGACTTAAGCGTGCGGATCTTGGTCCATGGCGAGCACTGTGTGTTCTTACGTTCAGCGGGTCGGGCCAACGATGCGCTCAGCCGCGAGCCGGCCGCTGATCAACACCATCGGGACCCCCACGCCGGGCTGGGTGCCGGAGCCGGCGAAGACCACGTTCTCCAGGCCGGGCGCCAGATTCCGCGGCCGGAAGGGCCCGGTCTGCGTGAAGGTGTGGGATGCGGCGAACGGCGCGCCCCGCTCCATGCCCTGGCGCCGCCAGTCCGCCGGGGTGGTCAGGTGTTCCACCTCGATCCCGTCGCCGAAGCCGACATATCCCCGCTGCTCCAGCGTCCGCACGATCTCGCCGCGGTAGCGGGGGCCGATGACGTCCCAGTCCAGCGGCGCGTCCAGGTTGGGCGTGGGGGCCAGCACGTAGTACGACTGCCGGCCCGGCGGCGCCAGCGTCGGGTCCGTCCTGGTCGGCACCGTGACCAGCAGCGACGGATCCGTCATCAATGTGCGGTCCTCGATCAGTTCCCGGAACACTGCCCGCCAGGACCGACCGAAGTGAATGTTGTGGTGGGCGATCTTCGAGTACTCCGCCGTCGACCCGGCGAGCAGCACGACGCAGGATGGCGAGTACGTCAGCCGCTGCACCCGCGCCGGGGTGTACTCCGGCGGTAGCAGCTCCCGGTAGGCGACCGGGAGGTCGGGGTTGAGCACCACCGCGTCGGCGGGGATGCGCTCACCGGTCGTGGTGATCACCGCGGTGGCCCGGGATCCGCTCAGCTCGACCCGGCTCACCGTGGTGCCGTACCGCATCGTCACGCCGTGCTTCGCCGCCGCCCCGGCCAGTGCCACCGGCAACGCGTGCATGCCACCGCGCGGGAAGCTTACGCCGGCCACGGTGTCCATGTAGGCGATCACCGCGTAGATCGCCAGCGCGTCGTACGGGGACAGGCCGGCGTACATCGACTGGAAGGAGAACATCCGCTGCATCCGCCGGTCCTGGAAGAACTGGCCCACCTTGGGCGCCAGCCGGCGGAAGCCGCCAAGCGCGATCAGCCGCGCCAGCCCGGGTCGGACCAGGTTGAGGGGCGAGTCCAGGTTGCGGTCGATGAAGTCGGCCATCTCCAGCCGGTACAACTCGGTGACGTAGTCGACGAACCGGAGGTAGCCGGCTGCCTCCGCCGGCCCGCAGACTCGCTCCACCTCGGCTGCCATCGCCTGCGGGTCGGATCGCACATCGAGCGTCGAGCCGTCCGGGTAGTGCGCCCGATACAGCGGGTCGAGCGGAATGAGGTCCAGCCAGTCCGTCAGTTCCTCCCCGACGCAGGTCAGTGCGTCGGCGACCAGACCTGGCATGGTGAGCACGGACGGTCCGGTGTCGAAGCGGTACCCGGCATCCTCCCGTCGGCCGGCCCGACCGCCCGGTACCAACTCCCGCTCCACCACCGTGACCTCGCGGCCGGCCCCCGCCAGCCGCAGCGCAGCCGACAGCCCGCCGAGGCCAGCGCCCACCACGACGACGCGGTGCGTGCGGCCGGGGACGGTGCGCATCACTCGTACCGGGCGGTGGCCGCGATCGCAAGCTCTTGCAGAACATCCCGAGCGTCGGGCTCGACCGGCGCGTCGTTGTCCATGGCGGCGAGCGCGTCGCCGGCGTACCGCTCGATCAGTCTTTCGACGTATCCGATCGCGCCGGTCTCGATCATCACGTCACGCAAGGCCGATACGCCGTCGTCGTCCAGGTGCGGATCGCCGAGGTGCCGCCGGACGACGGCCGCTTGACCCTGGCTGGCCCGGTCGAGTGCGGCCGCGACGAGCACGGTGCGCTTGCCCTCCCGCAGGTCGTCGCCCGCCGGCTTGCCGGTGACGGCCGGATCGCCGAACACACCGAGTACGTCGTCGCGCAACTGGAACGCCTCGCCGAGCGGGATGCCGTAGGCGGTGTAGGCGGTGAGGGTCGCCGCCGAGGCCCCGGCGAGCGTGCCCCCGAAGTGCAGCGGCCGTTCAATGGTGTACTTGGCGCTCTTGTACCGGGCCACTCGTAGCGCGCGCTCGACCGAGCCACCGCCGAGGGCCTGCTCGAGCAGGTCGAGGTACTGCCCGACCATCACCTCGACCCGCATCTCGTCGTACACCGGCATGGCCGCGGTGAGCGTGGCCGGCGGAAGGCCGGAGGTGGCCAGCAGGTTGTCCGCCCAGATCAGGCAGAGATTGCCGAGCAGGATCGCCGCCGAGGAGCCGAACGTGGCCGGGTCACCGGACCAGCCGCTCACCCGGTGTAGCGAGGCGAACCGGCGATGCACCGCCGGCTGGCCGCGGCGGGTGTCGCTGCCGTCCATCACATCGTCGTGGATCAGCGCGCAGGCATGGACCAACTCCAACGCCGAGGCGGCCGCGACGATCTCCTCGGAGTCCGCCCCGCCGGCACCGCGCCACCCCCAGTAGCAGAACGCCGGGCGCAGCCGCTTCCCCCGGTCGAGCAGGAAGTCGTTGATGGCGTCGGTGAGTGGGCCGAGGTCCTGGCTGATGGCGTCGAGGGCAGGGCCCTGCTTGGCGAGGTACGCGCTGAGCACCTTGTGCACCCGGGACCGCAGATTCGCGCTGTCCAGCGGTGCAGCGGTCTCCGTGCCGGACGGTCGTGACCGGCCGGGTAGAGGCGGGTCGAACGGCACAGGCGAGTTCTCCATCGGGCCGACACGGGTGCTGCGGTACTGGTTTACCGCATCACCATAGTTGTGCGTAAGTAGCTCGACTCGGTCAGTTTGGCGCACGCGTGACCGCCAGCCAGCGACTATTTGCTCGACTACGCTCAACAAGCATGTCGCCCCGCGTACTGCCGGCCCCGGCGCCGACGATCCGGGAGCTGCTCCTCACCGGCCGTCGGTCGTTCTCTTTTGAGTTCTTCCCGCCGAAGACGGACGAGGGCGAACGCATTCTGTGGCAGGCGATCCGGGAGCTGGAGCCGTTGGCGCCCACTTTCGTCTCCGTCACCTACGGCGCCGGCGGGTCGACCCGAGACCGCACGATCCGGGTCACGGAGCGGATTGCGGCGGAGACCACGCTCAAACCCCTCGGCCACCTCACCTGCGTGGGCTCGAGTCGGGCCGAATTGCGGCACGTCATCGGCTCCTACGCCGATGCCGGCGTGCGCAATGTGCTCGCCCTGCGCGGCGACCCGCCGGGCGGAACGGGACAGGCCTGGGAGCAGCATCCGGAAGGTTTGCGGTACGCCGAGGAACTTGTCGTTCTGCTGCGGCAGCTGGGCGATTTCTGCGTCGGGGTGGCCGCGTTTCCGGAAGGTCATCCGGAGTCGGCCGACCTCGAAACCGACGCCCGGCACCTGGCCCGAAAGTGTGCGGCGGGCGCCGACTTCGCCATCACCCAGTTCTTCTTCAACGCCGATGACTACTTCCGGCTGCGGGATCGGGCAGCCAGCTATGGCTGCCACCTGCCGATCCTGCCCGGCATCATGCCGGTCACCAATCTCAGGCAGATCGAGCGGATGTCTCAGCTTTCCGGGGCGGCGTTTCCCGCGGACCTCGCCGAGCGGCTGTGCGCCGTCCAGGACGATCCGGTCGCGGTCCGTGCCATCGGGGTGGAGGTGGCGGCTGATCTGACCGAGCGGCTCCTCGACGGTGGCGCTCCGGGTGCGCACTTCTACACGCTGAACCGCTCGACGGCGACCCGCGAGGTGTACCAGCGCCTGGCACTCGGCGAGCGCGGCTGAGGCGGGATCCGGCGCGCCGCATGCCGCCCAGCGCACCGGGGCCGTCGCGATGACACTCTGGCTGGCGGTACTCGCCGGTTCGGCCATGTTGCTGATGGCCGCCTCGGTGGGCACCGCCAGCCCCCCGGGCGCTCCCATCCCGTCCTACACCGCCTTCCTGCAGCGCTGGTCCGGTCTGCACGGCGGGTACGACCCCTCGTCCTCGCGGTTCGTCGATGGCTGGCTGCGGATCGCGTACACCGTGGCCCGCCCGCTGGCCGGACGAGGCGTCCAGCCCGATGCGCTCGCCGCCTTGGGGCTCCTGATCAGCCTGGGGGTGATCCCGTTGGCGGCCGGCGGTACCCGCTGGCCGCTACTCGCCGCGGGAACCGTGGTGCTGGCCGGACTGGTCGACAGCCTGGACGGGACGGTCGCAGTCCTGACGGATCGGGCCAGCCGGTTCGGGTACGTGCTGGACTCCGTCGTGGACCGGTTGTCCGATACGGCGTTCCTGCTGGCTTTGTGGCGGCTCGGTGCGTTCCCCGGCGTCTGCGTGACGGCCGGCCTGGCGATCGGGTTGTTGGAGTACACCCGGGCCCGCGCCGGGAATGCTGGCATGGGAGAGATCGGCGTGGTGACCGTAGGGGAGCGCGGTACCCGGATCCCGCTGGTGGCCGCGACGCTGGGGACCGCCGGCCTGTACCCCGGCCACGCGGCGGACGTTGCGACGCTCGGCGCCGCGACCACGCTCGCGCTGTCCGCCATCGGACTCGGCCAATTTCTCGTCGTGGCCCGGCGGTCGCTGCGATGAGTGCCCATCCCGGGGGTTGTCCACCGACAAGCCGGGTGCTTCGTTGTTGTTGTAGAACATGAGTTCGAAGATAGGGCGTCGCCACGCCCTATGCCGGGCCGATCAGCGAGCTGACGATTTCCGCGGACATTCCGACCAGGGGCAGCCCGCCGCCGGGATGAGCGGAGCCGCCGACCAGGTACAGCCCGGTCACCGGTGACCGATTCGCCGGCCGGAGGAACGCCGCGCACAGCCCGTTGGAGGACGTACCGTAGATCGCGCCGCCGGGGGCGCGAGTTTCGCATTCCAGATCCGCGGGGGTACGCCACTCGCGAAACCCCAGCCGGTCGCGGACCTCATATCCCCGCTCAGCGAGCAGCCCGAGCAGCC